>CBFHSJ010000116.1:2485-5677 GCA_965658485.1 Luminiphilus sp.
GTGACCCGCAAAAAACCGCACGCGCATGCGCGGGCCCGAAGTGGCAAAGGTTTCCTTGCGGCGGAAGGCATCATAGATAGCATCCCGGGTGTTCTCCTCGGCCCAGACACCGGTCACACCCGAGGCGCTCCAGCTCTCGAAGCCACCGCCGTAGGTGTAGGTACGCCCGTCGACCTCGGTCAAGGTGTCGGGGGCCAGAAAGCGCGCGAACAAGCCATACATGGTATCCACTGGTACCGAGCCGCGGCGCTCGGGCAGCCCATCCAACAGGCCCGCCTTGGAGAAATAGGTCTCCTCGTCGTCACTGGTGCCCGCCACGTGGGTATCGCTCGCCGCGACAAAGCCGAACTGGTAGGGGTTCTTCACACCCTGTGCTTCCAAAGCGAGACCGTTTAGCAAGGCCTCGCGGACGTAACTGCCCTTCTCTTCGCTGTGCAGACTGGTTCCCACACGGAACTTATAGATCTCAAAGTCAGCCCACTCATCGTTGGGCGACAGTAGCGGATGGGTATCGGAAGTGCCCTTGACCTGGGTGATCTCTACGATTGGCTCGTTGCGAATGCGCTGGTCAGCGTACTCATCGTCCATAGGGTCGCCAGCCCAGTCCACCAGCTTGAACATCTGGCCGTTGGAGCCATTCGAGTTGTGGGGAATCGCCAAGCTTTCAATGCCCTGCCCACGCAGCGTATCCATCCAATCCCAGAGCCCCTCCGGGTTTTGGGAATTCAAACGGGAAAACGGCACAGCGGGCAGCTTGTCCGCCCCGCGGAACACCACGTTACGGTGCAGGTTGCCGACATCATCGGTGGACGAGGTGTACTCGTAGGCCACAAAGGTCGTGAAATGACCGGGATCGTTGTATTGCTCAGCCGCATTGATAATGTCCGCCCAGGCCCGCCGGGTGACCCCGATCGCCATTTCTTCGGAAATAGTGCCGGCAAAGATGCCTGCCAAAGTATCGGGGATGAATGAGGCAAAGTTCGCCAGCCGGGTGACCAGGCTCAGCTCACCCATGTTGTCCTCCGCATTCAGGTTATGCAGCGGCTTTGACACGTCGTATTGCGAAAACGGTGTGGTGGTGTCGCCCGCTTCGAGCGCAAGGCCGAGGAACATGGCGTGGTCGGTGACGGCATAAAAATCGAGCGGTGTCGCCATCTGGATCTGGTATCCCGCGGGGTGCTCGATCGTCTCACCCTGTGCAAAGCGGTAGGCATCATAAGGCGTGGCGGTGGTGCCGAAATTATAGGCGTCAAAGGAGTACTCAGTGTGCACATGAAGATCGCCAAAATACGCATTGCGCAGCGGGTTCGCCTCCGGCGGTGTGCGATCCAGCAGATCCATCACCGGCTCGAGCGAGTTGCCTCCACGACCACCAAAGTTGCGGCTTTCATCGAGCAGACCCACTTCTTCAGTGCAGGCAGTGGTCAGCGCCAGCAGGCTGGCAGCAAAAATCAAACGTTTACTCATGACGCGTCTCTATCTTTATTGTTGTCAGGGCCGGAGTTTACGCGTCATTGGGTGCAGGCGGCACCTCTGATACACGGGTCCACTCCACGGAGCGACGCATTAAACCGACCTTCACAGTAAAGATCATGCGGCTCTCATCTGTTAGCGTAATTTGCGCTTTGCGGTACTCACCCAAGCGCGCCGCAAAGACCTGCGCAGACCACTCTGCAGGGTCATCACCCGCGACCAGGTCGGTGACCACCAAAAACCCAACGCGATCCGGCCTGTTGTCGTTGCGAAGCATCACGCCCTCACCCGTTTCCGGTCGCATCTCGATCCACACCGGATCGCTCTCGTGCTGCCAGTAGCCGGCAATTTCAATGTCAGCGTTACCCGGCAGGGCAACGAGGGCACTCAACATCAGAAGTAATAGTTTAGGTAGCAAACGGGTCATTGGATGGGCCTCCATCAGGCATTCAGCTCGCGGGCGGTCAGTTTGCCCAGCTGCGACATATGGACCTCATCAGGGCCATCTGCAATGCGGCAGAACCGGCCGATGGTGAAGACCTCAGGAATCATGGTGTCCTGACACACGCCCATCCCACCAAAAATCTGCATGGCGCGATCGGCGACTTCCTGTGCCATTTTGGGCGCCACGATCTTGATCATCGAAATATAGGGTCGGGCGCCGTCGAGGCCCTCCCGGTCCATCACCTCTGCCGCCTGCAATGTGAGCAATCGGCACTGCTCGATGTCACAGCGACTGCGGGCGATCTCATGCTGAATAGATGTCTTTTTGATGAGCGGCTCGCCAAAAGCCACCCGCTCCTGAGCGCGCGCACACATCAGTTCCAGACAGCGTTGTGCCATCCCGACAAAACCCATCGCGTATTGAAAACGGCCAGGACCAAGACGCCCCTGCGCAATCTCAAAACCGCAACCCTCGCCCTTGATCATGTTGCTGACCGGCACCCGCACGTCCTCAAACAAGAGTTCCGCCTCACCGCCGGGCGAGTGCAGGCTGTCGAAGGCGCGCAATGTTCTGACCAGCTCCACGCCGGGGGTATCGCGAGGCACGAGAATGGTCGAGTGCTGGCGATGCCGGTCGTTTTCCGGATTGGACTTGCCCATCACCAGCATGATTTTGCAGCGTGGTCCGACCGCACCGGTGGTCCACCACTTGCGGCCATTGAGCACGTACTCGTCGCCATCGCGCCGGATCTCGAGCTCCATATTGGTGGCATCCGATGACGCCACCTGCGGCTCGGTCATGGCGTAGGCGCTGCGAATCTCCCCCGCCAACAGCGGCTTCAGCCACTGCTCCTGCTGTTCCGGCGTGCCGTACTTAGCGAGCACTTCCATGTTGCCGCGATCCGGCGCGTTGCAGTTGAACACGCTCTGGGCCCACATAACCTTGGACATCGTCTCAAACAGTGGCGCGATCTCGACATTAGTGAGGCCCGGACTCCAGGGCGCGTACTCCTCGGGCAGGAAAAGGTTCCACAACCCTTCGGCCTTGGCTTTGTCACGGATGTCGTCGTACCACGCCGGCACCTCCCAGAGATGCTCTGGGTCATGACACCACTCGTGCCACTCACGCTCGCGTGGATAAATATGCTCGTCCATAAAATTCTGCAGCTGTGCATTTAACGCACGAACCTGATCGTTTATCTCAAAACCCATACAATGTTCCCATTGCTACTTCTCATGTCGACTGAGGTGTGTTCTTTCACACCCACCATTTCG
>CBFHSJ010000117.1:0-5662 GCA_965658485.1 Luminiphilus sp.
CTTACCGATGAGGTCCGAATTGACGCGTTGCACAAAGTCATCAAGGTTGAGGTCAATGTCGTCGACGCCGCCGGAGAGCTTGGCCGCAAAGTAGTAGCGCAAATACTCAGGGTCCAAGTGCTCAAGGTAGGTGTCTGCCAGAATAAAGGTGCCACGGCTCTTAGACATCTTGACCCCATTCACCGTGAGAAAACCGTGCGCATAGACAGCTGTCGGTTGCCTCAGCCCGGCGGCGTTTAGCATCGCCGGCCAGAACAGACCGTGAAAGTTCACAATGTCTTTGCCGATGAAGTGATAAAGCTCGGTGTCACCTCCCGGCAGCCAGTAGGCGTCAAAATCATCACCCTGTTCGCGGCACAGGACCTCGTGGCTGGCCATGTACCCGATTGGCGCATCGAGCCAGACATAAAAGTACTTCTCGGGGTACCCGGGGATCTCGAAACCAAAGTAGGGGGCATCCCGGCTGATGTCCCAGTCTTGCAGTCCGGCTTCGAGCCATTCTTTCAGCTTGTTGGCAATCGGGGGTTGCAGTTGGCCGCTGTTGATCCAGTCAGTCAAAAGCGCTTCGAAATGGCCGAGCTGGAAAAACAAGTGGCTAGAGTCTCTATCGACAGGCTCTGCACCCGAGAGCGCCGAGACTGGGTTAATCAGGTCGGCCGGGGAGTAGGTGGCACCGCAGGCCTCGCAGTTGTCACCGTATTGGTCCGGGGCTTTGCACTTTGGGCACGTGCCTTTGATGAATCGATCGGCAAGGAACAGGCCTTTCTCAGGGTCGAACGCCTGGGTGATGTCTCGCACGGCAATGTGCCCACCTGCCTCCAGTCTCTCGAAAATGGTCTCGGACCACCGCTGATTTTCAGGCGAATGGGTTGAATGGTATTGGTCGAACTGGATCAGGAAGCCTGCCGAATCTCGCTCGTGCTGGGCCTGAATCGCGGCGATGTGGTCTTCCGGCGTGCGACTCGCGACTTCAGCCGAGAGCATGATGGCCGTGCCGTGCGCATCGTCAGCGCACACGTAACGGCAGTGATGCCCGCGAGATCGCTGAAAGCGCACCCAGATATCGGTTTGCGCCTGCTCGAGCATATGTCCGAGATGCAGGGGCGCATTGGCATAGGGTAATGCCGACGTCACCAGTATGTTTCTCGGGGTGGTAGTCATGAGGCGCGCGATCCGGCGTGAAACGGCGCGCAGTCTACCGGATTTTCGCCCTTTTCGCTGTGGAGGGTGATCGCAAGGTGGTGCCGGCGCGGTATACTTACCCGATAGCTTTGAACAAGGATAAAAGTGGTGTCATCACCCCACCACGTGGTCGCTGTGGCCTCGGGAAAAGGCGGCGTCGGTAAGTCGACGGTCACCGCAAATCTGGCCGTCGCCCTCAGGCAGCAGGGGCTGTCTGTTGGCTTGCTGGACGCCGATATCTACGGACCAAGCCAACAACATATGCTGGGCGTATCTGACAGCGTGACCCCCGACCAGCAAGACGGCGAGTTCCTCCTGCCGGTGGAAGCGCATGGATTGAAAACCATGTCGATGGGTTACCTGGGCTCCGCCAAGACCCCCATGGTTTGGCGCGGTCCCATGGCCAGTTCGGCGATGGCGCAACTCTTGGAAAAAACGCTGTGGGGCGATCTCGACGTCTTGCTGGTTGATATGCCTCCGGGCACGGGGGATATCCAGCTGACCCTGGCACAACGGGCGACGCTCGCTGGTGCCGTGATCGTCACCACGCCACAGGACATCGCGCTCCTCGATGCGCGCAAGGGCATTGAGATGTTTCAAAAAGTGGAAGTCCCGGTGCTGGGCCTTATTGAGAATATGGCAGCCCATGTCTGTAACAAGTGTGGACACGTGGAGCCCCTCTTCGGCGAGGCGGGTGGTGAGCAGCTAGCCGCTCGCTACGAAGTGCCGTTGCTGGGTCAAATCCCCCTCGATAAAGCGATACGCGAGCAGTCGGATGCTGGCCAGCCGATCGTCTTGGCGGAGCCAGACGGCCCGATCGCAGAAATCTACCGAAACGCCGCAACGCAAGTGATGGCCGTTCTGGGTCAGCAGCAGCCCGCAGCGGCACCCGTTATCAGCATGGGTGATTAATCAATTCAATCGCCGCCCCTCAGTAGCAGGAGAACACCCTTGAGTATCAAATCAGACCGATGGATTCGCCGCATGGCAGAGCAGGAGGGCATGATCGAGCCTTTCGCCCCCGACCAGATCCGTATGGACGGTGACCGGCGACTGATTTCTTATGGCACATCGAGCTACGGCTACGACGTGCGCTGCTCGCGAGAGTTCAAGGTTTTTACCAATATTCACTCAGCGACGGTCGACCCCAAGCATTTTGACGAGGACAGTTTTGTCCATGTAGAAGGAGATGTTTGCGTGATTCCGCCCAACTCCTTCGCACTGGCTTGCACGGTGGAGTACTTCCGCATTCCGCGCAATGTGCTCACCATTTGCTTGGGCAAATCGACCTATGCGCGCTGCGGCATCATTGTCAACGTGACACCACTTGAACCCGAATGGGAGGGCCATGTCACGCTGGAGTTTTCCAACACCACAACCCTACCCGCGAAGATCTATGCCAACGAGGGTGTCGCACAAATGCTGTTCTTTGAGTCTGATGAGGTTTGTGAGACCAGCTATGCAGACCGGGGTGGGAAGTATCAGGGTCAGCGTGGTGTCACGCTGCCCAGAGCCTAGGCACATTTGCATGGCCACTCTCAGCGCGGCTCGACGCCTACTCCTAGACGTCTACTCTAAGATCCGTGAGCTCGTGGCGCCCGCCCCGTAACAGCCCGTCCTTCAATATTGGCGCTCTCCAGTTGAATAACTGTCTCTGAGCCTTTTTCGACATGTTCCGTGCGGACCATCAGAAAGTCGTGGTGGACCGCGAGCCAGGTATCCGAGCTACGCTCATCGGGTTCGTCGTGAATCAGCCGGTAATGCACCGTTTCCATAGCGCCCACTGGTGTCTCGAGCACCTCGGTTTCGATCAGATCAAAATGCTTTACCTTGATTTTCGGGCCATCCACTATGGAGAGAGAAATGCGTGCAGGCGGTGTCTCTGCGAGCAACAGCTTAAGTCGTATCTGTTCCTGTTGGCTAAGTCGGTCGAGCACTTCGGGTGACCAGGGGTGCTCGGTCCACTCTTTTTTGCGCAGGCTGCGGATCGTCCCTGCCTCTTCATCAAACAGCACCTCGCGCCGGCGGTTACTTACTCCGCTTAGCTGATAAAAGAAGCGCTCACCGACGATCTGGTCGCCGTTCACCGAGAAGTGTGACTCTTCCCTCAGTTTGATCATAAAGGCCTTTTTGCCGCCTTGAGTGAGGTGGTAGCGACCGTCTTCTTTCGTGAGGGTGCGCTTCAACGTGAGGCCCAGCCCAGACATTTTGGTCTTGTACTCTGCCGTATACGGCGACAGCGCGCTCTCAGGGAATGCGGACTCAGCGACTAAAAGTGCCCCGATCAACAGGCCCGTGACTGGCCAAAGTTTCATGACGCGACCTCCCATAACTCTCCCGATGGCGGCACCGGTAAGCCATCTTTTAGCAAGTTGCCATCTTGCCATGTCAGCCGATCGGTCAGGTGCCAGTTTACAGCCACGGGGTAAATCCGATGCTCTATCTCTAATACGCGACCTGCCAGCGTATCGGCATCGTCCCCTGAATTGACTGGAACCCTAGCCTGCAAGACCGGCGGGCCACCATCAAGTTCCCCGGTGACGTAATGCACCGTCGCGCCCGCATGACTGTCCCCGTTGTCCAGCGCACGCTGGTGGGTATGCAGGCCCGGATACAGTGGCAGTAGTGAGGGGTGAATATTCATCAGCCGCCCGGCAAAGCGTGCCACAAATTCTGGGGTCAGGATGCGCATGAAGCCAGCGAGCACGATTAGATCAGATTGCGCGCTGTCTACAACGCCTGCCAGATCCTGATCAAAAGCCTCTCGCGTTGTGTAGCGCTGATGGTCTATCAGGGCGGTCTCAATACCGGCGTTATGAGCAATGGTGAGCCCGCCAGCGCCGGGGCGATTGCTGACCACCAGCGAGATCTCTCCGCCCAACGATCCCTCGAGGCTCGCGGTCAGCAACGACTGTAAATTTGAGCCACGGCCCGACAACAATACAGCGACGCGCTTTGTCACACCGGAAGCCCTAGCAGAGTTCGACGCCGATCGCGGCGTCAGAGATCTCACCCAGTCCCCAGCCCGATAGCCCTAGTGCGTTAAGTTGGCTAAGGGTATCAGCGGCATGCTCGGCCGCGACCACCATAATCATGCCGACACCACAGTTGAACGTGCGCATCATCTCCAGCTCGTCGATGTTGCCGCCAGCCTGTAGCCAATTAAAAACGGGTGGCAGGGACCAGCTGTCGCGATGCACGCGCGCGCCCACCCCTTCGGGTAACACTCTGGGCAGGTTTTCCAGAATGCCGCCGCCGGTGATATGCGCCATGGCTTTGATGTGAACGGATTTCTGCAACGAGAGCAGCGGTCGGTTGTAGATCGTGGTGGGGGCCAGCAGCGCTTCGCCCAGACTGACCTCGCCGCAGTCTTGCTGTGGATCCGCGCCTGTATGCTCAAGCACCTTGCGAATGAGCGAGTAACCGTTGGAATGCGGGCCGCTGGAAGGCAGGGCGATCAGCGTGTCACCGGCCTGAACCGTACATCCGTCAATGATATGGGCGCGCTCCACGACGCCGACGCAGAAACCCGCCAGATCGTAGTCTTCGCCCTCGTACATGCCAGGCATTTCAGCTGTCTCACCACCGACCAGTGCCGCGCCAGCCAGCTCGCAGCCCTTGCCAATACCGGACACGACTGCTGCAGCCACGTCGACATTGAGCTTGCCGGTCGCGTAATAGTCGAGGAAAAACAGCGGTTCTGCGCCCACAACGGCAATGTCGTTACTGCACATCGCCACTAAATCGATGCCGATGGTGTCGTGGATGCCCAAATCCATTGCCAGTCGTAACTTGGTGCCCACTCCATCGGTGCCGGACACCAGGATCGGTTCTACGTAGCCCGGCGGTATCGCGCACAGCGCACCGAATCCTCCCAGTCCGGTCAGCACCTCGGGGCGGAGCGTCGCCTGACTGACCGACTTGATGCGTTCTACCAAGGCATTGCCCGCATCGATATCGACGCCGGCATCGCGGTAGGTCAGCGAGGGTTCTGAGGAGGATGGGTCGGCCATGCCGTGGTCTCGTTCAGTCAAACTGAAATACTAATCTGCCGGCCCTATTGAGGAAAGCAAAGCAGTGCACTTTGGTTGATAATAAGGCTCGCCGATAGCGGCACCGCCAACAGGTCGCCAGAGAAGACACCGTCAGTGCAGCAGAAAACAAACAGTGCCTCATTGGCAAACAGCGTCGGACCTCGGGGTGGAGAGGCACTGTGAGCTGCTTGTTCGCCCAAAAAGGGTGCTTGGCTATTCGAGCTGCGATCCGCGTCCTACTACTTGCCTGTGTGATGACCGGCCTATCGCAGTGTGTGCTGGCACAGAGCGGCGAGGTAGTCATTCGCATCGAGGTTGAGGATCGCAGCGAGGACACTATCGACCGTGCGGCTCGGGAGGCCCTGCAGACTGCGCTTTTGAAGCGGTCCGGCGATCGGGGGTTGCTGCAACACCCCGCCGTCAAGGCGGCATTGGCCTCGGCACAG
>CBFHSJ010000118.1:0-5644 GCA_965658485.1 Luminiphilus sp.
TGTTTGGTGTTTGGTGTTTGGTGTTTGGTGTTTGGTGTTTGGTGTTTGGTGTTTGGTGTTTGGTGTTTGGTGTTTGGCTCTGAAACTCGCGTCAAAGACGCCCTGCAGCCCAGCACACATTCATGACGTTTGCGGCATTCCCACTCTGCGTCCACCGCTCTACACTTTACCCATGGGCCGCTATCGACCACCCCGCTCTGCGGGCTCACCCTATATCACCCCCGAGGGTGAGGAATCGCTGCGGACCGAACTCCATGAGCTATGGAAAGTCGAACGCCCCGAGGTCACCAGAGCTGTCTCGGCGGCGGCGGCCAACGGCGACCGCTCCGAAAACGGGGACTATATTTACGGCAAGAAACGACTTCGGGAAATCGACTCCAGAGTGCGGTTTTTACGAAAAAGACTCGATGCACTGCAAATCGTTGAGGGCCCTTTAGGTGACCGCAATAAAGCTTGGTTCGGTGCCTGGGTCACGCTCGAGGATGAGGAAGGCGCCGAACAGAAGTGGCGGATTGTCGGCCCAGATGAATTTGACGTCAGCCAGGGTAAAATTTCCTGTGACTCACCACTTGGACGAGCACTACTGGGCCAACCTATAGGCAACGACATCCAGCTAGAGACCCCCGATGGGGACAGCTATTGGACGTTGATAGACGTCGAATACCGTTAAATCGCGGCTTCCGCACTACCTACACTAATCTTATTGACAATCATTCCCATTATCATTACCGTGGCGGTATGTATATTTGTGTCTGCAAAGGCGTCACAGAGCGCGCTATCCGTGAGCAAGTCTGCGCGGGCGCGACATCTGTTGATGAAGTCAGCCGCAATACCGGTTGCTCTACACAGTGTGGTAAGTGTCTGCTCAGGGCACAGCGGGTCGTTGAAGATGCCCGCTTGGGATCCTCATCCAACGCAGCCGGCACTGTGATGGGATCGTCCGTCTCCGCCTGAGAATACGAATACTTCTCACTTCCATTTTTATTAACAAAATCAGTAACTTAATTGCCCTACACCCCGGGGTTCGTTATAGTGCGCTGCGTCGAAATCAGTCAGGCAGGTAAAACCGATGAAAGGTCACCCCGAGGTACTCAAGCACCTGAACAAAATCCTCTACAACGAACTGGTTGCGATCAATCAGTATTTTCTTCACTCAAAAATGTTCAAAGATTGGGGACTCACGGAGCTCGCGGAGCACGAATACCACGAGTCGATCGATGAGATGAAGCATGCGGACGCCCTGGTTGAGCGCATCCTGTTTCTCGAGGGTATTCCAAACCTTCAGGACCTGGGGCAACTGCGTATCGGCGAGACGCCTCAAGAGATGCTTGAGTGTGATCTGCAACTCGAACACATCGCGCACGCAGACCTCGTCGCCACGATCGAATGCTGTGAGAAGGAAAAAGATTTCGTCTCACGGGACCTCGCCAAGGATATTCTTGAGGCTGAAGAAGAACACGTGGATTGGCTTGAGACCCAGCTCTCATTAATAGAGCGCGTTGGGGAGCAGAACTATCTTCAGACGGCGATGAAAACCGTTAAGCCCGACTAAACACTGATTGGCTGAGGTTCATAGGGGGGGTAGCTCTGCATCGCGCCATACTTGGGCAAAATAAGCGATTAAAGAAGTATTGAACCGCAGGTCGATCCAGGTGCCGTGTACTGTCCAAGATTGTCAGGTGATCAGAAGATCCACTCCACGCCCAGCATCGCAGTCAGCGGCTTGTTCGGGCGTGAGCCATCGGGTTGTCTGGAGACAACCGCGCGCTCGCCAAAGGCGTTTTCCACTTTAACAAAGGCGGAGATGGCATCGGTCAACGCGTATCGGGTGCCCACATCGACGACAAAGAAGCTTTCAGTTTGGGCGAAGTTTGACGCCTCGCGATTACAGCCGATCTCGACGCACATTTCGTCAACGTACTTAACGACCGCGTAGTTATCCCATCGACTTCCCACCTGCGCGCCCAGCCGGAGACTCAGACTATTGTTTGGCACCGACGCCAGGGTGTCCCCCTCCAACACGCCGCGGTCTGCTGCATCGGTGCGTGCTTCCGCCATGGAATGAGTGTAAGAGACTGACAATGGCCAAGTGATCTCTCCGGTTTCAAACACATGACCTGCTTGCACCTCGACACCCGCAACCACTGCCTCACCCGTGATGAAGGTTCCGCTGGTCGCGCCGTTGGAACAAGGGTAAGCGTTTGAGCAACTTTCGCCCTTGTTGGAAAAATCACTGAAGAAACCAATCACCTCTAAAAAAATCGGGCCGTCGTAACGTGCACCGAACTCATAGTTAATGCTGGTTTCGGGCTTCTCCCACGCTCTCGCACTGCCACCCAGTGGTGAGAATCCGCGGTGAATACCCGCAAGCAGTGACCAGGCATCGTTGATCTCATAGCGCGCGGCTAACCCCGGGAGCCAGATCGAGAGATCGTTGTCGCGGGTCGATGCAATGTTCTGCCGACCCACGTCGTCGAAGCGCGTTTCTTCGCTTCTTACACGCTCATGCCGCAACGCTAGATCGAGTCGCAACACGTCGTTGATCTGCCAGGCATCGGTCGCCCAAAAGGACAGCGCTTCCGCTGTCTGCACGCGGTTGTTGCTGGCGTTAGGTTCAATAACGCCACTGGCAACAAGCTCGCCGTTGATTTGGTCGTAGCGCTCCGTTGGCTGGAATCGATCGACCTCGTCTTCGTGATAGCGGACACCTAGGGCCAATGTGTGCTCACCCCAATCCCAATCAAGATTAGTCTGAACACCTTCTGATACATATCGACGATTGTTGTGCTTGTATGCCAGTCCGAATACATCCCGCTCGCCGTCGAGCACCGCCTGCGCGGACACATCGCCTTCGTTGGCAGCCGCTACCAGATCGCCGCCCCCGGACAACTTGAACCAATCGCGATGAAATTCATTACGGTATACCGTGGTCGCCAGCGCGAACTCGGCCCCAAGCTGCCAATCCCAGGTGACGGAGAGCGCCTCGTGCTCGTTGCTCATCTGATCCGGTGCCGACATGCCATAGCGACGGTCAGGGTTCTCTGCAAAATCCCGATCAGTGAGGCCTAGATAGGTCTCATCTGAAGTCTCGTCCGAGTACTGGGCCTTCAACTTCAGCGCGTGTCGCTCGCCCTGCCAGGATAGTTTTGCGACGTAATCCTCGATGCGATAGCCGGTATCCTGACTGGATCGATCAATCGATTTGAAACCCTCGTTATAGCGCTGGGCGGTCTCCAGATTGAATCCGAACGCGCCAAGCTGTGCGCCGTAGCTGGCCAACATATCAGTCTGGTGGTCTTGGCCGTAAACGAACTGAAGTCGACCTCCCGCGTCCTCAGGTTGTGGCGTTGACACCAAATTGACAACACCACCCGTCGTTTGCGGCCCGTAACGCAACTGCGACGCACCTTTAAGCACCTCTACCGCCTGCATGCGCGCCAAAGTCGGGAAGTAGTAGGCCTCTGGTGCGGCGTAAGGCGCGGGGGCAATGAGGACGCCGTCTTCCATCAACGTGATTTTGGCCGACCGCTCCGCAGTCGCACCGCGAATACCGATGTTGGGTCGCAGGCCGTAACCATCTTCCTCCCGAATGTAGGTGCCGGGTACCGTTTTCAGAAGTTGATTTATATCCGTGGCCAACTCGTCTCGAATTTGGAGGGAGTCTATCAGCGCGCCGGAACCGGCAATTTCGCGCGAGGCCTGCCGATCACCGATAATGGTGACCTCCTCGAGCGGCGGGAGCGACTGCTGGTTTGTAGTTGCATCGCTGGCTGTGGAGGCGAGTGCGGACAACGCCCAACCGCAAACGGCCAGAGAGACGGCGGTTCGCAGCGGTGATAGTGACGGCAAATAGGCCATCAAAGCGTGCTCGCATAACTACGGGGTGGGAATAGTAATGCGAATTATTCTCAATTACAACACTAACAAGAACGGTTCTTATTTAGATCGGGATGCTATCCTTACACCGCACTGCTGCCGCCTCCCTCGCTAGGGACGTCGGTATACGAGACGCCCGTCTGAAAACGTGTAATCGACCTTGATCGTGTGGATGGAATAGGGGTCGCTGACATAGGGGTCTCGATCGAGCACCACAATATCAGCCAATTTACCCACCTCGAGCGTCCCGATTTGATCTTCTAAACGCAGTTGCCAGGCAGCATCGGAAGTATGCGCTCGGATCGCCTGGTCCACGCTCAGCCGCTCACTGACTCGGGCCTGCACGGGCACTTCCAGGTTGCCAGCCTGCTGCCGGGTGACTGCCATTTCAATATTGAACATAGGGTTCAGCGCGTCTTTGCCGATCCAACTGACCGGGTAGTCGCTACCCAGCGTGACCTTGCCACCATGCCGCAGAATCGAGGCGAGTGGATACATCTGATTGAAGCGCCCTACTCCAAGATACCGGAGCGCCAAATCATCGTAATAAAACCAGGTGGGCGTGGTCTGGGCTACCGCACCCAGCTCAGCAAAGCGGCTTACGTCATCCGCATGGACAATTTCGATGTGACAAATCGTCGTGCGCGAATCGCTCTCGGGGTGCAGTATTTTGGCGTGCTCGATCGCATCCAGCGCCGACCGTACTGCGCCATCGCCGATAGCATGAAGGTGTAAGTCCACGTTGACTTCATGCGCCGCGGCCACGGCGTCAAACATCGCCGGGTTAGGAAGCAGCGGTGTGGCTTCATGCCCCTCCGGTAGGATGTAGGGCTCCAGCATGACCGCTGTTTTGGCCTCAACGGTACCGTCCAATGACAGCTTCAAAGTCGACACGTTGAACAACGGATGATTGTAGCGCAGGTTCAGCTCCGCAAGCGTTGCCAATGCGGTCGGTAATTGCTCGGGCTGATTCACATAGAGCGAGGCCACCATTCGCACGGGAAACTCCCCGGCCTCAACCATCTTGAGTGCAAGACGCCGCCCCAATTCACCGGTATCGATCATGCCGGCATCGAACGCGGCGGTCAGACCAACTGCCGACATCTCCATGAAAAAATCAGGTGCGGCGAGTGCGAGCGCCTCTTCGCTGACCACGCCCAGCGCCTCGGTCACCGGATCGATCGCCGCTCCCTCGACCAGCCACCCTGTAGGATTACCCTCCCTATCCCGCTGAAAAAAGTGCGCGCCGGGTACGGGGTCGGGTGTATCGCGTGAAATGCCTGCAGCCTCGAGAGCAAGCGTGTTCGCCCAACCGGTGTGACCCCCCTCATCGATAATGAGCGCGGGTCGATCTGGCACGATCGCGTCCAGCTGCGCAGACGTCGGCCCCCCTACGCCGAAGGCGGGCGCGAGAAAACCGGAGCCAAGCAGCGGGTTCTGATAGGGATGCGTGCGTGCGTGCTCTGCAATATTCTCAAGCACCTGCTCCGCGCTGTCATAGGGACTGAGCTTGACTCCATTCACCAAAGGCAGTGTGTCCATACTGTGGATATGAGTGTCGATAAAGCCAGGCAGCACCGCTCGACCCTCGAGCTCGATGATCTGGGTCTCCGGACCAATCTGCGTATTGGCAGCCTCACTCTCGCCTAACCAGGTCAATCGGTTCCCTTCAAGGGCCATTGCCGAGTAATGTGAGGCCGTATCGTCCATTGAATAGATCACACCCCCACGTAACACCCAGTCTGCCTCGGCGAGCGCAAACTGGCTC
>CBFHSJ010000119.1:0-5620 GCA_965658485.1 Luminiphilus sp.
TCTAGCAATACCCAGGACGCACTTGGGCCCGTACAACAGCTACTTCAAAAGGGGGAAGTCGCAACCGCACTCGAGACGCTTGATCGCCTTCCGGACGGCACTCAAAAATCTGTCATGGGCCAATATATGCGCGGCGTGGGTTTGCGACTGTTGCGCGATTTTACCGGCGCAGAAAACGTGTTGCGCGAGTTGGTGAACCAAAACCCGTCCTATGGCAGAGCGTTTCAGGAGCTGGGGCACCTGTATCGAGACGCTAACATGCCCACCGAGGCACTTAATGCCTACGCCACTGCCTGTCATCTCAACCCCGGCCTCAAAGCCAGTTGGGCGGCGCAGAGAGACCTGATCGGTACAAACTCACCTGAGCGCGCGGCTCAGATTAATCAAAGGCTTCAGTGGCTGGAGGCTTTACCACCGAGCCTATTGGCAAGCTGGGACCTGCTTCACGAAGGCAAGCTGCACCGGGCCGAGCAGCTGTGCCGGCAGTTTATGCAGCAGAATCCTCAGCACATTGATGGGATGCGCGTACTGGCAGAAATTGCCACCCGCCATGGCGTTTTGGAAGACGCTGAGTTCCTTCTTGAGAGCGCTGTAGAGTTCGAGCCTGAGCATAGGCAAGCGCGAATCGACTATGTACAGATCCTCAGCAAACGACAACGCTTCCAGCACGCGGTAGACGAGGCCAAAGCGCTGCTTGATCAAGCGCCTGATAATCCTCAACTGCAATCACTTTACGCCATTCAATGCATGCAGCTAGGAGACTACGAGTCGGCGCTGACGCTGTTCGATAAAATTTTGAGCCGTGTTCCCGATGATCCCGTGACCAATGTATCAAAGGGCCATGCATTAAAGACGGGGGGTCGGTCAGAGGATGCGATTGCCGCTTACCGCGCCGCTTTGAAGTCCCAGCCATTTTATTGTGATGCCTGGTACTCGTTGGCGAACCTCAAGGTCTATCAGTTTGATGATGACGAGTTGTCATCGATGCAAGCACTTGATGAGAATCCGCATCTCGGTGGCCAGGACAGGGTCTACCTTCAATTTGCTCTGGGTAAGGCATTTGAAGACCGAAAGAATTATCAGCAATCGTTTCACCACTACGCCAAAGGCAACGCCATCAAAAAGGCGCAACTGCAATATAAGGCCGAAGGCACCACTCAGGAGTGCGAAGATCAAATCGCCGCGTGCACTCAAGAGATCTTTAACCGAGAAACAGGTTGCTCAGCATCTGACCCTATCTTCATTCTCGGACTGCCGCGTGCAGGCTCCACTTTACTTGAGCAGATTCTCTCTTCACACAGTATGGTCGACGGCACGCTGGAGCTCCCCAATGTACTGTCAATCAGTGGCAAGCTGCGGCGCCTGGGTCAGCGAGAAGGCAATCAAAAATATCCTTTTAACCTGGCGGATCTGTCTGCGGAGCAACTCGCGACATTGGGCGAAGAATTCATTCGCGATACACAAGTGCACCGGATGGGCGCGCCCTTCTTTATCGATAAGATGCCCAACAACTTTCGTCACATTGGGCTCATCAAGCTCATGCTGCCCAATGCCAAAGTCATTGATGCACGCCGGGACCCCATGTCCTGCTGCTTCTCGGGCTTCAAGCAGTTGTTCGCAGAAGGACAGATGTTCAGCTACGACCAGGAAGATATTGCCCAGTACTACCTCGACTATGTGCGCCTGATGAACCACTGGGACGACGTCATCCCCGGCTATGTGCTGCGCGTGCAGCATGAGGATGTGGTGGCTGATCTCGAGACTCAGGTGCGGCGGATGCTCGATTTCTGCGGGCTCCCTTTTGAGGAGGCCTGCCTCGAATTCCATAAAACAGAGCGCAACGTACGAACGCCGTCATCAGAGCAGGTGCGACAGCCGATTTTCTCGACCGCGCTGGAGCAATGGAAGCACTATGAGCCGTGGCTGGGACCGCTTAAAGCCCGTCTTGGGCCTGACTGGGTCGCACAGGACTAAAGCCGCGAGCAGCTTATTGGGCTTTGACCCACTCCAGAATGGAAGAGAAATCCCGCGGGCCATTGCCCTCACCCTGATGGTCTGAATAGGCCGCCATGGCCTGTTTGCCCATCTGGTTATTGAGCCCGCAGCTTTCTGCGACCTCACAGGCCAAGCCCAGATCCTTGACCATCAGATCGACCATAAAACCGGGCTGATAGTTATTACTGGAAGGCACACCCTCCATCACATCGGGCCAAGGGTTATAGACCTGCAGTGACCAGTTGTTACCGGAGCTCGCCTTCATGATCTCTGAGAGTACCGCTGGATCCAGCCCATGCGCGTGACCCATTGCGAGCGCCTCGGAGGTGCCGATCATGTGCACTGCCAGCAACATGTTGTTGGCCGCCTTGGCCACTTGGCCGGCGCCCGCGGGCCCCGCGTGAAAGATTTTTTCCGCGCTGCCCATGCCTTCAAGAATCGGCGTGGCCCGGTCGAATGCGGCTGCACTGCCGCCACACATAAAGGCGAGCGTGCCGGCCGCGGCAGCCGCCACACCGCCTGATACCGGGGTATCCATGAAATCGATACCGAGCTCGGCAGCCGCCTCGCCGACCTGACGCGCGGTCGCCGCGTCGATGGTGCTGGCGTCGAGAATGAGTGTGTCAGTCGACACCTTGGCCAAGAGTCCATCCTCACCGAGGAACGTGCCCGCGACATGCTTGCCTGCAGGCAGCATGCTGATGATCACATCGGCGCCCTCAGCCGCTTCGGCTGCAGATGCAGCGATAGTAGCGCCCTCAGCCTCCAGCGCCGCACAGGCCGCTTCGACCAAATCAAATACCGTGAGGGAATGACCCGCGGCCAGCAGATTTTTGGCCATCGGGCCACCCATATTGCCCAAACCCAGAAATGCGATAGCGGCCATCTGTTACTCCGGTAATCCGAGTGCCGGCATATCTGCCGGCGCGTTGAAGAATGAATCGACGACGTCAGCAGGAACCGAAGCAAGATCCGGATAGGTCCACGCAGGAGAGCGATCTTTGTCTACCAGCAGCGCCCGCACACCCTCGGCGAACTCGGGGTGACGCATAATGTTGCACCCCAATATCAGCTCTGACTCAAAAACCGCCTCCAGGCTCGCTGCCCTGGTTTGATTCAACTGGCGGAAAATCCAGTTAGCGGCCAGCGGCGAGCCGTGGGCAAAGCCATCACGTGCCTTCACCAGCCAGCTGTCCTCACCCTGCCAGTTCATCACTCGGGTGTGAATCGCTGCGAGGTCATCACCTGCCATCCATTCGTTAATCGTGTCGATATGGGGCTCAATTTGTGCAAGGGGTTGTTCAATGCCAGGTGCGCTATCGGCAAGCACAGCGCAGACCAATTCATGATTCGCGTCCGCGTCACCAGACCACGCCTGCGTGGTGAGGTCTGCGAGCACATTGGCCTTCTGCTCGTTGGCAAGGAAGTGCGTGCCCAACCCACAGTAGAGCGCATCCGCGGCGTTGATGTGCGATGAGGTCAGCGCCAGAAAGCGGCCCACCTGCCCTGGCATACGATTCAGGAACCAGCTGCCGCCGACATCGGGGAACAACGCAATCGTGATTTCCGGCATGCCGATGCGCGTGCGCTCGCTGACCACGCGATACCGGCACCCGGCAAGAATACCGAGCCCCCCACCCATCACCACGCCATGACCCCAGCAAATCAACGGCTTGGCGTAGGTATGAAGCAGGTAATTCATGCGGTATTCACGTGCGAAAAAGTGCTCCGCGTACTCGCAAGGGCCACCGGGGGTTTCGATACAGGAGTTACGCAACGCCTGTACATCACCGCCGGCACAAAAGGCTTTTTCCCCGGCGCCATCAATGAGCACCGCAGCGACCCTGTCATCGTCAAGCCAGGCTTCGAGGCGGTCGGTGATGATCTCCACCATCTCCCGGGTCAGCGAGTTCAGCGTCTTTTCAACATTGAGGGTGAGCTGTCCAATCACCCGGTCTCCGGCCGGATGCTCGACAACCAAGACGCTATCGGTCATCGATTTTTCCACGCGGGCTCACGCTTCTCGAGGAACGCGTTAGTGCCCTCCTGTTGGTCCTCGGTTGAGAAGAGGGCGACAAACTCATCGCGCTCCGCGACGAGGCCATCGGCGATCGCGATATTCCGAGCCGAATGAATAAGACGTTTGCAGGCCGCTACCGAGGTGGGTGACTGATTACCCACTTTGGCAGCCAGCGCCGTTGCCGTTGTCAGTGCCTCGCCCGTTGGCACGACTTCCTCTACTAGTCCGAGCGTTTGCGCTTGCTGGGCGCCAATGCGCTCACCACAGAGAATCATGCGCTTGGCCCAACCCTCGCCCACTAACTGAGTCAGCCGCTGGGTACCACCGGCGCAGGGCAGCAAGCCGACACGCGCCTCGGGCAGCGCCAACGCCGCCTGCTCTTCGGCAATGCGGATATCACAAGCCAGCGCCACTTCCAGGCCACCGCCCATCGCAAACCCATTGATGGCGGCAATCGACACACCACGGTAATCGGCGAGCGTCTCAAACGCCTCGCCAAAGGCCTCGCCCACGGCCCGGGCCACATCCGCATCACCGGAGGCAAACTGGTTCAAATCAGCACCCGCGGAGAAAAACTTCTCACCCGCGCCCGTCAGCACCAAGGCATAAACGGTTGACTCGGCATTCAAGGCCTCGACGACGGCCTTCAACGCCGGCAAGCTCTCGCGATCCCAGGTATTGGCAGACGGATTGTCGATGATGACCGTCGCGATGTTGCCCTCGATCGAGACTTTGATTTTTTCGGATGGGCTGATGCTCATTGAATAACCTCCAGAGCGCCGTCCATCAGCAACTTCCGGCCGACGATAACGCGCATAATTTCATTGGTTCCTTCGAGAATTTGATGCACCCGGGTGTCGCGCACGTAGCGCTCCATCGGATACTCCTTGATATAGCCATAACCCCCCAGCAACTGCAGGGCGTCATTGCAGACTGTAAAGCCCACGTCGGTCGCAAAGCGCTTGGCCATGGCGCAATACGTGGTTGCCTGTGGATCATTGTTGTCCAGTTTGCTGGCGGCGAGTCGAATCATCTGCCTAGCTGCAACCAGCTCCGTCAACATGTCCGCGAGCCTGAATTGGGTGTTCTGAAACTCTGCGATCGCGGTATCGAACTGCTTGCGCTCCTGCACGTATGCTGTCGCGTCCTGAATAGCGCGCTGTGCCGTCCCCACCGAACAAGTCGCGATGTTAATGCGACCACCGTCCAGCCCTTCCATCGCGATGGCAAAACCCTGGCCTTCTTCACCCAAACGGTTCGAGACGGGGACGCGCACATTGTCAAAAGTGATCATGCGTGTGGGCTGGGCATTCCAGCCCATCTTGTGTTCTTTCTTACCGTACTCAACGCCCTCTGCATCCGCCGGTATCAGTAGCGCCGTGACCCCTTTTGGCCCTGCATCAGAAGTGCGTGTCATCACCACCAGTACGTCGGTTTCGCCCGCACCTGAGATAAAGACTTTGCTGCCGTTGACGACATAGGCGTCGCCATCGAGCGCTGCACTGGTGCGCAAACTGCCTGCATCGGAGCCCGCGCCCGGCTCGGTGAGGCAATAAGACGCGAGCTTCTCGCCCATCACCAATTCGGGACACCACTCGTCAACCA
>CBFHSJ010000120.1:0-5619 GCA_965658485.1 Luminiphilus sp.
TACAGCAGGCGGTAGACATCATTCAGCGTGGCGGTGTGGTGGTGTATCCCACGGATTCTGCCTATGCGTTGGGCTGTCAGTTGGGAGACAAGAAGGCCACGGAGCGCATCCGGCGGATCCGTGCTTTGCGAGATGACCATAATTTCACGCTGGTGTGCCGCGACTTGTCCGAGTTGGGCACGTATGCCCGGGTAGACAATACCGCCTATCGATTGCTGCGTTACGCCACCCCTGGTCCCTACACGTTCATACTCGAGGCGACCCGGGATGTGCCCAAAAGGCTGGTGCAACCGAAGCGCAAGACGATTGGTCTCAGAGTGCCCGATCATCCGATTCCTCAGGCGCTCCTGCATGCGCTTGATGAGCCGCTGATGAGTGCGACGCTGGCGCTCCCGGGGGATGAATACCCGATGACCGACCCGTATGACATCCGTGGCCAGCTCGAGCATGAAGTAGACCTAGTTATCGATGGCGGCTTCTGCGGATTAGAGGCGACAAGTGTGGTTGATTTGACTGGCCCTGCGCCGCTCATTCTGCGTCGCGGCGTCGGTGACGTCAGCGACTTTGAGGCCGCCTGAGGGTATAATTTTCCTGTGACGAATTCTGTTGAAAACGCCCCAGAGGAGGGCGCTACAAGCGAGCCCGAAAACCCCGCGGCAGATACTGGTATACCCGCACTCCGGCCAGAGCAAGGCGAGATGCCTTTTGCAATGGTCCGAGGGGAGGCGGTCACAGAACTTCCCAAAGATCTGTACATCCCCCCGCAGGCGCTTGAGGTGTTCCTCGACGCCTTCGAGGGGCCACTTGATCTTCTGCTGTATCTGATTCGTCGCCAGAACCTCGACATTCTCGATATCGATGTTGCGCAGATCACGGAGCAATACATGCGCTATGTCGAACTGATGGATGCCATGCAGTTTGAATTGGCGGCCGAGTATCTTCTCATGGCGGCGATGTTGGCTGAGATCAAGTCGCGCATGTTGTTGCCGCGCTCCAGCGAGGTAGAAGACGACGAGGAGGATCCCCGGGCCAACCTGGTACGTCGTCTGCAGGAATACGAGCGATTCAAAAAGGCGGCGGAGGATCTCGAAGCGATGCCTCGTCTGGAGCGGGAGCTGTGGCAGGCCTCTGCGGCGCCCCCCGACCTGCGTCTGGAGAGACCGCTGCCCGAGGTGGATATGCGGGAAGTGCTTTTGGCGCTGGGAGAGGTGCTGCGCCGGGCGCAGATGTACGCGAGTCACCAGATACAGATGGAGTCGCTATCTACCCGGGAGCGCATGTCCCAAGTGCTGGAGACGCTGGCGAAGGGGGGGTTTGTGCCCTTTGTCTCCTTGTTTAAGCCTGAGGAGGGCCGCCTGGGTGTCGTCGTGACATTCCTTGCCCTGATGGAACTTATGAAAGAGTCCCTGATAGAGCTGGTTCAGACAGAGGGCTTTGGCTCTATCCATATCAAAGCGAAATCGGAGTGAACATGGAAGCGGGCTTGGTGCAGATTTTGGAGGGCGCACTGCTGGCGGCAGGTGAGCCGCTATCCGTGCAGCGCATGGCGCTCTTGTTCGAGGAGAACGAGCGTCCTTCCAAGGAAGAGATTCGTGCGGCGATCAAGTCTGTTGAAGAGCGCTGCGAGGACCGGGGTTACGAGTTAGTGCAGGTGGCCTCAGGGTATCGGTTCCAGGTGCGACAGGATCTGGCGACCTGGGTAGGGCGGCTCTGGCAGGAGCGTCCCGCCCGCTATTCGAGAGCACTTATGGAGACGCTGTCTCTCATTGCCTACCGTCAGCCAATAACGCGGGGAGAAATTGAGGAAATTCGTGGTGTTGCCGTTAGCACCAATATCATCAAAACCCTGCTGGAACGCGAATGGGTGCGAGTGGTGGGTCACCGAGACGTCCCGGGCCGACCTGCCATGTACGCAACGACCCGACAGTTTCTCGACTATTTCAACCTGAAATCACTGGACCAGTTGCCACCGCTGGCGGAGATCAAGGAACTCGATAACCTGTCCGGTGAACTGGGGCTCGAGTTACCCGACCAGATCTCCGGCGCGGATGTTGGGCCTGATGAGGGAGGCGAGGTCTCTCAATCCGATACAGCAACGGAAGATACCGCAACGCCGGATGGCGAGCAGTCGAAATTAGAAGACGCAGACGATGCCCAGCAAGACAGCCGCAAAGACTGATTCGCCCAAGTCGATCGGCGAGGACAAAGGCCAGAAGCTGCAGAAGGTGCTGGCGAATCTGGGTCTGGGTTCGCGGCGCACGATGGAGCGCTGGATTGAAGAGGGCCGCGTCACCGTCGATGGCAGTTTGGCTACCTTGGGCGATCGTATTCGCGCTGGGCAGTCCTTACGCTTGGATGGCAAGCCGCTGGAGGTGGACGCGTCTGAGCAGGCGCGTGTGCTTCTGTATCACAAGCCGGTGAGAGAGGTATGCTCCCGGGACGATCCCGAGGGCCGCAAAACGGTGTTTGAGCGTCTGCCCAAGCTGCAGAGTGGCCGCTGGATTTCGGTGGGGCGCCTCGATTTCAATACCTCGGGTGTGCTGCTGTTTACCACAGACGGGGCGCTGGCCAATGCACTGATGCACCCCTCTAATGCGATTGAGCGCGAGTACCTTGTGCGCGTCATGGGGCGCGTCGACGAGCCCATGCTGGAGCGCTTAAAAGACGGCGTAGAGCTCGACGACGGTCCGGCACGATTTTCTGACATTCAGGAAGGTGGCGGTGACGGCATCAATCGTTTCTTCTATGTCGTGCTGACAGAGGGGCGCAATCGTGAGGTCCGGCGCCTCTGGGAATCACAGGGAACCACCGTGTCGCGGTTAAAGCGCGTCCGCTATGGCGAGGTTTTCCTGCCATCGAAGCTCAAAAAGGGGCAGTGGCTGGAGTTGCCGCAGCGGGACGTGGACGTGATTTATCAGATGGCCGGACTGCCCACAAAAGAAGTGGCGTCCTTGTCCAAAAAGGACATAGAGCGTCGACAGCGGTTCGCCAATAAAGGGCAGCGGGTATCCGGGCGTCGAAGCCGACGCGGCGAGTGAGCGCTTCAGCTCTGCGCGCTTAAAGCCTGTCCGTGGAGCTCACGACTGGCATCGCTCAGCAGATAAAGCCACCTATCAGTCAATGCTACGGGCATAGGATTAGTATCCGGGTGTTCTCCGGGATAGGCCGCTCTGCGCATACCCGTGTTGACCGCTCCCGGGTTCAAGCTGTTTACCCGAATGGAGCTGGTCGCGCCCAACTCGTCGGCGAGCACCTGCATATAGCCCTCGGTGGCAAATTTCGACACCGCGTAAGCACCCCAATAGGCTTTTCCTCGTCGCCCCACCCCAGAGCTTGTGAGCACAACCGAGGCGGCCGGGGCTGTCTCGAGCAGTGGCATCAGTGCGCGCGTGAGCAGAAACACAGAGGTCATGTTGACCTGCAGGACCTCGTCCCAGCTCGCCGGTGAAGTTTGTGCCAGCGCGCGACGCTCACCGAGCACGCTGGCGTTATGCACCAGACCATCAAGTGCCACATTCGCTGCGGAGAGTTCGTCTGCCAGCGCGCTGTAAAGCGATGGATCACGAGTGGTAAGGTCCAGTGGAATGATGCCGGGTTTCGGGCACCCCAGATCGGCAATCTGGTCATAGACCCGCGCCAATGCCGCTTCATCTCGGCCCAAGAGCAGCACCTCGGCGCCATGTTGGGCGCAACTGACTGCGACGGCCTCACCAATGCCGCGGCTGGCGCCGGTAACCAGTACCGTTTTGCCTGCCAGCTCATTGCTGGAGGCCTGCCAGCCATCGGGCACGAAACTCATGACAGCATCCCCAATATTAGCTCGGCCAGATCACGACTGTTCTCGGCCACAGCGTCCGCCTGCCAGCTACTTGCAGTCTCGTCGGGGGCCAGATAGCCGAAGGCCGCTGCGATGGTGAAGCATCCCGCACCCCGACCCGCTTCAATGTCCCTCAGGTGATCTCCAACAAACAGGGTTTCGGTGGGCTCGCAGGCTAACTGTTCGCAGGCGAGCAAAATCGATTCCGGGTCAGGCTTGGGCTGATCGACGTGATCCGGCGTCACGATGGCACCCGCTGCAGGATCAAAGGACATCTTGTTCATCAGCGGGAGCGCAAATCGCGCCAGCTTGTTGGTGACAACACCCCAGGCGATCCCGGCTTTGTGCAGATCGGCAACCAGCTCCCGCAGTCCAGGGTAAGGGTGGCTGAGATTGCCCAGACTCGTCTCGTACAAGGTCAGAAATCGCTGCCGCCAGTGCTCGAAAGCTGGATCATCGGCAGACATCTCAAGGGCAGCCTGTACCATGCCGATCGCGCCATTGGACACGCTATGCCAGATGTTCTCGGGATCGATAGGTGACAAACCCGCTTCAGCACGGAGCTGCAGGCCAATCTGAATAAACTCCGGAGCGGTATCGATCAGGGTGCCGTCGAGGTCAAACAGCACCGCGCTCACTGTGGGCGATGTCACGGTTTTTTTGCCCGAATCAGGTAGTTGACCGACACATCGCCCGGCGTCAGTCGGTAATGCTTGGTAAGCGGGTTGTAGGTCATGCCCATCATTTCCTGCATGTCGAGCCCGGCCTCACGGATCCAGCGCGCCAGCTCTGATGGCTTGATCAGTTTGTCGTATTCGTGGGTGCCACGGGGCAGCAGATTCAAAATGTACTCAGCGCCCACAATGGCGAAAAGGAATGACTTGGGGTTGCGGTTGATGGTGGAAAAGAACAGATCGCCACCCGGCTGGCACAGGTCGGCGCAAGCTTGAATCACAGTAGAGGGGTCGGGCACATGCTCCAGCATCTCGAGACAGGTGACCACCTCGAAGGTGCCTTGCTGCTCAGCTGCCAATGCCTCGGCGGTGCTCTGCCGGTAGTCGACCTCAACACCGCTCTCTAATTGATGGAGTCGCGCCACGGCTAACGGTGCCTCACCCATATCGATGCCCGTGACGGTGGCCCCTCGGTGTGCCATTGCCTCGCAGAGCAACCCGCCACCGCAGCCCACATCCAGCACGTTTTTGCCTTTGACGTCGGCGTGCTGGTCAATCCAGCCAGCGCGCAACGGATTGATGTCGTGGAGCGGTTTGAATTCGCTATTGGGGTCCCACCAACGGGATGCCAGCTTCTCGAATTTGGCGATTTCATCTCGATCGACGTTGTCATCTAGGGGCATTGTTTTAGGACTCCAGTGTTTGTCGGAAAGCGCCGAGCTGCTCGGACCAATGACCCGCTCTTGCGGCGAGGTCAGTGTAGTCGAGTGTTTGCAGTACGCCCGCGCGAACTAACGGTTTTCCTGCCACCCAGCTCCACTGCACCTCGCTGCCACTGGTGGCGTATACCAGGCTCGAGGCGAGGTCGTGCCGCGGTAGGTATTGCAGGCCGGACAGGTCCAGGGCGATCAGGTCAGCGGCTTTACCCACTTCAATACTGCCCAGTTGGTCCCGCAGTCCCAATGCTGCCGCGCCGTGTAATGTCGCCATCTCCAGTGCGGTCCAGGCGTCGACCGCCTTCGGGTCGCCTTGTTGACTCTTGCCAATGAGCGACGCGGTCTGGAGTTCGCTTAGCATGTTTAAGCGGTTATTGCTGGCAGCGCCATCGGTACCCAAGGCCACATTGAT
>CBFHSJ010000121.1:0-5549 GCA_965658485.1 Luminiphilus sp.
CAGTCAGCGTATCGCTGCGACCGACGCACACCCAGCCTGATTCAAAGATGGCGGCATACTCGCGTTGAAATTCGCCGGCATCGAGATAGCTGGCCTGTGGCAGCGTTTTCTCGAGTGATTCCAGCGGAGAGGGCGGTTCGTTACTCACCGCTGGGGGAATACCCTGGCAGGCTCGGCCGGCACCACCGGCTCATCGCGCAAGTAGAGAGTATCTGTCTCGACCAGTCCCCGGGCAAAGCCGTGACCGCTGTGCACTGCGTGCACGATAGCGCCGGGTGCTAGGGCGTCACCCAATAACTGGATCGCGGGTGAACCGCCAGCGGTCGCGGCATTAATTAATGACTGGTAGAGCGCGTCCTCTGGCTCCCGGTGACCGACGATCACCACGGCATCGACCTCGATCTCAAGCGGCGTGGCATTGAAGAGGTTCTGCAGTGCCGCCCGGTTGCCATCGAAATCCATCAGGTTGGTCGTGGTGTGTATGGCGACGCTTCGGCGCGCGAGCGCCTGATACACAAAGGGCAGCTCATTGGTCATGAAGGTCCAGGCGGAGGCATGCCCCGCAGGCGTGGCATAGCTCACGGCCTTGCCTTGCTCGGCCAAATGCTCGGCGATAACGCCACCCAAATAGTAGTTGTCGTAGTCAAAGACCAGCACCCGATCCGCCGAGACGGTGCCGGCGAAGACGTCCTCTGGGGTCAGTATCTGAGGCAGGTCAAGGGGCGCTGCCGGGATCTCGAGCGCGGAATAAAGCCGCTTGGTCCAACGCGCTCCCGTAGCGACCGCAATGTGGTCGGCACCAAAGCTCAACGCGGCCTCGGCATCGAGTTCGCTGTTCGTGTACATCGACACGTTGCCCATTTGCGAAAGTGCCCACACGCGGTAGTCGCGAACCCGACGCCAGGTGGCCATACCGGGGAGCTGGCTTTCTTGGAGCACCCGGCCGCCCCAGTCACCGGTCTGCTCGGCGATGGTGACCTCAAAGCCCTGTTTGGCTGCAACCAGCGCGGCTTCCAATCCGGCGGGGCCGCCGCCCACTACCAGCACGTTGCTAGGCTCAGAGGCCCTAGTAAATCGCTCGGGGTGCCAGCCGCGCCGCCATTCTTCGCCCGCCGTGGCGTTCTGGGTGCAGCGCACCGGTACGCCGTCATGCCAGCTGGCAATGCAGATATTGCAGCCAATGCACTCGCGGATATCGTCACTGTTGCCTTCGCGGATCTTGGTGGGCAGGAAGGGGTCGGCAATGCTGGCTCGCGCGCCCCCGATCAAATCGAGCACGCCGCGGCGAATCTGCGACACCATGGTGTCGGGTGAGGTAAAGCGTCCCACGCCGACAACCGGACGATCGGTCATCCGTTTTACAAAGTCGATAATGGGCTCATGAGCACCCTCAGGCCTGAAGCGCGAGGCGCCGCAGTCCGTGGGGCTAGAATCCATTTTCACGTCCCACAGATCGGGCACGTCAGAGAGCAGGCTGACCACGCCGTGGGCTTCGCTTTCATAATGGTCACTGGCCTTGCCCCGCAGTTCTTCAAGGCTGATGCGCAGCGCCACCGCGGCGCGACTGCCGGCCTCGTCGCGTGTCACCTCCAGCATTTCGCGCACAAAGCGCACTCGGTTCTCCAGCGCGCCGCCATAGCCGTCGTCGCGGTGGTTGTACTCTGGCAACAGAAACTCGTAGCCGAGATAACCCATGCCGGCATACACATACAGAATGTCAAAGCCCGCATCGAGGGCGCGTCGCGTCGCCAGTCGCTGCCAGTGCAGCACCTCATCGATGTCAGCGCCGGTCATTTTCTTAGGCCGCAGCTGGCCCATAAAGCCCACATGCGTTGCCGCCCAGGAAATGCCTGACGGTGAGAGTGGTGGCAGGCGAGAGGTACGATTCATCACTGCCGCGCCCCCATGCCACAGCTCCACGGCGGCGAGGCTCCCTTGGCGGTGAATGGCCTCGTTGGATAACGCGTGGGAGGCGATATCGGCATCGCTCCAGAGTCGGGCGAAGGGCAGCGGCGAGTCGTCTGAGCTCGGATGAATCGACACGGCGCCTGTGCTCACTACGCCCCAGCCACCCTCGGCCTTGGTCTCGCGAAACGCCGCACGCACTCGGGGGTGGGTCTCGGTCATGCCGCTCGCGTGTGGCACTTGATAGAAGCGATTGGGCGCTGTCACCGGGCCGATTTGAACGGGCTCAAAGAGAACCTGATGGCTGGGGTGACAGCCGCTCAGATTGGCTTCTGTCGCAGGCGTTAAGATGTGCTCTGATTTACCCATAACCGCTCAACATGACCCTTCTTGATGGCTAGATGATGCCCTGATGGGTAGCCTAGTGATGGTTTGGCGACCGCAGGATTGACCCCGCCATTGTGGGCCCAATGGCCGCCAGAGCACAACCACCATCAGCCCAGCGCACGCCGTCGTAGCTACCGGTGGCGCCGCTGATTCAGCCCGCCAGCGATGCGCTAGTAGCTGCGATCGGAATATGCAGTGGATTCAGGAGGCAAAGCGCGCGCCCAATACATCGATCAATGCGCTCGCTATTAGGGCTGCCGGGTCAATGGTTTTGCGCATGGGTACAGCTCGGTACCCTGTCGGGCGCTCAAGCGGTCAGAAACAACATGGCGCCCCGTCGCGGCAACATTCCTCGTGCTTATGCGATTTCATGTCCGGTTCAACCCGCCTTGCGCGGGGCTATATCCGTGCGCTGCGACGTCTAGTGCCTACAGGCCGTGTTCGGCGAAAAATGCCTGAGTTTGCGCCAGGATCGCGCGCGCCCGTTCGAGCGGGTCGCGGTAAGTCTCGCGATAGTACGAAGAGCGGATTTCGAGACTGATCGGCAAGTTGGCTGGCAACGCCTTGGCCATTGCGGCTACCGGCACGCTGCCTTCACCTGGCGCCAGGCGGCCATCGATGGCGTCACTGTAGTAGGCGTCGGGGTCGATGACCACGCCGCACTCGGGCATGTCGCACAGCTGGGCGTAACTCAACCATCGCGCCGGGATCTCGCAGATTTTTTCAGGTTCATGTCCGACCCGCTCATGGTGAAAAGGATCGACGAGAATCCCGCCGGCAGGGTGATCAACGGTACTCACTACATCCAAGGCATCATCGAGGGTTTTGACCTCTGTGATGGCCATGTATTCGAGGCAAGCTCGCATGCCCGCGCGCTCCGCATGAATGCAAAGATCTTCATACAGGCGCTTGGTGACCTCACGGTCAGGTTCAGAGCTCACGATCAGGCAGTTTTTGGCGCCCACCTCGCCGCCCATGGCGATGATTTCATGATGCACTGGGTCGGGCGTGCCTCCAGCCTGTAGCCAGATGACCTCGACATCGAGTGCGATGAGCCCTGTTTCCTGAAGCACTGCAGCGACTTCACCGGCAGTGCCGCTGTGCCAGTTATCCCCGGGCGCGACCCAGAGACCCACACTGTTGTAGCCGGCGTCGGCTGCGATGCGCACCATATCGGGAGGCGATACCTCAGGTGGGTTGCCATCGTGCACGCCAGACGCCAGTGCCAGTAGCCGTTCGCTCATATTGCGTTCCCTCGTTATCCACGCCACAGTGCACAGAATAGAAGTGACGAGTTACATGATGCAGGGATCAGTCACGCCAATCCAGCTTGAGCAGATAGGCCAATAACGTTACAGATGAAAGACATCGAGGGATTGCAGCTCGTGCATACTGGCCTGGTCTGTCGGGATATCGATACTGCCAAAGCTCGCCTGAGTGAGACGCTGAATGTGCACTGGGTGGGCGTTGAGCGCGAGCCTTGGCCGCTCGTTATTTTTGGTAAGACGGTCAGCATTCCCCTGCGCATTGCGCATGCGAGCAGCGGGCACGCAAATTTCGAACTCATCGAGGCCGTGCCTGATACACCCTGGGTGACCTCAGAGGACCTGATTCAGCATCATATGTGTTTTCACAGCCCTGACTCACAAGCGACTTGCAAACAGTTCGAGGCGCGCGGATTTCAGCGCGTGCTCGGTGCACCCGGTGACCCGCAGGGGTACTTTCAGGACCCGGCAGGCTTGCTCATCGAGATCATTGGCGATGGCCTGCTGGACTATCTGCAGGCTTTCTATCAACAATCTTTGGCCGCCCGAGAGGCCCAGGAGATCGCGACATGACAGTGCACATACGTCCCCATGATCTGGATTGGGAGACCTTTCACGATCCTCACGGGCGGCCGACGACACCCACCCGGATTCTGAGGACCAGAGAGCCGTTTCTGATCGAGGCCGATTTTCCGGCGCACTTTCACGCGGGACTGCATTGGCACCCCCACGACACCATCTACGTGATTACGCGGGGCGAGATGCGCATCGGTGACGAGGGCAGCTTTCGTCCGGGTGACATTCGCTGGGTGAAAGCAGGACATGCTTACGGGCCGGAAGAGGCGGGTGAGGAGGGCGCACAGTTTCACCTGTTTAGTCTCGGCGGCGATATTGGGCTGAATTGGGCGGACCTCTACGACGTGCCTGAGTCACTGACGGCGCGACTGAGCCAGTTTCAGCAACCGGCGGGGCGCCGGCGCATCGACGATATGCCAGTGGTCAGCCCCGCAGATGCGCTGCCGGGCTGGGATCAGATGCCCGACGAAGGCCCGCTCATTTTTCGGGTCAGCATGGACGCCGGCGAAGAGCATGCTGTGTTCTGTCCCGGGTTTGATTGCGTCTGGTTCGTGCTGGAAGGTGCCGTTGAAGTGAACGGCACCATGACGGTAGATAGTGGAGAATTTTTCTGCTCCGACGCGGAAGCAAACTACCCATTGAAGGCCAGCACCAAAGGCGCGCACTGGCTGGTGTTCTGCAGTCGCAGTCTGCAGCCGCTGTAGAACGTTTCAGGGTGTATCGAGGAGCTCGAACCACCAGCTTTCGAGCGCCACTGCAGCCCTTTGACAAAAATAAAGTCACCGTCGATGGTAACCCACAGGTGGTGCTCGGGATGATCGGTGGCCGCCACGACATAGGCAAAGTGGTGCAGCCCAACAGAGCAAAAGTCAGAGGATCGTTGCGTTGAGGCGTCTACTCATCTTTTGCTTATCACGGTGTTGTTACTCGGGCTGATTAAAGGTGCCGTTGTCAGGGGCCGGTCACCGCCTATAATGCCCGCCTCCACTCCAGACTTCGTGTTTTGGTGGCGCCTGAATGCCAGTGCCCACAACGACACCCGCGTCCGGGCAGGATTGAGGCGCTCATGCGAATTTGGACTTATCTTCGGCCCTTTTCTCACCAGGGTGTTGATTACACCGTAGAGATCTATTTCACGTTTTCGCAAACGTTCTCGAGGCTTTTCAGGGGTAACGAGCTACTCGATGAACAATCGGTGCACCACATGGGTGGGATCCAGACCTTTGTCCACCCGCTCCCAGCCGATGCTGGTGAGGACAGCCGAATCGAGGTGGGCTACGTCAGTTGGTGGAACTTGGGTATCGCGGTATCGCAGGGCGACCACACGGTTTACGAGAGTCACCCCGGTAAAAATGTGCGCTTTGCCGAGGGCATGATGCAGGGTATCGCGCCGTCGCGCGCCGATGAGGGGTCATC
>CBFHSJ010000122.1:0-5538 GCA_965658485.1 Luminiphilus sp.
TAGAGGGTGAGGGGTTCACCAATGGTCTCTAAAGCAGCATTGGTGCGAATCCCGGCAAACTGCCAGGGTCTATCCAGAGTGGCGTCTGCCCCCGAGGTTTCGTAATCGTGCCAGTAAAAGGTATCAGATGAGCTCAAGCGCCTGCTCTTCGATCTGTGCTTTCCAGATCTGCGGCCCCGTCACGTGCACCGATTCACCCTGGCTGTCGACCGCGACGCTGACCGGCATGTCGCGCACCGTGAAGGCGTAGATGGCCTCCATACCCAGATCTTCGAAAGCCACTATTTCGGCTTTGGTCACCGCTTGCGAGACAAGATAGGCCGCACCACCCACCGCCATGAGATAGACCGCACCATGTTTTTTAATGGCCTCTACCGCCACAGGGCCGCGCTCTGCCTTGCCGATCATGCCGGCGAGCCCCGTTTCCTGAAGGATGTAATCGGTAAATTTGTCCATTCGCGTGGCTGTCGTGGGGCCTGCCGGGCCCACCGCCTCGTCTCTCACCGGGTCAACGGGGCCCACGTAATAGATAAATTTACCCGCCAAATCGACCGGCAGCGATTCGCCCTGCTCAAGCATTTGGGTCATGCGCTTATGCGCCGCATCCCGCCCTGTGAGCATAGTGCCCGACAGCAATAGCGTTTCGCCGGGCTGCCAGGTATGAATCTCCTCGCGGGTCACGGTATCGAGATTGACACGACGCACCGACTCGCCCGGCTCCCAGCTGATATCCGGCCACTGATCCACATCAGGCGGTGCCTGCAAGGCGGATCCTTCACCGGTCAGCGTAAAGTGCGCGTGACGCGTCGCCGCACAGTTGGGGATCATCGCCACCGGAAGTGATGCCGCGTGGGTAGGATAGTCCTTAATCTTCACGTCCAGCACCGTCGTCAGTCCACCTAGGCCCTGCGCGCCAATGCCGGTGCGGTTCGCTGCATCCATGATCTCGAGACGCAGTTCTTCAATCCGATTCTGTGGTCCACGGGCACGGAGCTCATGAATATCCACAGGCGCCATCAGTGACTCCTTGGCTAGCACCATCGCCTTTTCAGCGGTGCCACCAATCCCAATCCCGAGAATGCCCGGGGGGCACCAGCCCGCACCCATCGTTGGTAGCGTCTTGGCCACCCAATCGACGATGCTGTCCGAGGGGTTCAGCATCACCAGTTTCGATTTATTCTCAGAGCCACCCCCCTTCGCCGCCACGTGAACGCTGACCGTGTTCCCCGGCACCAGTCGGGTATGAATCACCGCCGGCGTGTTGTCCTTGGTGTTCTGGCGACGTCCGGCAGGGTCCTCAAGAATGGAAGCGCGAAGGGTGTTATCGGGATGGGTGTAGGCGCGGCGGACACCCTCGTTGATCATGTCGTCGAGAGACATCTCGGCTTCCCACCGCACCGACATGCCGATCTCAATGAATACGGTGACAATGCCCGTGTCCTGACAGATGGGTCGATGCCCCATGGCGCACATGCGTGAGTTAATGAGGATCTGCGCCATCGCATCCTTGGCAGCAGGATTGCGCTCCATCTCCCACGCGCGGTGGACAGCCTGCACAAAATCGAGCGGGTGATAGTAAGAAATGAACTGCAAAGCGTCTGCGACGCTGTCAATCAGGTCCTGCTGTTTGATTACCGTCATTGCGATGGTGTGCTCCCGATAGCCATCCCTATTGCATGCCCGGCGCATTCATCGCCGCCATATCGGCTTCAAGCTGGGCGATATTGGCGTTCACCTGCCGCCGGAACGCGTTGATCGACTCGATCCACTCTGCATTACTCTCCACCTGTTTGCGCAACGCGGCGCGCTCGAGGTTCGATTTATTGAGCCCGTCTGCCAGACGCTCCACGTCGGTTTGCGCGCGCTGAGCACTCGCTGCGAGTCGCTCCAAATCGCCGGCCACCTGAGTCAGGGCTGCCAATTCAGACTGCATCGCTGTCAATTGCTCGGCCTGTGTCGTAGTTTTGTTATTGAGCCCCGTGATTTGCTTTTCCTGAGTGACCACGGTTTTCTCGAGTTTGGTGATCTTGGCATTGCTGGTCTTGCGCGCATCCCAGAGCTTGCGCACTTCGGTGTCGAGCAAGCGGAGCTGCGCGCCCATTGCCGCGGCCGACTTATTCACTGTTTCGTCAGTGTCCGACAGCAGCGCCTCTAAAGCGGATACGCGGCCCTGTGTTGCCTTTTGCTGGTTATGTGACGCATCCAGCGAAGTTTGTAGCTGCCAGGCCCAGCCGCAAGCGATACCGGCCACGGCCAGCGCAATGGTCAGCACCAGCCTCGCTGTCAGCCCCATTGCCGCCTCACTGCGGGATACACGTGGTGGAATCGCGCCGCGTGGCGCTGAGCTGACGGCCTCTTCGCGATTGGCTGTGAATGAAGGAATATCGTTGAGATCGTCGCGCGACATCGTCGTGCCTCGTTACCGAATGTCGGAATTATATCTCTCTGCACCCACTTCGCGACGACAGATTGGATTATTCCCGCTTCCCTCTGCCGGGGCTAGAACAGCTGCTTTGACAGACGTAGGTGGAGATAACGCGGGTTGCTGCAGATAGGTGGGAATGACGAACATGAGAACCACCGCTTCCCATGTCTCTGGAATCCACTGTGCTGTTTACACCCGCGACACCAGCAACCTTATCATCGTAGATCGCTACGGCGCGCGCAGGATCGCCCGCAAAGGACCTCCACCACTGGCAATATTTTCAGGTGCCCGGAGGTCGAGGAGTGTCGCGGCCACGGGATACACGTCTAGTTGGTGCGCTTCGGGAATGACCTTGCCCTCTCGAAAGTCGGGCCCCACTGCCACCAGAAAAGCCGACATGTCTTCTACTGTCGCCGGGTAGCCGTGCATGCCACGCAGGTCTGCGTTTTGACCACCGCCTCGACGAAAAACGCGAGGTGGCGCCGTCTCAATGATGACGTCACCGACTCCCGGATGATTCTCAAAATGACGCTCCGCAAGATCGAGAGAAGACAACCGTCGCCAACGGCCATCGCTCATCGAATCCAGCGCGCCCGCGAGGCCGTCGATATCCGCATCAGAGTCACGCTGGTAATACGTGACCCGCGTGCTGCCATTAACGCGCTTAAAACCTTTTGGTTGTGGCAAGGTATTGGTATCAATAAACAGGTTGGGATCAACCTCTGACATACCGTGGTCCGAGACCAGCATTAGGTTGATATCGGCGTCCTGCTGCGTGTTGATCGACTCGATGGCCTGCCACAACACCGCGATCTGATGATCCACCTCACTAATCGCAGAGAGCGTCTCTGGCGCTGCAGGTCCAAAGGTATGGCTTGCTGAATCGACCACAGAAAAGTACAAAGTGACCAGCTCGGGGCGCTGTTCTTCCGGCAGCGCCAGCCAGTCGACCACCTGCTGTACACGCTCTCGGTGAGGTACCCGACCGTCGTAGGCCCGATAGTCAGTGGGCAGCCGGTTGGCGAAAGGCGCATCGGATTCCGGCCAGAAAAAGGTAGAAGCTCGACCGCCCTGCTGCTCAACCAATGTCCATAGTGGGATGCCGGCCAACCAGCTGGGGTCTTTGCGGCCCTTGCCCATGCTGTAACAGTCAGTGCGGTCATTGCGACAAAAGTAATTATCGATCACGCCGTGCTCGGTCGGATGCAGTCCTGTGGCGATCGACAGGTGCCCCGGAAAGGTCTTTGAGGGATACACGGTGCGCAGCTTTGTCACGCGCGAGCCCTGAGCCGCAATGGTCCGCATGTTTGCGGCTTGCGGCCAATCGAGATAATCCCAGCGAAAACCGTCGATCGATACAAGTACCAGCGTCTGTGCGGTACTTGCAGCGCCCCATAGTGAGGCCGCTAGGCCCAATGCAATGATAAGTAAACGGGGAATCAATCTATTGGCTCGCGGGTGGATGGGGTCAATCTGTGAATGGCGCAGAACATAGCATAGTGGTGCACTGATGGGCTCAAAATAACCCGTGCTGAACCCCACACAATAGCGACAACCCGTGTTTCGTGCATAAAAAAGCGGCCCGTGGGCCGCCTCTTAAACCGTTGAGAACACTCAACCGATGCAATTAGACATATAGCAAAATACCCAGAACCGCCAACATCAGCGCCAGCGAGCAGTGAACCACGCCCATCACAGACTTCATCGGGCCCATGCCGCCGAAGAGCGCATTGATCTCGAGCACAATGATGATGCCCATGGCTGTGAACAATCCTGTATCAGATACCGAGCCGCCAACCTGGGTTGAAATTGCAGCGATATGCTTCGAACCCAGCATGCCCAGAAGCATGGGACCAGAGAACAAGGTGTTGGTGCGGCTCGCCAGACCCGCCTTCGCGGCAGCGGCGGGGCCGTCGCCCTCTTTCATGCCCAGCACGATCTGTTGATTCGGCCAAATCACCAGCCAGACATTGAGGAACATGAAGGTGCCCGCCAAGGCGCCCACCCAGATCGCGGGCATGGTCATGCCAAATGCGCCGATCTTGTGAAAGAGGTAAGCACCTGTCAGGAAAGTAAGCATGGCGCCCCAGCGGAACCACCACAGGGCGCGAGGCGCCAGTTTGGCCATGGCGTCCGATTTAGCGCTCGCCTCGGCCTCCTTAAAATACTCGGTCTGAACAAAGTTAAAGTAGTACAGCATGCCGATCCAGACGATGCCGGCCAACACGTGAAAATAGCGAAAGAAAAACTCAATATAAGACATGCGTGCGTCTCCCGGTTTTTGTAATGATGGCGCAAAGGCCCTGCCCAGAGCGCATTATATATCAGCCCTACCCTGAGCGGTGGCTCTATCGCAGTCTCCCGACAGTTTGTTTTTCCTGACCCCCTTATAAGGATGCGCACCCGCCCTGTGGCAGTCCAGGGTCACCCCTCGCGACTGTCATCCAAGCATAAAAAAGCCCGGCAGAAGCCGGGCTCTTTTTATATCTTCGCTAAGCGACTTTACATCATGCCGCCCATGCCGCCCATGTCTGGCATTGCAGGGGCCGGTGCATCGTCCTTTGGTGACTCAGCAATCATTACCTCAGTGGTAATCATAAGGCCCGCCACCGAGCCGGCTGCTTGGAGCGCGGTGCGAGTTACCTTGGCGGGGTCGAGAATGCCCATCTCGATCATGTCGCCGTACTCACCGGTCGCTGCGTTGTAGCCGAAGTTGCCCTCGCCTTGGCGCACCTTGTCGAGTACAACCGACGCCTCATCACCTGCGTTGTCAACGATCTGGCGCAGCGGACCTTCCATGGCGCGCAGCGCAGCTGCGATACCAATATTCTGGTCCTCATTATCGCCCTCAAGACCGGTAACGTGGCTGATCGCTCGAACCAACGCGACACCACCACCGGCAACAACGCCTTCTTCTACCGCGGCACGCGTAGCGTGCAGTGCGTCCTCGACGCGAGCCTTCTTCTCTTTCATCTCGATCTCAGTTGCCGCACCGACTTTGATCACGGCAACACCGCCGGCCAGCTTAGCCACGCGCTCCTGGAGCTTCTCGCGGTCATAGTCAGAGGAGGTGTTTTCAATCTGCACACGAATCTCGCTGACGCGACCCTTGA
>CBFHSJ010000123.1:0-5242 GCA_965658485.1 Luminiphilus sp.
CCTCGACCACCGGCGCAACGTGAACACGCTCTATGCCAATGGCCACGGACGTATGGTGGCCCCGCCGCCGCGCATCGATGAAAAACAGGAAGCCGAGTCCACCCGGGATGTTGGTGCGCGCGCGGAGATTGCGTCGGTGGGTGAGATCGCCCGAACCTGCATTCAGTCCTATGGCATCTTTCCCAACTGGGTATCGCAGCTCACCGAATTTGTGCTGGCGCCATTACTGTTCTGGCCCAACGGTATCAATAAGTGTCGATTGGAGTGCTGGACCATTGCTCCGGACTGGGGTGATGGAGAAGGCCCAGATTATTGGACGGTTAATAACGGCGAACGACTCTGCGATATTCTGCTGGAGGACACCGAGTTCGGCACGCAAATCCAGCGCTCAATGGAGTCACCCGGCTTTAAGGGTGTGCCGCTGAGCTACCAAGAAGCGCGCATTTACCATTGGAACCAGAATGCAGATCGCATGATTGGTTGGGACAGGATTCCAACTGGACTCGCTGTGCAGCAAGTGATCGGCGAGGAATGGGTGCATCCGAACGACCCCCGCGTAACCCAGATCACCAAGCAGTGAGGCTGACTGCAAGCCCGTAGCCGTCTTCAGCCAGCGTTCCAGTCCAGTTCAGTCACCGGTAGACCCATCTGGCCATCGCAGCCGTCGCGGCCTTCAGCTATCAGACCCGCTTCGCCGCCACGACCGCCGCGGCTGAACCCGAGCCCACAACGGCACACCAGAGCCGCAAGATCACGTTGCGCTTGGGTAAGGCTAAGCTCGCTGCTTCATCGCGGTGGCTCACTTCATCTGCCTGACAATCGACCAGCACTTGCCGCAGCGGACCGTGCTCACCCTCTGGCGTCAGCCGCACAATTTGCTGTTGGTAGTGGTGATCGACGAAGGTTTCCACCGCCTCAATGGTGGCAAACACTGCCTGCCTCCCAAACAGCGCGGGCAATGCCCCGGTCAACCAGCCCATCAGGCGCCACAGTGGTAGCAACCGAGTGCGGCCCGCTGGCGGGATGATTTCCTCCATCAGCGCAAGGTGCTTTTGCTCGGTCCGCAGGTGGGAATCCGCGAATTCCCTGACACTCACATCCCGTGAGATCGCCAAAATACCCCGGTAAATCATGACAGCGCCGAACTCACCGGCGTGATCTGAACGGAGCTCCTGTTGAAGCCAACGCGGCAGGCCGCCGAAAGCCGGAGTGGCCGGTGCCAACCCCGCTTGCGGTGCCGACGACGCAATCTGCCCGTCAGTTTGCGCCACAAAGGCTTGCGGTTGAGCAGATGGTGGCCGCGCTGTCGGTGCTGTGGATGTCATCGGTTAAAAACCAAGTGCCATGTGCGAGAAAGATAGCGAAATCTCCTCGGTAAATCAGGTAATAGGGCTGCTGTTGTCTTCACAGACTGAACAAAGCGCAGCTAATCAGTGAAAAACCCCCCGCCAAGCCTGGTTCGCGCGACCAGACACCATTAGCCATCGGTCAACGACTCTAGATCGATCACAAACCGATACTGCACGTCGCCCTCGTGTAGTCGATGCCACGCTGTCTCGATCTCATCAGGTTGAATCAGCTCGATCTCGGCACCCAGCCCGTGGCTGTGGGCAAACTGCACCATCTCTCGGGTGTCGGCGATGCCGCCGATCAAAGAGCCTTCCAGGGCGCGATCACCGAACACAATTAGTGCAGGGAAGATCTCCAACTGGTCCGTGGGCACGCCCACCAAACACAGCTTACCGCCCCGACGTAGGAGCGAGAACCAGCGATTCAAATCGTGCGGGTTGGAGATCGTATCCAGAATCAGATCCACCTGCCCCATCCACGCCTGCAAATCCTCAGAGTCAGGGTCCAGCGCCACCTCAGCACCCAAACGGGCGGCATCGGCGCGCTTGGCTTCTGAGCGGGAGGCCACAATCACGCGGGCACCCATGGCGCTAGCGAACTGGATCGCGAGGTGGCCGAGCCCCCCCATACCCAGTACACACAAGGTCGTGCCCGGGCCGACATTAAAGCGTTTCAGCGGGGTATAAACCGTGATGCCGCCGCACAGCAGAGGCGCCATGCGCGCGAGATCGGCGCCGACCGGGATGGGAACGAGGTAATCGTAATCGACCACGTAGTCGGAGGCGTAGCCGCCATAGTTCATCCGCCCCTCACGATCCTTACTATTAAAGCTCAGCGTAAAACCGGTTTCACAATAGTGCTCGTCGCCTGTATCGCAGGAGTGGCAGCTTCGACAGCTGTCGGCGATGCAACCCACCCCTACCGTGTCACCGACTGACACGCCTTGCACTTCTGCGCCCATCTCACTGACGGTGCCCACCATCTCGTGCCCAGGCACCATGGGGAACATACCGCCACCGAGTTTGTCGCTGGCCGCTACAAGATCGGAGTGACAGATACCGCAGAACTTCAAATCTAGGCGCACATCCCGCGGTCCCAGGGGACGGCGTTCAATCTTACTGCGACTTAGTCGGGTGCCCGCTTCCTCAAGTTGGTAGGCCACGGTCATGGCTGGTCTCCTTATTATTCTGCGCTCTATTCCCGTTGATTCACGAGCACAATCGCCGTCTAAACTCTCTCAATATTGAGCAGATCGTATCAGGGCGGAGCCGCCCTCGCGACGGCCGAACAGGCTACCAGCGCGTGCGATTCACAATGGCCACCAGCGACAGCATCACGGGCACTTCGACCAATACCCCCACCACGGTAGCCAGCGCCGCACCAGAGTGCAGGCCAAATAGGCTGATCGCCACCGCCACGGCCAATTCAAAGAAATTCGAGGTGCCAATGAGTGCACACGGCGCCGCCACCGCGTGCTCTACGCGCCACCAGCGCGCCGCCAGATAGGCCACAGCAAAAATACCGTAGGTCTGAAGCAAGAGCGGGATCGCAATCAGCACAATATCTAATGGTTGCGCCACGATGGTCTCGGCCTGAAGCCCAAACAGGAGTGCCACCGTGCCGAGCAGACCCGCCACTGAATAAGGCTTCAGCGTGTCTAGCATTGACTCAAGCCGTTCGGGCGCCTCAGGTCGAAACAGCGCTTTCCTGGTGATCACGCCAGCGACAAGCGGGATCACAACGTACAGCAAGACAGAGAGCAACAGTGTTTCCCAGGGGACGACAACGTCCGTCACACCTAGAAGAAACCCCGCCAGCGGGGCAAAAGCAAAAATCATGATCAGGTCATTCACGGAGACCTGCACCAGCGTGTAATTTGCATCCCCTTTGGTCAGATGACTCCAGACAAAGACCATGGCGGTGCAAGGCGCGACCCCCAGCAGAATCATCCCGGCGATATATTCCGTCGCGGTCTCTGGGTCCACAAGATCCACAAACAATACCCTGAAGAACAGCCAGCCAAGAACCGCCATCGTGAACGGCTTGATCAGCCAGTTGACCACTAAAGTGATGACCAGACCCTTTGGTTTCTTGCCGATATCTCGAATCGACCCGAAATCAACCTGCACCATCATGGGGTAAATCATGATCCAGATGAGCGCCGCCACCACCAGATTGACCCGCGCAAACTCAAATGCAGCAAGCGCTGCAAACACGTCGGGTACGGCGTTACCGAGCACAACGCCAAGGACGATGCAGAGGCCCACCCAAACACTCAGATATCGCTCAAAAATGCCCATCGCGAACTCCTCTCACATTTATGGCGTCACACAGTCAGGATTGAATCTCGCGCAACCATTCATCGACTTGATTTTCGATTCGGTCAATCACAGTCATAAACGCGCCGTGAATAGCCGCCTCGTCACCTTCTAATCGGGAAGGGTCGGGCAGACCCCAGTGATGCTTCTCTACCTCACCCATCCACAGCGGACAGACTTCACCGGCTGCGCTGTCGCAAACCGTGACAACACGGTCAGGCTCAAAGGCCTTCAGGTCATGCCAAGACTGGCTCTGCAACCCTGAAGTGCCATAACCGCGCTCTTTGAGATATCGCAGAGTCAGGGGATGCACTGCCTCGACCGGTGCGCTACCGGCACTGGCCGCCTCAATAGCACCAGTACCGCGCTGGGAGGCAATGGCCTCACAGAGAATGCTGCGACAACGGTTGTGGGTGCAGATAAACAGCAGTTTCATGGTGAGCTCCTCTCTGAGCCCACCATGCATGGGTCACGCGGAGTCGCCGATATAAAGCGACCGCTTGGGCTCTTTAAACACGCGCTCCATCATAGGCTCGAAAAATGACAGTTCGTAGCACTCACCATCGGGGTCAAAGGCAGGAGCATCATACTTTTCGATAAATTCCAGCGTACGCTCGTAATGCGGATGGTCTTTGTACTGATCCCGTAGATCCCGATCGAGGCCCATAAAGTGGAAGAAGTAGTACCCCTGAAAAATGCCGTGGTGCTTGACCATCCAGTGGTTGGCCTCGCTCACGTAGGGTTCGAGCAACACAGCCGCGACATCGGCATGATTAGCGGGGCCCAACGTATCGCCAATGTCATGCAATAAAGCACACACCACGTACTCTTCATCTTTCCCGTCTTTGTGCGCCAGCGTCGCCGTTTGCAAGCTGTGGGTGAGTCGATCCACCGCAAAACCGCCACAGTCACCCTCCAACAGCATCAGATGGGTCTTGAGCCGATTGCAGACGTCACCCCGAAACTCGAAGAATTCGGCGCCGATGATTTCCCAGTCTTCCTGCGTGCCATCCTTCATATGATGGAACTGGGCGCGTTTCGGTAGGGCCTGATTCATGGCATCTCTCCTCTTCGCGGCGGACACCGCTTCATATCTGTGGTACTAACCGGGTCGAGAATACTGCTGTGTTGCAGGCGCTTCAAGAACGCCCCGCTTGGATGTCCCAACACCCCCAATCCGCGCGCAGCGGCTGGCAAAAAGCCTGATTACGCACTGACTCAGCGTTTGCCCATTAGCGAATCGTGACAAATATATTATAAAGGGTGCCACAGGTATCCGCCTTCTGGCACATTATCATCATGCGATGCCCGATCGAGACTCCCTATCAAGAATTGATGAAAAGGACACAGACCATGAATAAAGTGATTGCTGTTGTTAGCGCCCTCTTGCTGCTGCTTTCCGTTGGTTGCGCGTCAACCTCAGAGCCGCCCCCCAGCACCACGCCCGATGGCCTGGAGCTAGTGCGGAGCGACAAACACAGCGGGCTCTACATGAAGCCCGATGCGCAACTCGAGATCTATGAGAAATTTGGCGTCGTGCCCTGTCAGGTAGCGTTCCGTAAAAACTGGCAGCG
>CBFHSJ010000124.1:0-1347 GCA_965658485.1 Luminiphilus sp.
TGAAGCTTATGGAGGCTTTCGACAAGTCAGGCAACAAGCCCGAGTGGATGATTCTCAACGCGCTGCCGGTGCTGCCGCCGGATCTGCGCCCGCTTGTGCCGCTCGACGGTGGCCGCTTTGCGACGTCTGATCTCAACGATCTGTACCGCCGTGTGATTAACCGGAACAACCGCCTGAAGCGCCTATTGGATCTGAATGCGCCGGACATCATCGTGCGCAACGAGAAGCGCATGTTGCAGGAATCTGTCGACGCGCTGCTGGATAACGGCCGACGTGGCCGGGCGATTACCGGCTCTAACAAACGCCCGCTCAAGTCACTGGCTGACATGATCAAGGGTAAACAAGGTCGTTTCCGTCAGAACCTGCTGGGCAAGCGCGTGGACTACTCCGGTCGTTCCGTGATCGTGACCGGCCCGACGCTCAAGCTGCACCAGTGCGGCCTGCCCAAGAAGATGGCATTGGAGCTGTTCAAGCCGTTCATCTTTGGCAAGCTCGAGCTCCGTGGTTTGGCGAGCACTATCAAAGCCGCCAAGAAAATGGTTGAGCGTGAGCCGCCAGAGGTGTGGGATATCCTCGCCGAGGTGATTCGCGAGCACCCGGTCCTATTGAACCGGGCGCCGACACTCCACCGCTTGGGCATTCAGGCCTTCGAGCCCGTGCTGATTGAAGGTAAAGCGATTCAGCTGCACCCGCTGGTGTGTGCGGCGTACAACGCGGACTTCGACGGCGACCAGATGGCGGTGCACGTGCCGCTGACATTGGAAGCGCAGCTAGAAGCCCGCGCGCTCATGATGTCGACCAACAACATCCTGTCTCCGGCGTCAGGTGACCCGATTATCGTGCCGTCACAGGACGTGGTACTGGGTCTCTACTACATGACTCGAGATCGCATTAACGCCAAGGGTGAGGGTATGTCCTTCGCTGACACTGAAGAGGTGCAGCGTGCCTACGGCAGTGGTCGTGTCGACCTACATGCGCGGGTCAAGGTGCGCATTCACGAAACGCTGATGAATCTTGGTGAAGAGACAGTCGAGCAGACGCGCATCGTCGAGACGACCGTCGGACGCGCGCTATTGTGGGACATCGTACCCGCGGGTCTGTCCTATGACATGATCAACCAGCCCATGGTCAAAAAGGCTATCTCGCGTGTCATCAACCAGTGCTACCGCGCAGTCGGCCTTAAGTCGACGGTCATTTTTGCAGACCAGCTGATGTATACCGGTTACGAGTACTCTACGCGCTCCGGTGCGTCGATTGGCGTGAACGACTTTGCCATCCCGGACGAGAAAGCTGACCTGATTGCTCGGGCAGACGCTGAGGTAGCCGAAATCGAGCAGCAGTATGGCG
>CBFHSJ010000124.1:1616-5204 GCA_965658485.1 Luminiphilus sp.
ACGGCGAACTTCCGCGAGGGGCTTAACGTACTACAGTACTTCATCTCCACCCACGGCGCGCGAAAAGGCCTCGCAGATACGGCACTGAAGACGGCTAACTCCGGTTACCTGACCCGTCGTCTGGTCGACGTGGCGCAGGACGTCGTGGTGACCGAGGTGGATTGCGGGACCGACGAGGGCCTTGTGATGACCTCCGTCATTGATGGCGGCGACATCATCGAGTCGCTGTCGGAGCGGGTGCTTGGCCGAATCGTGGCCCAGGACGTGGTCGACCCGAGCACCGGCGAGGTCCTGCTTGAGGCCGGTACCATGCTCGATGAAGTCTTGACGGCGGAGGTCGACGGGATGGGTATCGAGGAAATCATCGTGCGCTCGCCGATTACCTGCAAGACGCGCTACGGCATCTGCTCAACCTGCTACGGCCGTGATCTGGGTCGCGGACATCAGGTGAATATGGGCGAAGCTATCGGTGTAGTAGCGGCCCAGTCGATTGGTGAGCCGGGTACCCAGCTGACGATGCGGACCTTCCACATTGGTGGTGCGGCATCCGGTCAGGCGGCGCAGGACAACATTCAGGTCAATAACGATGGGGTGATTCGCCTGCACAACATCAAGGTTGTGGGCAAGCCCGACGGGTCCTTGGTCGCCGTATCGCGCTCTGGTGAATTGTCGTTGCTTGATGGCGTCGGCCGCGAGCGTGAGCGCTACAAGGTGCCCTATGGTGCTACCATCCGCGTTCAGGATGAGGCGGCTGTCGCTGCCGGCGACATCGTCGCTACCTGGGACCCTCACACGCACCCGATCATCACTGAGGTGGCGGGTACTGTGAAGTTCAGCGGTATGGACGAAGGCGTGACCATCAAGCGTCAGACCGATGAGTTCACCGGTCTTTCCAGTATTTCGGTCATGGACGTTGCAGAGCGACCCACCGCGGGCAAGGACATCCGTCCGGCGGTAACGCTCGTGGATGGTAAGGGCAAGGAGCTGATGCTTGCTGGCACCAATGTCCCGGCGCATTACTTCCTGCCTCATGGCGCAATGGTTAACCTAGAAGATGGTGCCAAGGTGGAAGTGGGCGATGTCATTGCCCGTATCCCCCAGGAAGGCTCCAAAACTCGGGATATTACCGGTGGTCTGCCGCGTGTCGCGGATCTGTTCGAAGCGCGCAGGCCGAAGGAGCCTGCGATCCTCGCGGAAATCTCTGGCACCGTGAGCTTTGGTAAGGAGACCAAAGGTAAGCGTCGCTTGGTGATTACGCCGACCGACAGCTCAACGTTGCCGGAAGGCACTGACCACTACGAAGAGTTGATTCCGAAGTGGCGTCAGCTGTCGGTGTTTGAGGGCGAAACCGTCGAGAAGGGCGAAATCGTATCGGAAGGCCCGCCCAGCCCTCACGATATTTTGCGACTCAAGGGCATTCCGGCCTTGGCTGAGTACATCGTCAATGAGATTCAGGAGGTCTACCGCCTGCAGGGTGTGAAGATCAATGACAAGCATATTGAAGTCATTGTTCGTCAGATGCTGCGAAAAGTTGAAATCAGGGCGACAGGCGATTCCACATTTATCAAGGGCGAGCAGGCGGAATACACTGCGTTTCTTGAGGAGTGCGATCGTTTGGAAGCGGAGGGCCTTGTTTCTCCTTCAGCCAGTCGTGAACTACTCGGTATTACCAAGGCGTCGCTGGCCACAGAGAGCTTTATCTCGGCGGCCTCGTTCCAGGAGACCACCCGCGTTCTGACTGAGGCGGCGGTGACCGGAAAGCGGGATTACTTGCGTGGTCTTAAGGAGAACGTGATTGTCGGCCGGTTGATCCCAGCGGGCACCGGTCTCGCTTATCACGAGGAGCGTCGACGTAAGCAGTCTGAGGGTGACGAGCTGGCACTGAGCATGTCTGACGAAGAGTTCTCCGAGAGCTTTGCTGAAGAGATGGAGCGTGCTGAAGCGACCGACGCGGTCGAGGACGCAGCAGAGGAATAGTCACAATGCAGCGCGCTTGACCGGTTTTTGGTCGGTCTATAGAATGCGCGCTCATTTTCGGGGCCTCGGCCCCGAAAACACTAATTGGAGCAAATGCTGAATGGCAACCATTAACCAGCTGGTGCGCAAGCCGCGCAAGCGCAAAGTCACCAAGAGCGGTGTTCCCGCGCTGCAGGCCTGTCCGCAACGGCGCGGCGTCTGCACACGCGTCTACACCACCACCCCGAAGAAGCCGAACTCGGCCTTGCGAAAGGTCTGCCGTGTGCGCCTAACCAACGGGTTTGAGGTGTCTTCATACATTGGTGGTGAGGGTCATAACCTGCAGGAGCACAGTGTTGTGCTCATTCGTGGTGGCCGTGTGAAAGATTTGCCCGGTGTGCGCTATCACACCGTTCGCGGCAGTCTCGATACTTCTGGCGTTTCGGATCGTAAGAAAGGTCGATCTAAGTACGGAGCGAAGCGACCCAAGTAGTAGCGGGTGCCTTTGGGCATCCACCTAGATGTCACATCGTTGACAGTAAGGCCGGTCCGCCAAGTGCTGTGTCCGGAAACCCTGAAGAGATAGGAAAGCCAACATGCCAAGAAGACGCGTTGTTGCCAAGCGTGAAGTTCTCCCTGATCCCAAGTTCGGGAACTCCACTCTCGCTAAATTCATGAATCACGTAATGGTCAGCGGCAAAAAATCCGTCGCTGAATCGATTGTGTACGGTGCTCTCGACATTGTTGAGGAGCGCACCAAGCGCGACCCCATCGAAGTGTTTGACGAGGCACTCGAAAATATCGCCCCTATGGTCGAGGTGAAGTCTCGCCGGGTGGGTGGTGCAACTTATCAGGTGCCGGTTGAAGTCCGACCCTCCCGCCGCGTGGCCTTGTCCATGCGCTGGTTGGTGGATTACGCCCGCAACCGTGGTGAGAAGTCCATGCGTCAGCGCCTGGCAGGTGAGATCGTCGATGCCTCTCAAGGCAAGGGTAATGCGGTGAAAAAGCGCGAAGACGTGCACCGTATGGCCGAAGCCAACAAGGCCTTCTCTCACTTCCGTTTCTAAACTCCAGTCTGCCAACCTTAATCTGAGGACACTGTCGTGGCTCGTAAGACTCCGATCAATCGTTACCGCAACATCGGTATTGTTGCCCACGTGGACGCGGGTAAAACCACGACCACCGAGCGCGTTCTGTTCTACACCGGCCTGTCTCACAAGATTGGTGAGGTGCATGACGGTGCCGCCACCATGGACTGGATGGAGCAGGAGCAGGAGCGTGGTATTACAATCACGTCAGCTGCGACTACCTGTTTCTGGCAGGGCATGCAGCAGCAGTTTGACCAACACCGGGTTAATATTATCGACACCCCCGGGCACGTAGATTTCACCATTGAGGTGGAGCGCTCCCTTCGCGTTCTCGACGGCGCCGTTGTGGTGCTCTGTGGTTCCTCGGGTGTTCAGCCCCAGACCGAGACGGTGTGGCGTCAGGCCAACAAATACGAAGTGCCTCGCATGGTGTTCGTTAACAAGATGGACCGTGCCGGAGCAGACTTCGAGATGGTGGTCAACCAGCTTCGCGATCGTTTGGGCTGTAACGCAGTCCCGATTCAGATGACCATTGGCGCAGAGG
>CBFHSJ010000125.1:0-1824 GCA_965658485.1 Luminiphilus sp.
CTCTCGGCGTTTCCGTGTCTGGCCTGCTCGCCTTTGGCGGCGTGGGTGGCATTGCAGTCGGTTTTGCGGCACGGGATATGTTGGCCAACTTTTTGGGCGGCTTGAGTATTTTTCTGGATCGTCCGTTCGCGGTCGGTGACTGGATTAGATCCCCTGACCGGGAGATCGAGGGCACCGTTGAGGATGTAGGCTGGCGGGTGACCCGCATCCGTACCTTTGACCAGCGACCCCTATACGTTCCGAACTCGGTGTTCTCCACGGTGGCGCTCGAGAATCCATCGCGCATGTTGAATCGCCGCATCTACGAGACCATTGGCGTCCGCTACGACGACGCTGGCGCAATGGAGCAGATTGTTGCGGAGGTCAAAGAGATGCTGCTGGCGCACGACGATATCGATAAGGGCAAGACGCTGATGGTCAACTTTGTCGCGTTCGGCGCCTCCTCGCTGGACTTCTTTATTTACTGCTTCACCCGCACGACCGACTGGGCGACTTTTCATGGGGTCAAGCAGGACGTGCTGGTTAAGATATTGAACATCATAGAGCGGCAGGGTGCCGAGGTGGCGTTCCCGACGCGGACCGTGTTGCTCAGTCCGCCAGAAGCCGATCCGTCGGTCAGCTAGGTTACTCGGGCTGTGTGTTACTCGCCCGACGTGGTGAGCGTCTTGGCGACGGAGTCGCTGGCAGCACGCGAGGCGTTCATCAGATCCTGGCCCTCAATATAAAGTTCATACCAACTCAGCTCCCGCCAGATAGCCAGCACCTTGATGATCGGGTGGTCGTAGTACCGAAGCCGGTTCTCTGTCAGTGGGATGGTGTCGGCAACATGCACAAGATGCCGCCATGGCCACTCCGGGGCGACAGGCACTTCTATTTCTGACGCTACTGTTGGGCTGCTACTTTCGTAACCGAGTTCAGCTTCGCCAAAGCCCGTCCATAGCAAGCCCCCTGCGGTGTCTTGCCGCTCGCTGTCGCTGAACTCAATCTCCGCTCTAGCCGGTAAGTTTGGCGTGATGGCTGGCGCCAACACTGCGATACGTTGCGGTGAAGCCGGTGGTCTGGGCATCTCAAAGATCTCCGGGAGGTAGTGCCCGCGGGTGTTGGCCCAAAAGTTGATGCCGAGGCGCCAACTGTCGTTCCGCGGCACCAGCTGAATGAAGCCCTGTAATACCGGGTAGCCGTTATCGCTATCTTTCTGGAGCAAAATAGGCAGGGTCTCGCTGTTGGGGCCCTGTAGCCACGAAACCGCAGCGACCACATCATCCTCGCTGCTCTGTCGGTAGCGTGCGAGCCCCGGGGCCAGTTGATCGAGAGGGCGTTGCTGAAACGGTGCGGGTGTCGGTATGGCTCTTGCCGACACGGAGATGGGATCCAGCGAAACAGCATCCACTTCAGGCGCGAAAGGAATATTGATCGGGCCCTCCGCGCCAGCCTCACTCGGCATGGCCACACCTAATGACCCTAAGGCGAGCAGCGGTGAGCTTTCCTCCTCTGCGGGCGCGATTTGTTCAAACGGTAACAGCGGGCGGGGCGCCTCCGATTCGGTCTCGTCAGCATCCTCATAGCTAGCTTTTTCAGTCAGCATAGCAAAGGTGTCTGAGCCTTGACTGATCACAATCAAGTCATCGATGAGGCTCATGTCGCCCTCGGTGAGCATGTCTGTGTCGGGCTTCCACAGGGGGATCTGAGGTGTCGGAAGGCGCACGGTCAGATGGCCTGCGGGGCTGTTGGTCACCACTGCATCGGGATATTCTGCCTCCAGAGCACGCTGCGTTGCGGAGTCCTGAATCCAGCGCCATCGCGCGGGATAGCCTACTCTTGGTA
>CBFHSJ010000125.1:1923-5201 GCA_965658485.1 Luminiphilus sp.
TTAGCGGCCAGGTCTCGCTTTCCAGCGTCTCCGCTCGCGTATCGACCATCACTACGACTTCAAACTGATACCAGCCCGAGTGCTGAAAGCCACCGGGTAGGGGCGCAGCGAGTGGCGTGAGGCTGACCAGCGTCAGTGCGGTCGCCAGGCCAAGGTATACGCCTTTCGGGCGCACAGTCATGCCGCTTCCAGCCACGGGGATATCAGGGCTTCGACGAACTCTGCCCTTGAGGAGAGGGTGGGCAGGGATTTTTTCACTCTGAGCTTGCCGCTTCCGGAGAGGCTGTAGCACAGCGGATCAGACTGGATTAGATTCACGATGGCGGCGGGTTCCACAACAGTCGCGGTGGTAAATTCGATACTACCACCCTCATCGGTCATATCGATTTCGCTAATACCCAGCTGCTGAGCGCGCACCTTGATCAATGCAGCGGTAAACAGGTTTTTCACGGGTTCGGGCAGCAAACCGAACCGATCGATCATCTCGACCTGAATCTCCCGCAGCTGCTCTGCGTTGTTCGCTTGCGCAATACGTTTGTAAAGCACCAGTCGTGTCGTGATGTCGGGCAGATAGTCCTCGGGGATCAGGGCGGGCACATGCAGCTTGACCTCGGTACCGGTGTCCAGCGGTTGATCGATATCGGGAATGTCCCCCCGGCGGAGTGCAGCAACAGCGCTCTCGAGCATACTGAGATAGAGAGAGAATCCCACCTGATTGATCTGTCCGGATTGTTCGGCTCCGAGCAGTTCTCCCGCGCCGCGGATCTCCATGTCATGGGAGGCCAATTGATAGCCGGCGCCCAGATCGCCCGCCGCTTCGATCGCCTCAAGGCGTTTTTGCGCATCGGAGGTGATCACAGATCGCGGTGGGCTGAGGAGGTAGGCGTAGGCCTGATGATGCGAACGGCCTACGCGACCCCGCAACTGGTGCAATTGCGCGAGGCCGAATTTATCAGCGCGTTCAATGATGATGGTATTCGCATTGGGGATATCAATGCCGGTCTCGATAATCGTGGAGCAGACCAGAATATGGTGATGCTGATGATAGAAATCTGACATCACTTTTTCCAGCGCCTGCTCACGCAATTGCCCGTGCGCGACACCGATCGATAGTTCGGGCAGCAGCTCGCCAAGTTTGCGCGCGCTTTCCTCGATGGTCCTTACCTCGTTGTGGAGATAGAAAACCTGACCCCCACGTAGTGTCTCGCGCAACACCGCCTCTTTAACGAGAGCAATACTGTGCTCCCGTATAAAGGTCTTGATCGAGAGTCTGCGCGCGGGTGGTGTCGCAATGATGGAGAGATCGCGCAGGCCACCGAGAGCCATATTAAGGGTACGGGGGATGGGCGTCGCCGTCATGGCGAGGATGTCGACCTCGGCCCGTAGTGCCTTGATCGCCTCCTTCTGCTTCACGCCAAAGCGATGCTCCTCGTCGATGATCAGAAGGCCAAGATCGCGAAAGCCAAAATCGCTCTGTAGCAGTTTGTGGGTGCCCACAAGAATATCTATCTCGCCACTCTTCACGCGGGCAATGATGTGCTCGAGGTCCTTTGCAGATTGAAAGCGCGAGACCACCTCAACGGTATAGGGCCAGCCGGCAAACCGGTCGCGGAAGTTGGCATGGTGCTGGCTGGCCAGCAGGGTGGTGGGGACCAGAATCGCAGTCTGACGGCCATTCTGTGCGGCAATGAAGGCGGCGCGCATGGCGACCTCGGTCTTGCCAAAGCCCACATCGCCGCACACCAGGCGATCCATCACCTTGGGTGCGCACATGTCGTCCTTGACGGCGGTGATGGCGGCGGCCTGATCAGGCGTTTCCTCAAAGGGAAAGCCCTCGCAAAACTGCTGCCATTTGGTTTCGTCCAGCTCGTGCGCGTGGCCAACTCGGGCCTCGCGCCTCGCGTAAACATCGAGTAGCTGCGCTGCTACGTCTGCGGCGCGTTCCCGGGCCTTGCGGCGTGCTTTCTCCCACTGCTCACTGCCCAGTCGGTGCAGCGGCGCGGTATCCGGGTCACCCGCGGTGTAGCGGCTGATCAGGTGGAGCGAACCGACGGGCACGTACAGTTTATTGCCCTCCGCGTACTCGAGTAACAGGAACTCGGCAGGGTCTCCATCGATCTCCAAGATCTGTAGCCCGAGGTAACGACCGACGCCGTGCTCGATGTGCACAACGGGTAATCCCTGCCTGAGTTCCGTTAGGTCCCGAATGATCGCGTCGGTGTCGGTCTCTTGCTGTCTTGCGCGCCGACGCCTCTGGGCCACGCGTTGCCCGAACAGCTGCGCCTCGCAAATCAGGGTGGGCTGTCCGGGTCCGGCGTATAGCCCGCGGTCGACCGGTGCGACGGTGATCCCAAAATCAACCTGGCTGCCGACAAACCCGGGCCAGTTATCGCAGGCTTCTGGGTGCAGGCCTACCTTGGCCAGGCTTTCCAGTAGCATCTCCCGCCGACCCTGGCTCTCGGCACACAGCAATACCGGGCCTTGATGATCTTCGATAAAGCGCGCCAGCTTTTCCTGATAGGCGCCAGGTCCGTCGGCCTCTGTCAGCAGCGGCGGCGCTTTGAGATTGGTTCTGGCATGGGCGGGCGATTGCTCGTCTGGTTTGAGTTCGAGAACGGCATAGTCCCCCAGTTGGGAGTAGATTTCCTGGACCGGTATGAAACCGCGCTGAGGCGGCAGCAGGGGCCGCCTGGGATCGATGCCGTACTCCTCGAACCGTCCGGTAATTTCTGACCAATACCGTTGTGCTGCACCGTAGTGATCCCCTAGCAGGATGAGCGCCGCATTGTCCGCGAGATAGTCAAACACGGTGCCGCACTGCTCAAAAAAGAGGGGCAGGTAGTACTCCGCGCCGCCGGGTACGCGTCCGGCACTGATTTCTGTGAACGCGGGACAGAGATCGGCGTCTCCTTCGAAGCTCTCAAACCACGCCATTTGGAAACGATGGGTAGCATCGCCGCCGATCGGAAACTCCCGGGCGGGCATCAATTTAATGCGTTCGACGCGGTCAACGGTGCGCTGGGTTTCTGAATCAAACGTCCGGAGGGTTTCGACCTCGTTGTCCAGTAGGTCGATGCGGTAGGGCATATCACTTCCCATTGGAAACACGTCCAGCAGGGCGCCGCGCACCGCAAATTCGCCATGTTCGAAAACCGTCTCAACGGCTCGATAGCCATTGAGTGCGAGGCTTTTGGTAAAGCTGTCCGCCTCAAACGTGTCTCCCACGCTAAGGTCAAGCGTGTTGCCCTCTACGTAGTGCTGGGGGGGCGTCCGCAGCA
>CBFHSJ010000126.1:0-5158 GCA_965658485.1 Luminiphilus sp.
GGCGAGGCTGATCTGGAGGTGACAGCAGACGACAGCGAAGTCACCGAAACCATGCTCTATTTCAATGGCAACGTTAGTGTGCAGCAGGGATATCGCAGCGTGACCGCTGATGCGGTGGAGATAGATCGCCAGAACGAAACCGCAGTGGCATCAGGAAACGTGACCCTGCGTGAGCCCGGCGTCGTGATGACTGGCTCGGAGATTCGATACAACAGCATGTCTGAGCAAGCTGATCTGAGCCACGCTCAATATGTCCTTCATGATCGCCAGCTGTCCGGTAGTGCACAAGCCCTAACTCGGCACGCTGACGGCACCATCACGATCAGCGAGGGCGCCATGACCTACTGCGCACCTGATGATCCTTCTTGGGTGCTCCTCGCACAGTCGCTGGCAATTGATCCCGAGCAGGGAGAAGGTCAGGCTTGGGGCGCTAAACTCAAGGTCTCAGGAGTGCCCGTTTTTTATCTGCCTTGGGTGCAGTTCCCTATCGATTCCCGCAGAAAAACAGGACTGCTATTTCCCGACATAGGGAGTGACAGCCGAGGCGGAGTAGATATCACCCAGCCCATTTATTTCAATCTGGCGCCGAATTACGACGCATTGTACCGCCCCCGCTACATTCAAGAGCGAGGACTGCTTCATCAAGGACAAGGGCGCTGGCTGAGTGACACGGCCGGCTATTGGGAGATGAACGGCAGTTGGATTGGCGACGACGAGCGCTACCAGAATGCCAATCCGGAAGTAGGTGCCGATCGGTGGTTATTCAACACAGAGCACAACGGAGAGTTTGGTCCCGCATGGCGAACCAAAATTGCCTACACCCGGGTTAGCGACCCGGAGTTTATACGAGACCTCGAGAACAACCGGCTCAGCGCGCAGCGCCAAACTGCCTTACAACAGTTGGGTAGAGTTGACTGGTTAGGTGAGGACTGGCAGGTCAGCTTAGACGTGGAGCGATTTCAGTCCCTCGCCGACGATATTCGTAACGACTACCAGAAGCTACCGCAAATCACCGCCAGGTGGCGCGGCGACCAGTCCTGGATGGGCGTGGAACCGATCCTGCTCACCCAGCTATCGCATTTTGACAGTGAATCTGTGCGCGTGACCGGCGAACGTCTCTATATGGAGGCAGGCCTGACCATGCCCAATCGATGGGCCTATGGTTTCCTCACGCCTACCGTGAAATATCGATCTGTCTCCTACGAGCTCGATGACTTTCCACTCATCGAGGATGACTCTCCGGACGCCGGCTCGGTGATGGCCAGCCTCGACGGTGGGCTGATTTTCGAACGCCAAACCTCACTGTTTAGTAGCAAAGTGACTCAGACGCTGGAACCGCGGGCATACTATTTATATTCAGGATATGAGGAGCAATCCGGGCAGCCTGACTTTGACAGTGCTGAACTGACTTTCAGTTACGACCAACTCTACCGCGATACCCGATTCTCGGGCCACGACCGCATTGATGATGCCGATCAGCTGTCCCTCGGCGTTACCAGCCGTTTTATCGATAACGCGTCGGGCAATGAGACGTTACGTGCCAGTATCGGTCAAATATTCTATTTTCGTGACCGCGAGGTAAGACTGAACCAGATCGACCCTGACCTGGCAGAGTCAACCTCGGCGATCGCTGCCGAGCTGGCGTTGTCGCCCTCGAAAAAATGGCAAGTTCGGGCTAGCATTTTGTACGACCCCAGCGACAACAACTTTGATGCGGCTTATGCGCAGGCCAGCTTCACGCCCGAGCATGGCAAAATCTTCAACTTGGGCTACACCCTGCGAGAACCGCCGCCCTCTTTGATCGACAGACCAGTCACCGAACAAGCCAATGCGTCGGCCCACTACCCGGTCAACGATACCTGGAGCGTGTTTGGCGCCTACGCATATTCTCTCGAAGCTTCGGAGGTCGTCGAGAGCATGGTGGGCTTTGAATACGATGACTGCTGCTGGCGAGTGCGTCTGCTTTACATGCGTTACGTCGATACGCTCGTTGGGGATATCGTCGACTTCAACGACCCGAATATGGAGCGCGAGAGTTCATTCCAGATTCAGGTCATGCTGAAGGGCATGGGAGGCTTTGGCGGTCGGGTAGATGAACTACTCAGCGACATGATTCGGGGCTTCACCAAGAAGCCGTGAATCATCCTTACGGCCGCTGCGCGCTGTAAGGTTGCCTGCCGGCACACACCGGTGCTGTCGCAAGCTTCAATCTGATTCCATCAAGATAGCATTCACGCAACCTGCCGCTGTGGCGATCAAATATCGGAGTGCCACAACCCTTAGACACGCGAAATCGATGTGGGTGCGTCAAAAAGGGGGGCCTATGTTAACTATGGGCATTTTGGCTCACAATCGGCCTATATGTGTAAGTTTGGACTCGATTGGCATGGTAAGACGAACACTTCGTCACATTAATAGTGCTCCACGGCCGCACCTTAGAGGGGTCGTCACGGCCTTCCTGACTGGGCTGCTACTCGCAACCGGGCAGGCTGTATCCGCTCAGATCGAGATGCTGGACCAGGTTGTTGCCATTGTCGATGACGACATCATTTTAGCGAGCGAGCTACAGGAGCGGGTTCAGGGCGTGCGCAGCACCATGGAAGCGCGGGGCGTGGACATGCCCGAGGAAGAGGTTCTCGTTCGGGAGACTCTGGACCGGCTGATTCTGGATAGCATCCAGCTGCAATTAGCGAATCGATACGGCGTGCGCATACCGGATCAACAGCTGGACGAATCGATGACCCGGCTGGCGCAGCAAAACGGCCTCTCTTTGGAGCAATTCAGGGTCGCCCTTGAACAATCTGGACAGAGCTATGCCGCTGCCAGAGAGAACCTTCGGGACGATTTAGCTATTCAGCGCGTGCAACAAGGAAATGTGATGCGCAACATCAATATCACTGAGCAGGAAATCGATAACTTTCTGGCCACCGAAGAGGGAGAGACGCTGACGCAGCCCGAGTACCGGGTGGTGCAAGCCCTGCTCTCCACCGGTCGTACTGAGGACACCGTCACCGTCGCCGCTAAGGAGCGTTTTGTCGACGATATTTTAGCCACCATTCGATCAGGAACGCCCTTTGAGGAAGCCGTCTCGGTGACCCAACCCTTCGCCTTCTCTGGCGGTGATCTGGGTTGGCGAAAGCTGGGGGATATCCCCAGCATGTTTGCTAGCGCAGTGCCCTCGTTAAAGATAGGAGACGTCGCCAAGGTACGCTCCTCGTCAGGCTTTCACCTGGTGTATCTCGCCGACGCGGTGGGCGGCGAGCGACTGGTCAGGCAGACCGATGTGAGACACATCTTGATCAAACCCACAGAGGTGCTTAATGAAGACGCCGCTGAGGCCCTGGCGATGGAACTGAAGGCGCGGATTGAAGGTGGCGAGGCCTTTGGGGATCTGGCGAGACAGTACTCCGACGACATTGGCTCTGCTGCCGAGGGTGGCGAGCTCGGTTGGACCAACCCGGGGCAGATGGTGCCCGAGTTCGAGACGGCCATGGCCAATGCGGGTGAAGGCGAGGTTACTGAGCCGTTTCGGAGCGAATTTGGCTGGCACATTCTCGAAGTAAAAGGCAGGCGGGATAAGGACTTTTCATCTCAGGTTCAACGCAACCAGGTGGCGGGGTTTATCAGGGAGCAGAAATATCAGGAAGAACTGGATGCCTGGCTCCGCAAGATCCGTGAGGAGGCCTTTATTGACATCAAATGAGCGAGTTCCACCGCTTTGAGTTGATGCCTCAATAAGGTCATTCCCCTCCTCGATCATGTCAAACAACACGCCAAAACTGATAGTGACGACGGGCGAACCTGCAGGAATCGGACCCGATCTGGTTTTAGCGGCGGCCGGGGATCATTGGGATGCGCACCTGATTGCTGTTGGCAATAAAGCCTTGCTCACTGAGCGCGCAGCGACACTGGGACTCCGTGTGGAATTCCACCCCTACAACAGCACTGAGGCGCCACAGCGTCACCGAATCGGACGGCTACCCCTTATCGACATCCCGCTTCACGCGGCCTGCACCCCGGGCACGCCCGACGTCCAGAATGCATCCCACGTATTGGCACAACTCGATATGGCAGTGAATCTTTGCCAATCGGGTGAGTGCCAGGCCATGGTGACAGCACCGGTGCACAAAGCGGTCATTAATGACGCAGGTGTGCCCTTCAGCGGCCATACCGAATATCTTGCGGGTGCAACGGGGGGCGATCAGTCATTAATGCTGCTGACGTCCGGCGACCTGAGGGTAGCACTGGCCACGACACACCTTCCCCTCCGCGAGGTGCCTGATGCCCTCGACGCCCGCCTACTCAAGCATATGCTGTGTACGCTGCATCATGATCTTGCGAGTCGATTTAACTGTGCGCCCCCCCGTATTACTGTCCTGGGACTAAACCCTCACGCCGGTGAGGGTGGCCATTTAGGCTCGGAAGAACAGGCCATCATTGCGCCCGTTTGCGAGATGCTCCGCGGTGAAGGACTCAATATCCTTGGACCGGTACCCGCCGACAGCGCGTTTATCCCAAGTTTGCGGGCGCAGACCGACGCGTATTTGGCGATGTACCATGACCAGGGTCTGCCTGTACTGAAGGCGCTGGGATTTCATGGTGCGGTTAATGTCACGCTGGGGCTGCCCATTATCCGCACCTCGGTTGACCACGGCACGGCACTCGATTTGGCGGCAACCGGCAGGGCGGATGCGGGTAGCTTGCGCGCGGCGATCCAGACAGCGATTGATCTCGCGTAACACGGTCGGTGGAGCTCGGGCGCGGAGGGCATAACACCTGTGAGCTCTGCCGAGTAGCGTATGGTGGCAGCTAGCAGGCGCTCGCTTCTCTACAAAAAAACCATGCACACTGAGGTCTTAACAAGACCTCAAACAGTCGCCAAGGTACACTTCGAGTTGTGACGATGCATCTTTCGTGTAATGACTGACATTAATTTCTCTGCGGCGATTGGCAAAGCAAATGCCGTTGACTCCGCCGATTTACCATTGTGGAGCTTTAACGGCGTCAAAATGCTGCCCGGGCCCGGTGGCTCGGTGATTCTCCACAAGCTGCGGGGCGACAGGCGGGTGATGGTGCAGCCAGATGTCGCCGAGGCGTTGCGGCAATGCGGCCCTTTTCGCACTATTGAGGCGCACACCCGGCGGGTCATCGAGAGATT
>CBFHSJ010000127.1:0-5091 GCA_965658485.1 Luminiphilus sp.
AGACCCACGTTTTGGGCCAGGCCTTCGACTGCTTCACGGAAATCGAGCCGCTCGTAATCCATCACGAATCCGATGGCATTGCCCCCGGCGCCACAACCAAAGCAGTAGTAGAACTGGCGCTCGGGGTTCACCGAAAAGGACGGGGTTTTCTCATCGTGAAAGGGGCAGCAAGCGCTGTAGTTTTTGCCTGCCTTTTTAAGCTTTACGCGGCGGTCGATAACATCAACGATATCGAGGCGATCCAGTAGATCATCGAGAAAAGCTTGTGGGAGTCTTGCCACGGTTTAGTTGTCGGAGTCGCTCGTTCACGAGCAGTGTCATTGGCAGCCCGTGCGGTTAGTTGGTTGATGCAATGGTTTAGAGGGTCAGTGTGACTCGCTCACTGGGGCAGGGCAAGCGCTACGGTTTGTGCGGCCAGTCATGATCGGGGCGCAAGGATTTCAGGCGCCGAGTTTGGTTTTCACGCGCTGGGAGACCTCGCCCATGTCCGCACGGCCTTGAAGCTGGGGCTTGAGCTTGCCCATCAAGGGGCCCATAGCGGCCATGCCTTCCGCATCGATGCCGGCGAGCGCCTCGTCGATGAGAGTGTCGATTTCGTCAGCAGAGAGTTGTGCGGGTAGGAATGTCTGTATGACCGCGATCTCGGCATCTTCCACCTCCGCAAGCTCCGGGCGGTCCGCGTCGCGATACTGCGTGGCAGAGTCGCGACGCTGCTTGACCATTTTGTCCATGATCGCGAGCGCGCGGGCGTCATCTATATCGATGCGCTCGTCGACTTCAACACGTTTGAACTCCGCCTGAATCAGGCGAATGGTGGCTAGGGTTTCTTTCGCGCGGGCTCTCATGGCAGCTTTCATGGCTGCTTTGACTTGTGCGACGAGAGAAGGAGTCTCACTCATGCGGAGCGGAGAGGTTGGCGGTTTCGCGTAGCGCCGGCGGTATCAGTAGAGACGCTGGCGCTTGCGGTTTTCGCGCGACATTTTTTTAGCGTGGCGCTTGACGGCAGCTGCGGCGGCGCGTTTGCGAATGGTAGTTGGCTTCTCGTAGTGCTCGCGCTTGCGGACTTCGGCAATCAGGCCGGCTTTCTCGCAGGAGCGCTTGAAGCGGCGCAAGGCGACGTCAAACGGCTCGTTCTCTTTAATCTTAATAGAGGGCATTCATCTGTCCTGTGTTCAAAAAACCCCGCGAAATCGCGTAGACCCGTTTTGCGGGCGCGCAGTATAGGCACGAAGCCTTTATTTTGCAAAGCGCAGGGACGTGTTAGTTTTTGCCCCTTTTTTGGCGCCGGAACAGCCATTTGGGGCCAGAATGAGGGGTGTGTGCGGCTCGCAATGGCCTGCGCCTGGCACGATTACCTTGCAGATAGGGCGGTTGTGAATAGTGAATCCGGAAGTGGTTCAGTTTAGAGCGATGACATGAAGATATTGGGCATAGAGACCAGCTGTGATGAGACCGGGGTGGCGTTGTATGACACCGAGCGGGGCTTGCTGGCGGATGCGCTGTATTCTCAGGTTGATATTCACGCTGAATACGGGGGCGTGGTGCCCGAGCTGGCCAGTCGTGACCACGTGCGCAAAACCCTGCCTCTGATTGATCAAGTGCTGACCGAGGGCGGTATTACCCGTGGCGATATCGACGGCGTGGCGTATACCGCGGGCCCTGGGCTGGTCGGTGCCCTGATGGTGGGTGCCACGCTGGGACGGGCGATCGCGGCGGGCCTCGGTGTGCCCAGCTTGGGGGTGCACCATATGGAGGGGCATTTGCTGGCACCCATGTTGGCGGAGCATGACGCGGGCGCGGTCCCCGAATATCCCTTTGTGGCGTTGCTCGTTTCGGGGGGGCATACCCAGCTAGTGCGGGTGGATGGCCTTGGGCAATACTCTTTATTGGGTGAGTCACTTGATGATGCCGCGGGCGAGGCCTTTGACAAGACCGCCAAAATGCTGGGGCTTCCCTACCCTGGAGGGCCTCATGTGGCGAGGCTTGCAGAGCAGGGCGACCCCGCTCGTTTTGAGTTCCCCCGGCCTATGGTGAAGCAGGGCGGGCTGGATTTCAGTTTTTCAGGCCTCAAGACCCACACGCTGACCACGGTGCGGGCGCACATGGTCGATGGCGAAGTCAGTGATCAAGACAAGGCCGACATTGCGCGCGCTTTTGAGGGGGCAGTGGTGGATACGCTGGTCATCAAATGTCGCCGAGCGCTCAAACAGGAAAATCTCACGCGGCTGGTGATGGCCGGTGGTGTGAGCGCCAACGTGCGATTGCGTGCAGCACTTGAGGAAAAGCTGGGTAAAGAGCGTTGCGAGGTGTTTTATCCCGCACCCAAACTCTGTACCGATAACGGCGCGATGATTGCTTACGCAGGCGCGCTTCGGTTGGCGGCGGGCGAGTGTGATGGACCCGATGCCGAAGTGCGGCCTCGCTGGCCCATGACAGAGCTCAATGCCCCGAGGGCTGGTTAGTTATGGATACCGTGTTCATTAAAGGTCTGCAGGCCACTTCAGTAATCGGGTGCTATGACTGGGAGCGCGATATTCGCCAGACACTGGTGATTGATATTGAGCTCAAGGCGGATTTCACGCGGGCGGCGCAAACCGATGCTTTGGCAGATGCTCTGGATTACGCCGCGATTTCCCAATGTGTGATTGCCGTGTGCGACGAATCGCGTTTTCAGCTACTTGAGGCGCTGGCTGAGCACCTGGCAGCCATCGTGTTGGCGGAGTTTTCGATTCAACGGCTGCGGATGACGATTACCAAGCCCGGTGCGGTGGCCGAGGCGGATGGCGTCGGCGTGGTAATTGAACGGCCATAGTTAAATAGCAAAAGCACAGTGGTGCGGGTCGTCACCCGCTACCCGCCCGGTTTTTCTCTTTATTTCATAATCGCCGCCTTCTTAGTATGCGCTGCAAATCCTTCTGTGAGCAGTTGCCATAAAATCGGTGCCTAGAGTGAAGTGTTGGCCACGGCAGCGGCCGCTAAAGTGTTAGCTCGAGCGATTAGTGGAGTAGCCTGGCGATGCACTCGATTTGCGCCGCTCGAATGGCCGCTCCTAGCTCAGGGCCTACAAGATCTTGATCGGCAAAGTCCGCCGCTTTTACCTTTTGCGCCGCGCTGCGTGCGCTGCGCAAAAGATCGATAGCGCCTTTCGCGCCAACTGAGCTCTGCTCCAACGCAACGAGCGTTTCGCAAAAACCCTCGAAGGGCTCCTCCCGGCGGAGCGCATCCAGTGCCTTTAACATGGTCATGCACTCGCTGGCATCTTTGAGCGCGGTTTTGACTTTGCCTCGCCCATCGCTGACCCGTGCGGCCAGTACTGAATAGGTGTTGGGGGCTTTGAAGCGCTCGCTGGTGTTTTTGGCCCGCGCCTCAGTTAGGTCGGCAAGCAGTGCGGCCCAGCGGCAATCGGTGCGGTCGGTGTGCGGTGCAGCTCGGCTCAATGCGGAAATGCCTTGAGACACGGCCAGCTCCGGGAGGAGCACTGTCAATGCGCCGCAGTCGGCCAGTACCTGCCAGTAGACTTCTGGGTGCTGCTCACCCAGGGCTTTCTCGGTTTCTATCCAGATCCGCTCGGTGGAGAGGTGGGGTAACTCGCCGGCATTGACGATCTCCGCCATTAAGGCGATGGTTTCTTTAGCGATTGTGAAACCGAAGTGATGGTAACGGGCGGCAAATCGCGCCACGCGCAGCACGCGCAGCGGGTCTTCGACAAAGTGCGGCGAGACGTGCCGCAGTATTTTTACCTCTAGGTCAGCCTGCCCCCCATAGGGATCAATAATTGAGCCTGACTCATCCATAGCCATCGCGTTGATGGTCAGATCCCGGCGCTCGAGATCCTCCTCAAGAGTGACCGAGGGATCGGCGTGCACCACGAACCCACGATAGCCAGGTCCTGATTTACGTTCAGTGCGCGCCAGCGCATATTCCTCTTTGGATACGGGGTGCAGGAATACGGGGAAGTCTCTACCCACCTGGGTAAAGCCATTTTTGATCATTTCTTCGGGCGTGCTGCCCACCACCACCCAGTCGGTTTCGTGGTGCGGGTAACCCAGAAGAGTGTCGCGGACAGCGCCGCCTACACGGAAGACATTCATGGCCTGACTTTACTGCCTTCGCTCGGTAGTGCGCTAGCTGCGGCTATCGCGCCCCGGAACAATCAGGGCTGTCTTGTGAACATATTAGGGATGGGCAGAGTTCGTGCACTCGCAAGTGACTCTTCGACCCGTCTCAAGCTCATAAAAGGTGAGCGCATTGCCCCATACGCAGCCCGTATCGAGGCCAATGGTGTTTGGGTCATCCGTCATCCCTTTTAGAGAGGCCCAGTGACCAAAAATAACGGTTTGGCCTTTGATGAGGCGGCGTTTATGGCTAAACCAAGGCGCGACTTTTTTGCCTGCCACCGCGTCGGGAATGGGCTGTGGTCCTTTACTGATTAAATCGAGCTTGCCCTTGCGGGTGCAGTAGCGCATGCGGGTGAGGTAATTGGTAATCACGCGTAGCCGTGTCATACCGCTTAGCCTGTCGTCCCAGACGAAGGGGTCGTTACCATACATTTCTGTCAAGAACTCCTCGCACCGCGCGCCCTGCAGGGCGTTTTCGACCTCCCAGGCGCGATCCAGCGTGTCCTGAACGGTCCAAATGGGCGGGATGCCCGCGTGGACCATGGTCACTCCGTCCTCATAGTGCGCGAGTGGCTGAAAGTGGAGCCACTCGATCAGCTGCTCGCGATCGGGGGCATCAAGGATGTCCTCGAGGTTGTCTTTGCGGCTCGGTTTACGGGCGCCACAGGAGACAGCCATTAAGTGCAGGTCGTGGTTGCCCAGCACCATCGTGATGTTATCGCGGTGCGCATAGAACCAACGTAATACTTCGATGTTGCGCGGGCCCCGGTTAATCAAATCACCCACGCTCCAGAGGCGGTCCTTATCAGCGTTGAACTCCACCTTTTTCAGTAAGCACTGAAACGGCTCAAAACAGCCCTGAATGTCGCCGACAACGTAGGTGCTCATATCATGCGTTAAGAAGAAGGTGGCTAGTGGATGCGCAGTGTAGGCGCCTTTAATTTTTGGGATAAAGACTTTTTATTTGATTCTG
>CBFHSJ010000128.1:0-3627 GCA_965658485.1 Luminiphilus sp.
TGAGCAAGTCTTGGCAGGGCATCGACTGGAGTCTGACCTACGAGGACACCGACATTGAAGACAGCGAGTGCTACGGCTATGACTGGTGTGATGCAGCGCTGATTTTTGGAATGGCTAAGAGCCTGTAACGCAATCGCCGCCCTTGCGGGCGGCTCTTATCGGAGGTTGCCATGAAATTGGTTACTGCAGTGATTAAGCCATTCAAGCTGGACGATGTGCGTGAGGCGCTGTCCACGATTGGCGTTCAGGGAATTACGGTGAGCGAGGTCAAGGGCTTCGGTCGCCAGAAGGGACACACCGAGCTGTATCGCGGCGCGGAGTACGTCGTGGATTTCCTACCCAAGGTCAAAATCGATATTGCCATCGCAGATGGCATGGTCGAGCAGACCATCGAGGCCATTTCTAAGGCCGCACAAACCGGCAAGATCGGGGACGGCAAAATTTTTGTCTCATCCCTCGAGCATGTCACCCGCATCCGAACCGGCGAGACCGGCGAAGAAGCGCTGTAATTCTGAGCCTTGGAGAACATTCTCATGGAATACGATATTTTTCAGTTGCAGTACGCACTGGACACGTTCTACTTCCTCGTCTGTGGTGCACTGGTCATGTGGATGGCCGCTGGATTCGCCATGCTCGAGGCAGGATTGGTCCGGTCAAAGAACACGGTCGAGATTCTGACCAAAAACGTCACGCTGTTCGCGGTAGCTTGCATCATGTACATGGTGGTGGGCTACAGCATCATGTATGGCGGCGATATTTTCCTCAGCACGATCACAGGGTCGGGTGCTGTTGAAGGCGGTGAGGAAAACGCCACCTATGCGCCCTCGGCGGACTTCTTCTTCCAGGTGGTCTTTGTTGCCACGGCGATGTCCATCGTGTCTGGTGCGGTCGCAGAGCGCATGAAGCTGTTTGCTTTCCTCGCCTTTGCGGTCGTCATGACAGGCTTCATCTATCCGATGGAAGGTAGCTGGACCTGGGGCGGTAATCCGGTATTTGGCATGTACACGCTGGGCGATCTGGGCTTCCTCGACTTCGCCGGCAGCGGCATCGTGCATATGGCTGGCGCGGCAGCCGCTTTGGCGGGCGTTATCCTGGTCGGTGCTCGCAAGGGCAAGTACGGGCCAAATGGCGAAGTGAACGCCATTCCCGGTGCGAACCTGCCCCTCGCAACGTTGGGCACCTTCATCCTCTGGTTGGGATGGTTCGGCTTTAACGGCGGCTCGGTACTGGCAACGGCATCAGTCGACTCAGCCAACGCGGTAGCGGTGGTCTTCATGAACACCAACCTCGCCGCAGCCGGTGGGTGCATTGGTGCACTGATCGTGGCTAAGCTGCTGTTTGGCAAGGCCGATTTGACGATGGCGCTGAACGGCTGCCTGGCTGGCCTGGTGGCGATCACCGCGGGCCCGGATACGCCGTCTGCGCTCCAAGCGACCATCTTCGGTGCGCTCGGTGGCGTGCTGGTGGTCTTCTCTATCACTACCCTCGATAAGCTGAAGATCGACGATCCGGTTGGTGCGATCTCCGTACACGGTGTGGTCGGCTTATTGGGTCTGTTGCTGGTGCCGGTTACCAATGGCGGTGCGAGCTTCTCCGGTCAGATCATCGGTGCGTTGACGATCTTCGGTTGGGTCTTCGTGACCTCGGCGATCGCCTTCTTGGTGATCAAGACGGTCATGGGCCTGCGCGTCTCCGAAGAGGAAGAGTACGAAGGCGTCGACGTCAGCGAGTGCGGTATGGAAGCGTATCCGGAATTTGCCGGAACGAAGTAATTACCCTGTCCTCTCATGGCAGTTTGGGCCCCTCGGGGCCCTTTTTTTTGGGCCCGTGTTTGTGGACCCGAATGGTTTGCAGTCCAGTCGACCAGAGTGAGCGAGTGATCTAGGACAAGCCGTGGCGGTGGATTCTGTCATTATCAGGCATTGCTAAAACCACATTCAGCCGGATAATGGCGTCTCAGAATAGCGGGGTGTTCTCATGAAACTGGTCACGGCCATTATCAAACCGTTCAAGATGGATGACGTGCGCGCAGCGCTCTCCGATATTGGTGTGCAGGGTGTGACGGTAACTGAGGTCAAGGGTTTCGGTCGGCAGCGTGGTCACACCGAGCTTTACCGCGGTGCTGAATACGTCGTGGATTTCCTACCCAAACTCAAGCTGGAAATCGCGGCTCCCGATGAGCAGGTCGAGGCGATTGTAGAGGCCATTATTACTTCGGCCAGTACCGGTAAGATCGGTGATGGCAAGATCTTTGTCGCACCGCTTGAGCAGGTGGTGCGTATCCGCACCGGCGAAACCGGCGTCGAGGCGATCTAACGCGGTTAGCCCAAGCCCATTTGGCCCGTTAGCCGTTCGATAGCGGCGGGCAATTCTGACAACTCCTGCACCACACCGGATGCAAGCTCACTCGCGCCACCGTCGGGAGAAAACCAAATGGCTTTGGCGCCGGCCGAGACGGCACCCGATACGTCGTTGTCATGACAATCACCGACATGGATGACTTCATCGGCTGACACCCCTGCTCGCTCAAAGGCTTGATGGAAGAGCGCCGGATTGGGTTTGCTGACGCCGAATTCCTCAGCACGCCAGGCGTAGTCAAAGCAGGAACCAATCTGCGTTTTTCGCACATCGGCATTGCCGTTGGTCAGCGCGCCCAGCTGGAACTGACGCCCCAATGTGTTCAGCACTGACTGGGCATTGGCATAGAGCACGACTTTATGTCGCTGGGAGAGGAATGCCGCAAAGGCCTCACTCGCCGCCGATTCGGCTTCGCCACCGGGGACGCAATGGTGTTGCAGTAGCCGCTCAATAAAGGACTGCCGAAACAGGCTGATGTGGTGCATCAGCTCCGGCTTATCTTCGAGCAGCATGCGGCGGAGGTCTGCTATCTCCTCCGGCGGGGTGGCGCCGAGTGCGAGCGAGGGAAAGCGCGCGTCGAGATAGGACCACTGTGCCGCTTCTGCGGCTTCCAGCGCCGGCCGCACGTCCCACAGGGTGTCATCGAGATCAAAAGTGATAAGGCGGATTGGTGAACTCATAGGGGGTCACTGCAGGATGTTGGTCGTTCCCGGTCGAGGCAGCAGGGATGCTCAGTCTTCATCCGCTGGCGGGCAGTTGCCCAATGACTTCGGCCAGATATTCTAGGAACAGGGTGCCGTCCTCGGCCCGGTAACGTTGCGGGTCATACGATCCGACGCCCAGCACACCGATATCATCCTCACCTGAGCGGATCGCTACCAGTGCCGCAGATCCTTCCGCCGCGGCAGTGCCGAAGACGGTCTGCATTTCCTCCGGGCGCAGCACGCCGGAAAAGCCGCCACCTTGGCTGATCAACTTGCTGGCCAAAGGCGCTTCCTCGACGTCGTCGGACACCCCATCGAGCCAGACTAACGCGCCCATCTCGGCCTTGAAAGTCCCGGTGACCTGATCGAGCCATATCTTGGTGAGATCAGGCCGGTTTTCCCCGGCAAGGAGCGCGAGAATGGTATTGCGGGTGGCGTCGAGCAGGCGATCATTCTCTCTGCCGATATCGGACAGTTCTGCCAGTTTTTGACGCGAGGTGATATTGCGCTCCCGCAACACGCTGACCTGCCTCTCGATCAAAGAGACAGCACCCTCGCCTCCGTG
>CBFHSJ010000128.1:3774-5057 GCA_965658485.1 Luminiphilus sp.
TGGTGGTGGGCACCTGTCTACCCTGCTGGTCAGGAGCCGCGATGCGGACTGACTGCCCTGACAATGCGTTCCCTGAATCAGTCTCTCAGGGAGATGGTACCGTCAAATACGGATGCGGTGGGTCCACCCAGCCAGACGGCCGTCTCGGCGCCGTCCCAGCTGACCGAGAGTTTCCCGCCGGGCAGTTGCACCGAGACGGCAGCGTCCAACAAGCCGAGCCGAATACCGTGAACCACTGCGGCGCAGGCCCCGGATCCGCAGGCCTCTGTCTCTCCGACCCCGCGTTCGTAGACTCGTAACTTCAGTTCAGTGCGGGAGAGTATCTGCATGAATCCCACATTGACCCGGTCGGGAAAACGCTCGTGGGACTCAATCAACGGGCCCAAAGTGTTGACCGGTGCCGCATCGCAGTTGTCGATCACCAAAATGGCGTGGGGATTGCCCATCGATAGCGCGCCGATTGACAAACTTTGCCCCTGAACCTCAAGCGGATACTGGGAAGCCAGCTCGGGCGCAGAGAAGGGAATCGCGCTGGGTTCAAATCGGGGTGCCGGTAGCCCCGCGAACACGCGTCCGTCCTCAGAGAAACTGAGAGCAAGTGGTTCACCGTCGGTCAATAAGCGGAGTTCACGCTTTCGCGACAGTCGCTTTTCACGCAGAAAGCGGCCCACGCACCGGGCACCATTCCCGCATTGGCCCGCCCGGGAACCGTCGGCGTTATAGATCGTGTAGCGAAAATCGGCGTCGGGGTTATCGGGCGGTGTGAGCAGCAGGATCTGGTCACAGCCAATGCCGCGGCGGCGGTCAGTGATGCGTTTCACCTGTCCCATGCTGAGATCAACCGCCTGTGTGACACCGTCGATCACCACGAAGTCATTGCCTGCGCCCTGCATCTTGGTAAAAGCCAGTTTCACGACGCGGGATCCTCCGGGATGCTCTCCAGTTGCCACAGGTCGCTTAAGGACTCTCGCTGACCCACCAGATGCACGGATTCGCCTGAGACCATGACCTCCGCGGCTCGGGGGCGCGTGTTGTAGTTGGACGCCATCGCAAAACCGTAGGCACCCGCACCCATAACGGCCAGCAAGTCGCCTTCAGTTAAAACGAGTGTTCGGTCTTTGCCCAGGAAGTCCCCGGTCTCACAGATAGGGCCGACGACATCCCAGTTTCGGGTATCACCCTCGCGCGGGGTCACGGCCTGAATTTCCTGCCACGCGTCGTAGAGTGCGGGGCGGAGCAAGTCATTCATCGCCGCATCAACGATGGCGAAACTCTTTGCCTCG
>CBFHSJ010000129.1:0-5048 GCA_965658485.1 Luminiphilus sp.
AGTAGCGGCGGGGCCGCAGTCGCTCTGGCGGCGGAGCTGTTACCCACTGCCGACGGTAGCGACATGATGGGATCGTTGCGCAATCCGGCCGGCTTCAACAATGTTATTGGCTTTCGGCCCAGTCAGGGCAGAGTACCCAGTCCTTCTGACGAGTCCTCGCTTTTTTATGATCAGTTAGCAACTGACGGGCCGATGGGCCGAAATACGGAAGACACCATCCGGTTACTCTGCACGATGGCTGGCTATGATTCTCGTGCGCCGCTCTCACTCCGCGACGAAATACCGGCTTACGAGGCATTCTCGCCGACGGCGCTTGAGAACAAGCGTATTGGCTGGATGGGAGACTATCAAGGCTACCTGCCGATGGAAGCGGGTGTCGCGTCCTTGTGTGAATCCGCACTAGAGCAACTGACGCAGCATGGCGCGACGCTTGAAGGCTGCATGCCGAACTTCGAGATGGCCCGACTCTGGCAAACCTGGCTGACGCTTCGTCATTGGGCTTGGAGCGCCGCAAAGCCACTCCACGACAACGCGCAAACCAAGGCGCTTTTGAAGCCGGAACTGCAATGGGAGATCGAGGGTTCACTGGACATGACTGCCGCCAGAATTGCCGAGGCAGATCACGGGCGCTCAGACTGGTACCGCGCACTGAACAACTTATTTGGTCGCTATGATCTCCTGGCGCTGCCCACAGCCCAAACCTTCCCCTTCTCAGCAGATATCCATTGGCCCGAGTCAATTGATGGCAAAGGGATGGACACCTATCACCGGTGGATGGAAATCACAATTGGCGGCACATTGGCTGGGCTTCCGGTCGTCAGCCTACCTGCGGGACTTGATGGAGACGGGCGTCCGATGGGCATACAGTTTATGGGGCCCATGGGAGCCGATCAAAAAGTGCTGGAATTTGCGATGGCCTATGAAGCCGTGACGCAGCATCTACATCAACACCCACAACTCTTGGAACAAATGGACTAGTGACTGCGAAACCCCCTTCATTCGGTCAGTAGCCATCACACACTCCACCGCCTCACCAAGGACACAGTTGGCATTGAGACTCAGAAGAAACTAAAACATTCTTGAAGCGATTGCCGCTCCTATCCGATCGGTGCGTCACGGCACTCTCGCGACAACCGCGAGTTTCACGATAAAGTTACGCGGAGCACCTCGTTTTAATAGACATAAAAAAGAGAGCACACGATGCAGTCACATTTTTCGCTGATTTGGGAATCCGTCGCCGATGCGGTGCCCGAGCACATCGCGCTGATTCAAGGGGAAAGGCAAATAACTTGGCACGACTATGAGGATCGCGCCGCGCGCCTCGCACAGGGTTTGATTGATGCAGGTCTGAGCCATAACTCCAAAGTGGGCATGTATCTCTACAACTCGCCGGAATATGCCGAAACCAATTTCGCCGCCATGAAAATCGGCGGCGTGCCGATCAACGTCAACTACCGCTATCTGGATGAGGAGCTGCACTACCTTCTGGAAAACGCCGATATCGAGGCGCTGGTCTTTCACAGCTCGCTCGGCGACCGGGTAGCGCGCGTCTGCGATCGGCTACCAATGTTAAAAGCGATGATCTGCGTCGATGACGGCCCCGCCGAGGATGGCTCGATGGGGCCTGCCAATGGCATTGCTCATGACACGTTCCTTGCCCAAGCCTCGGGCACCGCGCGGACTCAGCCCCAAGGTGACGAGATCTACATGCTCTACACCGGCGGCACTACTGGCATGCCCAAGGGTGTGATGTATCCGCTGGATGGCTTCACCGAGTTCTTCATGCGCGGCTTCCCGCCCATGATTGGCCTGGACCCCTTCGAGAATGCAGATAGATTCGCGCCGGCGGCCAAACAAATGGTTGATGCCAACTCGGCCGTAGTGGCGATGTCTGGCCCACCACTCATGCACGGCACCGGCTGCTGGCTCGGCCTAATGTTCCCACACATGCTGGGGGGCACCTCTGTGTTGTTGGAGAACCGTGGCTTCAAGCCCGAAGAAGTCTGGAGCACGGTCGAGCGCGACCGCATCTCACAAATCATTATTGTGGGCGATGCCTTTGCCAAGCCGCTTCTGCGCGCGCTGGAGACTGAACCGGATCGTTGGGACACGTCGAGCTTAAAGTTGATGATCTCTTCGGGCGCAATGTTCACGACCGAGGTGAAACGTGGTCTTATCGACCACGTACCCGAATTGGCCATCGCCGATATTCTCGGATCCACCGAGGGCGGCATGGGTCAGTCCATCATGACCAAGGACACCCCTGCCAGTGAGACCGCGAAGTTCACGCTGCTGCCTGTCGCAAAAGTGTTGGTGCCCGACGGCAGCCGTGAGGTGGTACCCGGTTCAGGTGAGGTCGGTATGGTCGCCCAAGGCGGCATGGTGCCGCTGGGTTACTACAAGGATCCTGAAAAATCGGCCAAGACATTCAAAGAAGTGGACGGCAAGCGCTACGCCTTCATAGGGGATATGGCAACGGTCGAGGCAGACGGCACCATCAATCTCCTCGGCAGAGGCTCAAACTGCATCAACACCGGTGGGGAGAAAGTGTTTCCGGAGGAAGTCGAAGAAGTACTCAAGCTCCATCCTGACGTGGCCGACGCCCTGGTTTTTGGACTTGAAGACGAGCGCTTTGGTAACCGGGTTGCCGGTGTCGTGTCACTCGAGCAAGGCGGTACTGCAGAGGCGGGAGATATCCTTGAGGCAACCCGCAAACTGCTGGCCAGCTACAAGTTGCCGAAAGATCTGCTGGTTGTGCCGGTCGTGCCCAGAGCGCCGAATGGCAAGGCCGACTACAAAAGCGCGAAGTCGATGATGACAGGCGATTAGCGCATCAAGTCATAAAGAGGGCAAGGATGCTGCGCTCAAGCACCACGTCTTCTGCCCTCGCCACCCAGCACTAAATCGGCCCGCTAATTGACGCACTAGCAACGATGAACAAAATCCTTCACCGGGCTTTCAACCACCTAGCACTCTTGTGAATGAGACAAGGGAGGCTCATCACCAGATCTTGACCCGCTCCTCCGGGGCCAAATAGAGCTCATTGCTCTCGCCAACGCCGAAGGCGGCGTACCACTCAGGCACATTCCGCACACTGCCGTTCGCTCGATATATACCCGGCGAATGCGGGTCGGTCGCGATTTGTGTGCGCAAGGCCTCATCGCGGATTTTTGAGCGCCACACCCGCCCGAATCCAATGAATACCCGCTGTACACCCGTAAAGCCCTCAATCACTGGCGGCTCCTGACCCTCCAGAGAGTCTAGGTAAGCTTTGAGGGCAATCGAAATGCCGCCCAGATCCCCGATGTTTTCGCCCAGCGTAAATGTGCCATTCACGTGCAAATCCGGGAACGGGTAGTAGCTGTCATATTGCCCTACCAATGCATCGGTTCGGCTTTCGAATTCAGCCCTGTCGGCATCCGTCCACCAATTTCGAATGTTGCCATCGCCGTCAAACTTTGACCCTTGATCATCGACGCCATGACCAATCTCATGTCCAATCACCGCGCCAATGGCGCCATAGTTAATCGCCTCGTCAGCATTCAGGTCGAAGAAAGGTGGCTGCAAAATGGCGGCCGGGAACACAATCTGGTTGAGCACCGGGGTATAGTAAGCATTCACTGTTTGCGGGTTCATGCCCCACTCGTCGCGATCGACCGGCCCTCCGTGCCTTCTAATATCGCGCTCAACGTTGGCTTCCCGGATGCGCATGCGATTACCAAAGTAATCATTCTTCGCGACCGTAACCCCCTCGTACTGCCGGAAGGTCTTTGGGTAACCAATCTTGGGCTCAAACTTGGAAAGCTTGTCTAGCGCCTCCGCCTTGGTCTCCTCAGACATCCAGTCCAGCGCTTTGACACTGTCCTGATAGGCCTTCACCAAATTGGCTACCAACACGTCCATGCGCTCTTTTGCTTCAGGAGGAAAATGCTTCTCGACATACACTTTACCGACGAGCTCTCCCAGCCCTTCATCGACAACGGCAACCGCTCGCTTCCAATCAGGTCGCTGCTCCTCACTGCCGCGAAGCGCTTTACCATAAAACTCGAAGTCGCGATCGTCCAGAGCACGAGTCAAACGGGAGGCTTGCGAATTGAGGACCTGCCATCGCAAATAAAGCTTCCAGTCTGCCACTGGAACCGAATCGAGAATGGGCCCGAGTTTTTCAAAAAAGGGCGTCGTCACCGAGACCAGATAACCAGGCTCAGGCAAACCAAACGCACCTAGAAACTGGTCCCACGCGACATCAGGTATTAACGATCCAAGATCGCCCTGGTCAAATTTAGTGTAGTTATTCGCAAAATTGCGTGTCTCTTCCTTGGTCATGTGCGCGCTCGCAATGACCTCCTCAAGACCATAAATCACATCCACTGCCTCGGGCTCCAGCGTTAATCCCGCGAGCGCGTGAGCATCGGCCATCAACGCTTTATATTGCTGGCGAAGGGCTTCGCTGTTGTCGTCATCCTTGAAGTAATACTCGCGCTCCGGCAGCCCGATACCTCCTTGCGCCAGATACATGGTGTTGATCCCAGGATCCTTGGCGTCAGCGTAGGCAAACATGCCGATTGGTGAGTTAAACCCCAGCCGCGCCCCTACGCCAAAAAAAGCAAACACATCCTGCTTTGAACTGAGGGCATCGACCGCGGAGAGGTAGGGTTCTAGCGGCTGAATGCCAGCAGCATCCCGGCTCGCGAAATCCTGAAATGACGAGTAGAGATCCCCAACCCTTTGCTCATCACTGCCCTCGACATTGCTAGAGGCAGAAGCTTCCTCAATGATGGCTTTGATATCTTCATCGCTTTTGTCACGCAGCATGTCAAAAGCGCCGTAACGACTGCGATCCGCTGGAATCTCGTTCTCGGATACCCACCTGCCATTTACGTAGGCAAAAAAGTCGTCCCCCGGATGCACGGCATCGTTGAGCTCAGCAGGATCAAAACCCAATTTTCGACCACTCTCTGCTGCGCTAGCATCGTCGTCGGCAACGGTTGCTGGATCCTTCGAGCAACCCACAAGAATCAGTGCCGCCAGAGCACACGCAACCGGGG
>CBFHSJ010000130.1:0-5041 GCA_965658485.1 Luminiphilus sp.
GTGAGATTGCCGCCGTATTAGAGGTTACGGAGGGGCGGGTCTCGCAATTACATGGTCAGGCGCTGGCCAGGTTGCGATCCAGATTGGCTCCTCTTCAAAACGGCTGATCTATGAGTGACGCTTGGCTTGATCGGCTGAACCTGCAGTCTCGGAATATTTTTATTGGCCCATCCATCTGGGTCGCAACCCCCATAGAGTGTGCGAGCAAGGGATTGCCCGCCAGAAAGGACTCTCACCTTACTTCCTTTTATATCAGGGTTCAGGTTGCTGCGGCCCGCATACGTTTATTGCACGCCAAGTGTTTCTGCGCTGACCTCGCGTTCCTCTACCGGTGACTCGCTGGCCTCTTCGGTTTGGTTAATCTTGATTTCCACGCGACGGTTTCTGGCGCGGCCTGCCCGTGTGGCGTTCGTATCCTCAGGGCGAACCTCGCCATAGCCACGCAGGCTCAGGCGGTCTATCGAAATGTTGGGGTCGTTGAGAAACACGCTGGTCACAGAGAGCGCACGGCCCGCTGAGAGCGCAAAGTTCGACGGGAACTGAACGCTATTAATGGGGATGTTGTCCGTGTGCCCCTCTACTACGATCTCGCCAGAGATCTCGCCCAGAGCAGTACCGATGGTGTCTAGCGTGGGGAGAAAGCCTGGGTCCAGGGTAGCTGAACCTGAGGTGAATGAACCGCGCTCTCTGATTTTGATGATGATCGTGGGGCCGTCGGTTTCGACATCAATTTTGCCTTCGTTGATCTCTTCTTCGAGCAGTTCTGTCAGCACGGCCGCATCGGCCTCAGTTTGCTGTCGCTGCTCCTGACGCTGTTCTTCTTCTTCTAGTAGCTTTTGTAATGTTTCGGGCTGAACTTCGATGGGGTTGTCGGGGTTGCCAATTTTTAGCGATGGGCGAGTCGGGTCGGCCGTGTCCTGCTGAATGATTTTTCTTATGGTCGGCTCGGGTTTACCAGGTGAAAATTCCAACGCGATGATACTGGTGCCCTTTGGGATATCGTAGGTCACGATATCCTGTTGAACACCGAAAGCGTCTTTCATAGAGCCCGCCACTTTCTTGTATCGGATCACATCGATTTCAGACATCGAGATGATAAGAACGAAGAAGCAGACCAGTAGCGACATCAAATCTGCGAATGTGGCCATCCATAAGGGCGCTCCGGCCGTTACCTCGTCTTCCTCGTCTTTAAGTAGGTTCAGGTCCACCGTTATGTCTCGTCGTCTTCAGCCCGCTTTTTTGGATCGACATAGGTTTTGAGCATCGATTCGAGAATACGCGGATTTTGTCCACCCTGGATGCCCAGTACGCCGTCAATACACATCGCCATGAGTCGGCCTTCATTGGCTTTTCGCAGCGTCAGCTTGTCGCAAAGTGGAATAGCGATAACGTTGGCAATGAGGGAGCCATACAGCGTTGTCAGCAGAGCCACAGCCATTGCAGGTCCGATGGCTTTAGGGTCACTGAGATCCACTAGCATCTGCACGAGACCAATTAGCGTGCCGATCATGCCCATGGCGGGTGCGACCTCTCCCCAAGCAGACCATACTTTCGTGCCCCATGTCTGCCGGTCCAGGAATTGTTGGCGGTCTTTGTAGAGGACCTCGCTGACTACCTCCCGATTTGATCCGTCGATCAGCATCCTGACGCCTTGCTTCAGAAACCCGTACTCAATTTCGACGTTTTCCAGCGCGAGCATGCCATCTTTCCGGGCGATCCCCGAGAGCTCCACCATTTGAGCAATCAATGCATCGGGGTCATCTGCGCTGCTGCGGAAGGCGGCACCCGCGGCTACAAACGCCCCCAGCCACTGCTTGAAAGAAAATTTGATCATCACGATACCGGCAGTGCCGCCGAGGACGATGAAAAGGCCTTGGGGGTTGATGAATATCTCGGCGCCTTCCTTCGAAAAAATCGCGTAGCTTACGAACCCAATAGACGACAAAATGCCGAGGAGCGTTGCAAAATCCACTGGTGTACCTCACAGTCTTGTTGAGCCTTCGCCCATTGCGAAGTGCTTTGGATCTTTCAATGGAAGCTGTGCTGGGTAGGCCCAGCCGCGCACGCCAGAGGTTACGTTAACCTCGATCATCACGCAAACCGGGAGACGCTTTGGAAGAACTTCAGATTTCGCTGACTCCCGCGAGGGTTGACCAACGCAACTTCGGTTTATGGCTGCGCACGCCACAGGTTGGCCAGGTACTGAACGCAGTGGTGGCCGATAAGCTTCCCTCGGGCGAGATGGTTCTCAAAGTGGGCGCGGAGCGCGTCACGGCCTCAACGGATATTCCGCTCCAGCCCGGGGCGCGGCTGTTGCTGGAGGTCAAGCAAGTTCAACCCCAGATTACCTTCCGCGTGCTCAGTGCCGGAGGCGCGCCCTTCGTGGCACCGGCCGAAGCGATGGCAGACGCCATTAAGCTGCAGCGGCAAGCAAACGCTGCGCAGGTGCCAAAAGGCGGTCTGGCACCGCTATTTTCACTGTTGCGAGCCTTGGGGGGCGGCTCTTTGCAGGCTTTGGGTTTAGATCGAGGGACCGTTAAGCAGCTTCAAAGTGGATTGAAATCCTCGGATGAATTGACCAAACCCGACCTGTTGATTAAGGCGATACAGGGCAACGGTACTCTCCACGAGAGCTTGCTCGCCCACGGGGCGGGCAGTATGGCGGGGCTGGCAGCAGACGATTTGAAGGGGCAACTGATGCGCGCTTTATTTAGAGTGCGTGCCAATCTGGAAGACAGCGATAAGCTGGAATTGCAGACTGAACAAGTCGGTCTGCTCGAGACTCTCCGCTCTGCGCTAGAGAGTGGGCTGAAAATAATCACAGATAACCAACTGGGCTCTGTGCCAGCTGAACAGACCCAATTGCCGCAGCAATGGTGCTTCGATATTCCGTTTCGGTTTGGCGAAGAGGTTTACAACATTGGAGTTCAAATATTTGAGGACGATGCTGGCAATGCTGCGGGTGAGGGGGATGTGTCCAAAACCTGGGCTGCGCACATCTCCTTGAATATGCCAGGGCTTGGCGCGACTGAGATCAGCGTCAAGCTTGTCGGGGAGAGGGTATCGGTTGATCTCACTGGCAGTGAGCAAGACACACTAGCGTTATTTTTGAGGTCTCAACAATCATTAACAGCGGGTCTGGAGTCGCGAGGGTTAAAGCTCGACGGGCTCACTGTGGTGCACGATCAAAGCCTGGCTCGTCATGACTCGAATGCTCCCTCTCTGGATGTCAGAGCATGAACGAACCCCGCCATATGAAGAGCGCAGCCTTAACCTATTCAGGAGAGGGAGCGCCGCGCCTCGTTGCCAAAGGAGAGGGGGAACTTGCCGAGAGAATCAGGGCGACCGCGAAGGAGTTTGGTGTCCCGGTCGTGGAGGAGGAGGGTTTGGTGCAGATGCTGTGTCAGATCCCGTTGGGGGACGAAATACCCCCAGCCCTTTATGTTGCGGTGGCAGAAGTGCTCGCTCACGTTTTCCGCATTAATAACCGCATTGATGAACTAACTTGAAAGGGCGCTTGTGCCAAATCGCAGAATGCCGTACCCGACGGTGAAACTAGTTGGTGACCTGGTCCGGTTGCATTTCAAGTGCGCCCGAGTATTTCTGAATAATGTTGAAATCCCAGTCTTCAAAGTTTGCTCTGACTGAAAAGCCCTCATACTTCTCATACCAAGATAAGCTTCCTGGTGGCAGACGAGCGCCGACCCGCCACCCCTTGAAGTCACCTGTATCTGTGCAGCGCATTTCAAAGGGTTCCTCGTTGAAGTCTAGAACGTCCGTTAAGATTGACGCGCCTTCCAAGCACTCATCGTAGAAATATACAGCTGCTAGTGTCGTGCCATCCGTGTTGACGCGGGCTCTAATTGAGTAATTAAGAAAAAGAAACTCCCTCTGAACAAAATTCCCTGTTTCCAGCAGCTCATGCTCTCGATCAGTTTTCTCCCAAGCGACCGAGGTATTCCAGTGATAGATCTCTGACTGAAATCCCATGGTCTTTTTTGCTTGGCCTAGGTACAGGTTTACCATCTCTCGCTGGCTGGACAGACCGACGATCAATATGACGGTGAAAAGAACCAGAAACCACTTTATGAAGGCTGTCATGAGCTGTCCCCGAGCCGCTAGGGTGAAACCGCGAGAAAACGACTGTGTTATCGCACGTTTAACGTTAGTGTAACAGAAGAGAACGGTTAGCTTGACGCCTACCGGCTGACTGAAAGCGGCAATTCAGCGACCGGTGCTCGGTAAAGTGTGCTTTGACTATCTGGAACCTTTCACTATCGCGCACAATGCCAGCGAATCGACTCAAAGGTGGGAGATAGTCCCGTCTTGTCGTAATACCGGGCAGTGAGATCGGGCTCCAACACGACCATGAAGGTTTCCGCGGCGGGGTCAGACCAGATAGATTTCAATGCTTGTTGTTGAAAGGCGGCCGCCACCTTGTTGCCGCCCTGTATGCGAATCCAACCCTCTTGTTTTTCAGCGCTGCCCCAAAGCTCCAGCCTTGATCCGTTCACCCAGCGGTTGTCGTCAATGCAGGTGAGCCTCACGGGTTTTTCGCCTGAGCGATATTCTTTGCCCAGGGCTCCAGGCGACAGGCACAGCGAACAGGCAAAGCCGAGAGCGAGGAAGACTTTGCCGTTCATCAAGCTGATCCTCTTGGCCTCACTGGTGAGGTTGTTGATCTGGGGCTTCTGTTGGCGTTCATTGGTCAGCGATCCCGGCCAATCCACGGCTTGGGCAACGCGAATGTTTCAACCAGCTCTGTTGCAACGTCCTCGGCCTCAGACTGGCTTGCATACCCGCTAGCTCGAACTCGGTATAGAGTTCGACCGTTTACTTGCGCTGGCTGCACCACAAACTCCTCACTAGAAGAGGAGAGTTGGGCGACCATGGCATCGGCATCGGCGCGTGTGGCATAGGTTTGCACATTGATGAACCAACCACTAGCTGCTGGAGACGACTGTCGCGGGGATGAGGCTGCGCTGGAGGCCGCACTGGCGTTATTTGCCTTTGCGGCATCAGCGCGCGCTATTTTGAGCGC
>CBFHSJ010000131.1:0-4980 GCA_965658485.1 Luminiphilus sp.
GATATTCTTGTGGTCACTGACAAGGCGCTAAAGGAGCTGGGTCTTGCGGAGCGGGCGCTGGCATCTCTTGTGGACGCGGGGGTTAATCTTCACTGGTATGCAGGCGTTGACCCTGATCCCACTTTCGCGCATGTGATGGAAGGTGCAGAGGTGCTGCGGGCTGCGGGTTGTACGGCTATCGTGGCGGTGGGGGGCGGGTCCTCTATGGATGCGGCGAAAATCATCGCGTGCACCCGCACCAGTGACGAGTCACCTGACAAATGGGTTGGTTTGAACAAAGTGCCCGACGATGTCCTGCCGATTTACGCCATTCCTACTACCTCGGGTACCGGCAGTGAGGCGACCATGGGGGCGGTCATCAAAGATCCGGAAGAGAAGCTCAAGCACATCATTGTGGGCGAGGACCTGCTGCCACAGGCGGTCGCGCTGGACCCGGATCTGTTACTGGGATTACCGGCGCCCGTTACGGCGGCAACGGGTATCGATGCGCTGACTCACGGTATCGAGGCGTATATCTGCATTTGGGATCGAGGCACGCGAAAAGAAAACGGCCGTCTTGCCATTCAGGGCGTTTTTCGTTGGCTTGAGCAGGCGGTAAAGCATCCCGAGGATATTGAGGCCCGCCAGGGCATGGCGGTGGCCGCTTACCACGCGGGTATTGCGATCAACCAGGTGGGCGTCGGTAATGTCCATGCGATAGCACATCAGCTTGGCGCCCGTTACGGCATTCCCCACGGACAGGCCAATGCGCTCGCGTTACCGCATGTCCTCAAGGCCTGTCTCTCCGAGGCAGAGACCGCAATGGCCGAACTCGCTGTCGTGACCAATGTGTCCGATGCCGCCTCACCCGCGGCAAGGGCACAAGCGTTTATTGAGGCGGTGCAGGATTTGATCGCCAAAGTCGGCATCGCGGAGACTGACCCGCGTATTCAGCCAGCTGATTGGACGGTGCTGGCCCATGCGGCGATGGATGAGAGTGACGGCTATGTCTCGCCGCGTCTGCTCACGAAGGCAGAGATCATGGACACGTTGGAGCGCATTACCGCGCGCTGATCGCTTCTATCCAGGCCTTGGTCAACGACATAAAGCGGTCGTGTCCGGGGGTGGGCCCCTCCGAGCACGGAAATCCATGCGCTTCCTGAGAGAAATGCTCGTGTTGGACAGTCACGCCCGCACGCTGCAGGGCGTTGGCAAGGCGCCTACCATCGTCTCTCAGCGGATCTTTTTCAGCGGTCACCAACAATGAGCGTGGAAAACCACTGAGTGGAATGCGCCGTCCGGGGAACATGACTTCTGTGGCGGGATCTGCCGGCGCCAAGCCGTCAAGATAGGTATCCACGAACCAGCGCATGATCGATGTCGTCAGCGGCCCGCTCTTGGCATGCTCCGTGTAGGAGCGCATCGCGGCATGATAATGCTGCGTGAGCGGGTAGATCAGCAGACAACCCCTGAGTCGTGGCTCCTCCGGCAAGCGGACGGCCGTCGCCAGCGTCAGATTCCCGCCGGCGCTGTCTCCGGCAATGATCACCTCGCCGTTATTCGGCGCTAGCGCGTTAAGGTTATCGATGATCCATCGCGACGCCGCCATGGCGTCGTCATGAGCCGCGGGGAAGGGATGCTCCGGGGCCAGCCGATAATCAATGGACATGATCGTACAGTGGGTTTGATCAGCGAGCCGCAGGCAGAAAGGATGATGGGTATCCAGATCCCCGATCGTCCAGCCGCCGCCATGGAAGTAAATGATGAGAGGGCGGTGCCGGGAGCCGTGATACATCCGCGCCCCAAGCGTCTGCTCGGGTAAAGGGAGCTGCAAAAAGCTGGTCTTGATCTCAGGCGCTGGCGCGCCCTCCCACGCCAGACGGTTCATCCGCCGGTAGTACCAGCGGTAGGCGAGGGTTTTGATTCGATTGCGCAGCGTCGTCACGGGTTTTTACTAGGTGTCGACGTAGCGTGCCTCGGGGTCGGATTGATACTCATATCTGTCGTCAGCATTGATCCGTCGCTGAATGTTACCGCGGTGCCAGAGATAATTCAGGTGCGCCACGGTTTCACCGGTCGCCATCTGGATCTCACCGTCACCAATTTCCCGCCCAAACAGACAGCCGAAGCATTCCGGTAACAGTTTGGGCTCCATCAGCAGATCATACAGATTCGCGAGCGCGAGACGGTGACTGTCGATGATCTGGTTGAGACGCACGCGCACCCCGGTAAAGGGAGACTGGTGCGCGGGCAATACCAGCAAGTCTTCGGGCAGCATACCCAGCAACCGGGTGCTGGAGGCAAGCCAGGCTTCCAGCGGATTACCGTCAGGCTCAGTGGGAAACACTGACACGTTGGGCGTGATACGCGGCAGGATCTGATCGCCTGCAATGACCAACTGTAGCGCCGGGCAATAGAGGCACGCGTGCTCGGGAGAGTGTCCCTGACCGACCACCACTTGCCAGTATCGGCCGCCAATCGACAGTGTTTGTCGGTCGTTGAGGCGCTGATAGTTGTGAGGGAGCGGCGTAGCAAACTGTCCGAAGCTACCGAAGCGTTCCCGATAATCTTCCAATTGTTCGTCGGTGAACCCGGTACGGTGATAGAAGGAGATCGCTGGTGGTGGAGCCGCTTCACCCGTGTAACCCATGATCAGGCTGCCAGTCAGGAACTCCGCCTGTGTCATATACAAATCGCAGTCGAAACGCTCACAGAGCCATCCCGCCAGGCCAATGTGGTCGGGGTGCATATGAGTACAGATCACACGGTGGACGGGCTTGCCCGCCATGAAGCCCGTGAACAGGGATTCCCACCGCTCTTTGGCAGAATCCAGATTGAGGCAGGTATCGACAATGGTCCAGCCGTCTCCGTCCTCCAGCAACCACAGGTTGATGTGGTTTAAAGGTCCCGGCATGGTGAATCGTGCCCACCAGACACCGGGTGCCACCTCGAAAGGTTCATCGCCGGGCTGTTCCAGTCTGCCCCAGGGGTAAGTCAGACCGCGGTATTGTTCGTCGACGCGTTCCAGAGTCACTGTTAGCTCCTGATGTGAGGCGGAAGTGTGCGCGCCGCGGCGCGCCCTGTCCACCTAGCTCTCCCTTTGGGGTTACTGACACGCTAGTTGCCCGGTGTGATACTCACGCAGGAAGCAACCCCTGTGCTGGGCCCGGGCCGCTATAGTGTGGCAGGCCAAATCCGAGGAGAAAGCACCATGACCGCGACGCTCGATACGCAAGCACTTAAGAAGCTGGATCAGGCGCACCACCTGCACCCCTTCACGGATTTTGAAGATTACGCCAAGCACGGGGGGCGCATCGTCAGCCGCGCCGAGCATATTTATATCTACGACTCTGATGGCAATAAAATTCAGGACGGGATGTCGGGATTGTGGTGCTGCAATCTGGGCTACAGCCAGGAGCGCATTAAGCAAGCGGTGGCGGAGCAGCTGGCCGAACTCCCTTTCTACAACAATTTCTTTAGGTGCTCTAATCAGCCGGCAGCAGAGCTGGCGGCACGGCTCTCCCAGGTCACGCCTGAGCGATTCCAGCACGTGTTCTTTACCAACTCCGGGTCAGAGGCCAACGACACTCAGATCAAACTAGTACACCGCTATTTTGACTTGCTGGGTAAGCCCGAAAAGAAGCTGATCATCAGCCGCCAAAACGCGTATCACGGCAGCACGATTGCGGCCTCAACCCTGAGTGGCATGTCAGCGATGCACAAGCAGACCATGGGCCTTGACTATGTGCATCACATCCAGCAGCCGCACTGGTTCGAGGAGGGCGCGGACCTCGATCCCGAAGCATTTGGTGTCGCCGCGGCCCGTGAGCTCGAGAACAAGATTGATGAACTCGGCGAGGACCGTGTGGCCGCCTTTATCGCGGAGCCTGTGCAGGGTGCCGGGGGTGTCATCGTCCCGCCCGAGTCCTACTGGCCCGAGGTGAAGCGCATCCTCGATGAGCGCGACATTTTGATGATCTCCGATGAGGTCATCTGCGGCTTTGGCCGTACCGGAAAGTGGTTTGGCTTTGAGACCTATGGTACCGAGCCCGATTTGGTGACATTCGCTAAGGCGGTCACCAATGGCTACATGCCGTTGGGTGGGAGCTTGATCAGCCAGAAGATTTCTGATGTCTTGTTGTCAGGGGGTGGCGAATTTGCCCACGGCCTGACCTATTCGGGACATCCTGCTTCCTGTGCCGCTGGCTTGGCGACGCTGGATATCCTTGAAGAGACTCGGATTATCGAGCAGGGCGTGGTAGAGCTCGCGCCGTACTTCGCCAGCCGACTGATTGAGTTGGTAGACCACCCGATCGTGGGGCAGGTGCGAGTAAAAGGCCTGTTTGCCGCAGTGGAGCTGGTAAAGGATAAGTCGACCAGAGAGCGACTGGCACCTGAGTCCGCCGCGGCAGTGCACTGTCGCGATACGGCGATCACTCAAGGCCTGATGGTGCGCCAGACCGGCGACGCGATGATCATGGCACCGCCTTTTGTCACTGAGCGCTCTGAGATTGATTTCCTGGTCGATCAACTGGCCGTCGCACTGGATCGGACAGGCCAGCACTACGGTGTGATACCTACCGCCGCCTGATCTGGCGTTTCTCCCTTGTCGTATCTAACCTGCTATGAAGCTGGTCGATACATTTTGGTTCAACGCGGTATGGTTCCAGGCAACCTGGTTCTGTTGTGTATTGGGCAGAGAGCCATGGGTGCCGGTTGCGGTGATGTCTTTGGCGCTGCACTTTTATTTGGTATCCGACCGCGGTCTCGAATTTCGCAGGCTGCTGCCGGTCGCCATGGTCGGGATTGGCGTGGATGTGGTGCTCACGCTGACTGGCGTCTTTGATTTTGATTCGGCGACTATCGTTCCCCTTTGGTTATTCGTGCTGTGGTGGGTGTTTGCGGCGGCGCTCTATCGGAGCTTCGCCAAGATCGGGCAGTCAATGTGGTTGGCAGCGGTATTGGGCGGCATCGCCGTGCCCTTTAACTACATGGTGGGCG
>CBFHSJ010000132.1:0-4979 GCA_965658485.1 Luminiphilus sp.
TCCGTGAAACACCCAGGCGCTGGATTAAACGCTCGCACCCGCCGTGCCAGCACGGTGGCGGCGGCTGACCAATCGAGCGCACCTTCTTGCTTAGCGATTTTGTGGGCGTAGGTGGCCACACTGTCATCTTGCAGCGCTACAGAGCCCAATAGGGTGTCGATGTTGTCAAGACTCTCGATCAGCGCGGTGACACCGAGTTGAGCGAGGTCATTGAGAAGTTTGCCGCTGGTGTGATCGGCGCTGATGGGGAGTGTTCGGGTCAGGAGCACGGGCCCGGTGTCCAAGCCAGGTTCCATCGCCATGATACTGACGCCTGTCTCTGTATCTCCTGCCTCGATGGCCCGCTGAACGGGTGCGGCGCCGCGCCACCGGGGTAACAGGGAGGCGTGAACATTGAGGCACCCTAGGCGCGGAATACCCAACGTGGCAGCAGGCAGAATCAGGCCGTAGGCCACTACCACCAGAATGTCAGCATCGTACCGCGACAGGATGGCCTCGCTGTCAGCGCTCTTCAGCGACGCTGGCTGCCAGATAGGCAGCTCTGCCTCGAGCGCCATGACCTTAACGGGGGAGGGTTGAAGGCGTTTTCCGCGGCCCGCGGGCCGATCTGGCTGGCTCATTACCGCAACGATTTGGTGTCGAGAATCAATCAGACCTTGAAGATGTTGGGCGGCGAAGTCCGGTGTGCCCGCGAATACCACTTTAAGCGACGTCGACATTGGTCAGGCGCGGCGTTTCTGTTCTTTGATGAGCTTACTGCGAATGCGCTGTCGCTTCAGTGGCGACAGGTAGTCGACGAACAGCTTGCCTTCAAGATGGTCTATCTCGTGCTGCAGACAAATAGCCATAAGGCCATCGAGTCGCTCTGTGAATGCGGTGCCTTCTCGGTCGAGCGCCGTGACCTCAATAATCTGGGGCCGCTCTACGGTCTCGTAGAATCCGGGCACCGACAAACACCCCTCGTCATAGGTACCCAGCGTCTCATCGATGAGGGTGATCTCAGGATTAATAAAGACTCTGGGATCCGAGTGGTTCTCGCTGAGGTCCATGACAATCACGCGCTCATGGACGTCGACCTGGCTGGCTGCCAAGCCGATGCCGGGCGCCGCATACATGGTCTCAAACATGTCATCCACAAGCTTTTGAATCCGTGCATCTACCGCGACAACCGGTACCGCGCGCGTGCGCAGTCGCGGGTCGGGAAACTCAAGAATAGGGAGTAGGGCCATGTGCCGCGCTTCCAATACTGATGCGGATTTATAGCGGAGAAAAGTGTTCGGATTTGGTCTTGCTCTGCCCGAATCACCGCCGCACACTGAGATTATACCGCGATGCCAAGTCTCTGTTGGCAGATGCAGCGGGCAGTACACAATGGAGTGAATGCTGTGAAAGTGAGCAAATGGATTGCGAACTGTATGGGTAGCATCCTCGATAGCAGAGGATCAGGCCGAACGGTGGCCCGGCGACTTATCCGCCACTGTGCGCTCGCTGTATTGCTGGCGACTAATGGCGCGGTGGCGCAATATGATGAGCCGCTGACGCTGAACCCCGATGTACCCCTGACCTATACCGTCCAGCCTGGCGACGCGCTGTGGAACATCTCGGCATTGTTTCTGCGCGACCCCTGGCGATGGGAAGTGCTGTGGGCCGGCAATCCTCAGGTCGACAATCCACACCTTATTTATCCTGGCGACACATTGAGTCTGATGTGGGAGTCCGGGCACCCGAAGTTGGTGCGCGTGGAGCACGGCGATATTAAGCTCTCTCCGAGCATGAGAGCCAGCCGGCTCGACTTGGCAATACCGGCCATTTCGCGACAGCACATTGAGCCTTTTCTACATCAACATCAGGTGGTTGAGGCGGCGACACTGGACCGCTCACCTTATGTGGTGTCGGGTGATGCAGGTCGACTCATCAGCGGTGTGGGCGACACGGTGTATGGAAAGGGCAAGTGGGGTGACGCTCAGAGTTATCGGTTGGTGCGCCGCGTTGAAAAGTTGACAGACCCCGTCAGTGGAGAGGGTCTTGGCATTTTCGTCAGCGATATCGGTGAGGCACGGATGCAGGATGGCCTGGCTAAGAGCGAGAACGTCGTGGCCATGACCGTTAGCGAGATGCGAGAAGAGGTCCGGATTGGTGATCGCTTGCTGCCCGTCGTCGAGGCGGAGGTTGAGCCGTTTTATCAACCACGGGCCCCAAGCGAAATGATTTCCGACGCTTACGTGATAGGTGTCGCCGGGGGTGTGACCCAGATTAGTGTGCTCGACATCGTGGTCATTAATCGTGGCGCCCGGGAGTCATTGCAAGTCGGTGATGTGCTGGCCATCGACCATGCCGGTGAGCTGGTGAAGGATCCCGCTACCGGCAAGCCCGCGCGGCTGCCTGATACCCGCGCCGGCGCGCTGATGGTGTTTTCCGTCTCCGACCGCGCCAGCTTTGGGTTGGTGCTGGAGGCGACCAAGCCGCTGTCGGTGGGCGACAAGCTCAGTAATCCCTGAGGCGCGTCATCAAGTAATCACGAGGCGTCTGCCGGGCGTCTCTTTATGGCCGAGCGCCTCAAGGATGAGCCGTGGCACACCAATTTGGTCTCAATCAACTCGCCGATACCCGTTGGCTCACGCTGACTCGCGCCATTGAGAAGGGCGCTCGCTGGCTAGATGCGGTGCTACAGGCGTGCCCGTCGCCTGAGGCTATATTGGGATGTGCCGGCGAGCCTGCGAAGGCGCTGGCGTTAGAAGGGCTTCAGCGCGCGTTGGATCAGCCGGCGCACATTGATTTGTCCTCAGGGCTGATTGGCGATTCACCGCTATGTTTGATCACCCCCCAAGACCCCGAGTATCCGCCGCTTCTAAGGGAGTGTCCCGATCGGCCGCCTTTTTTGTTCTGTCGGGGCGTCCTACCGCATCTCGGTGTGGCCACGTTGTCGATTGTCGGTACAAGAAAGCCGTCGCTTGAGGGCCGTCGTGCCGCAAGAGAGTTCGCTGGCGCCGCTGCAGCGTCGGGGTTGGTTGTGGTCAGTGGGCTTGCGCTGGGCATTGACGGCATCGCGCATGATGCAGCGTTGACCGCTGGGGGCAGTACCGTTGCGGTACTGCCATCTGGGATGGATCGGATTTACCCAGCGCGCCACCAGAGGCTGGCCGAAAGAGTGAGGGCAGAAGGGGTGTTGGTCAGCGAGTTTCCCTTGGGCACACCACCCAGGAAGCATCATTTTCATCGCCGCAATCGCACGTTGTCGGGCTTCAGCAAAGCCACCCTCGTTGTCGAGGCCGGGCGGCCCAGTGGCACACTCATCACAGCCAGTGCGGCCGCGGATCAAGGGCGAGATGTTCTGGCGCTGCCGTGGTCCATTTACCATCGAGAGGGGGAAGGCTGCCGGTATCTCCTTGAGGATGGCGCGGTGCTGGTGCAGTCGGTTGAAGCGATGCGGGCGCACCTCGGCTTGCAGACAGCGCCTTCTGCGTCATTGCCACAGAGTCACCCGCATGTGTCAGCAAACTCTTGCAGTGTGGGGGAGCTGGACGCGGATCAACAGGCGATGCTCACCCTATTGGGTAGCGGCACCCACGGCGCAGACACCCTGTCCGCCTATCTCAACTGGGATATCAACCGTTGTCTGGCTTGTCTGACTGCACTGGAAGTGTCTGGTCGAGTTCAGCGGGTCTCTGCCGGGTACACAGCGATCGCTTAAGCACCATCATCCATGGTGGTCTGGTCTTTCATTGCATGGGTATTGGCGGTCGGGCTGGCGCCTGGGGTAAGGTTCGTGCGTGTATGCTCTGCGGCACTGGTATGACACTGAACTCTGAACCCGAACTGCACTCTCGCTGGCGTTCGCCCCAGATGGCGGCATCGCTCTGGGCGGGCGGGGTCGTGGCGTGTCCGGCGGAGGGCGTGTGGGGGCTGAGCTGTGATCCTTTTGATGAAGGCGCCGTTTTGGATCTTTTGGCGATGAAACAACGTGAGGTGAGCAAGGGCCTGATTGTTGTCGGCGCGAGCAGTGACGTCTTTGCTGATGTGCTCAGGGATCTGTCATGCGAGCAGCGCGAGACGATGCTGGCGTCTTGGCCGGGGCCCAACACTTGGCTGGTGCCCCACAGAGGGTATTTTCCGTTCTGGGTAACGGGAGACAGTGACGAGGTGGCGATCCGCGTGACGTCATCACCGGCCTTGGCCGCGCTGTGCAAGGCATTTGAAGGCCCCTTGGTGTCGACCAGTGCGAACCCCGCGGGGCTTCCGCCACCGCACAGCATCTGGGAGTTGCGGCGTTACTTCGGCACGACATTACCCGCATTTCCGGGTGCTATTGACCCGGGGGGCAAACCATCAACAATACGTCGTGTAGAAGATGGATCGGTCATCCGCGGGTAAACAGAGAATAAGGAGCAGTCCATGGATGCGGAGGCAGTAGAGGCCTACCTAACATCACTTCAGGACCAGATCTGCGGGGAGCTTGAGGCTATTGATAATGGCGCCACTTTCGCTACCGAATCCTGGGACCGGCCGGAAGGTGGTGGCGGCATCAGCAGGGTATTGGCTGAGGGCGATGTGATCGAAAAGGGCGGCGTGAACTTTTCTCATGTCGTTGGCGCGGGCATGCCGGTGTCGGCCACACAGCACCGGCCGGAACTTGCTGGACGCAGTTTTCGCGCCATGGGGGTTTCTCTGGTCATCCACCCTCGCAACCCGCACGCGCCGACCTCTCATGCCAATGTGCGCATGTTCATGGCAGAGAAACCTGGCGAGGAGCCGGTGTGGTGGATGGGAGGCGGGTTCGACCTGACGCCTTATTATGGCTATGAAGAAGATGCCGTTCATTGGCATGCCACCGCCAAGGCTGCTTGTGACCCCTTTGGTGAAGGCGTCTACCCTCGCCTGAAGAAGTGGTGTGACGACTATTTTTATCTGCCCCATCGCCAGGAGCCGCGCGGAGTGGGCGGGCTTTTTTACGATGACCTCAATGAGTGGGGTTTTGAGAA
>CBFHSJ010000133.1:0-4944 GCA_965658485.1 Luminiphilus sp.
TTGCGGTTGCACTGCAGGTGATCAACGGGATGAACACCCATTTCCAACTGCGAAAAATGAGCCAAAGCACCGCCGCCATGACCGCCAGAATGGCCGTACCAAAGGTCACGAGATCAGAACGCACGAAGGCCATCATGTCTGCGGCAATCATCGGTACGCCGCCGACAAAAATCTTGGCGTAGGGGCGAAAGCGTTCCGCGACATCGCGCACAGCGGCAACCATACGGTCCCGCTCGGCGCCAATTCTTGCCAGCGCCAGATCGTAATCCGCCTCGACCTGCGCCAATCGGCCCGCCTTTTCGGCATCCAGAGCCCCTTCGCGTTCCTGAGCGCGCAAGGCCTCCCGCTCGTCAAGCAGCGAGTCAGCCAGCTCATCAGCCTGCAGAGAAACCTGCACCGCCGTGAGGTCTCCCCTTTCGCTGACCAGCAAATTGCGATAAACCGGACTGGTTGTAAGCTCCTTGAGCGCAAGCTCCCGATCCACATCAGGGTCACGCAGGGTGGCAATGCTGTCAGCGCGAGCCAAATCAGTCAGGGACAGCGGCGGGCTCTCGAGCAGCGGCACATCGAGTACCGTGGTCACGCTCGCCACACCACGTAGTTGCTCGAGCTCGTCTGCCATGGCTGCCAGTGGTTCCAGCGAGTCATCAGAAAGAAGCGGGACCCCAGGCTCCCAGGTCAGTATCAGAAACTCGTCACCTGCATATTTCTCGGCGGATTCTCGAAAGTAGGCCAGATCGGGGTCACCCTGAAGCAGCAACGAGTCAGAAGAAGCGTCCAGCCGCAGCTTGGGGAGCTGCAGCAAAGCAATACCGATCACCAACGCGAAGCAAGACAGCACCCAAATTGGTTTGCGCAAAATCAGCGCGTAAAATCGCTCGACCCGGGTCACGACTAAGCGCGCTCTTCCAGAGCCGCCAGCAAGCGGCCGTGCAGGCCGTCAAATCCACCGTTACTCATGATGACAATGCTATCTCCAGGTGTTGCCACAGCCAGCGCCCGCTCGATCAGAGCATCAGTAGTGTTAAGGGACTCCTGTCCATCGGCGGTCACAATACTACCCAAATCCCATTGCAGATCAGGCGGCGCGAACCAAAGGGCGTGGTTGGCCGCCTCGGCGCACCTCGCCAAAGCGCCTTTATGTTCTCCCAAACGCATGGTGTTGGACCGCAGCTCTATGATCGCGATGAGCTTTCCTGCCTCAAGTTGCGCGCTAAGTGCGTTAAGCGTGCTTTCAATCGCAGTCGGATGGTGAGCGAAATCATCGTATACGGCCACACCGTCAGGTTTGCCCAAAAATTCCAGTCGACGCTTCACACCTTTGAAGGACGCTAGCGCCTTAACCGAGATATCCAAAGACACCCCGACATGGTGTGCCGCCGCAATCGCGGCGGTGGCATTGGCCGCATTATGCGAACCAATGAGTTCCCACCGCAGCTCGGCCTCCGCACCATCAGGCGCGGTAATGTTCAGTGCGTCCGCAGCAGAGGACAGCGCGCGCCAGGTCCAACCTGCGCAATGCTCATCGCCGGCGTCTGCGACTGTCTCGACCGGGGTCCAACACCCTCTCTCCAACACTCGATCGATCGCCCCGCCACCACCGCGAACAATCAATCCGTCTCCGGGAATACACCGCACTAAATGATGGAACTGAGTCTCGATCGCAGCGAGGTCAGGGAAAATATCCGCATGGTCGTATTCGAGATTGTTGATCACCGCTGTTTTGGGGCGGTAATGGATAAACTTAGACCGCTTGTCAAAAAAAGCAGAGTCATACTCATCTGCCTCGATCACAAAATAGTCGCCGCCACCCAGTCGCGCGGACAGGCCAAAGTTGGAAGGGACCCCGCCAATTAAAAACCCGGGCTCAAGCCCAGCCTGCTCCAGAATCCATGCCAGCATACTGGCCGTACTGGTTTTGCCATGAGTGCCCGACACAGCGAGCACCCAATAATCCTGAAGAATATGGCGACCCAGCCATTCCGGCCCAGAGGTATAGGAGATGCCGCCGTTCAGCATCGCCTCGACGACCGGCTGACCGCGAGACAGCGCGTTGCCCACCACCACGCAACCGGGTGCGGGCGAGAGTTGATCGGCATCATAGCCGTCAACAAGAGGGATATCGCTGCTGAGGAGCTGGGTGCTCATAGGCGGATAAATATTTTGGTCAGAACCTGTGACCGAAAAACCGCACTCGCGCGCCAGCAGCGCCAAACCGCCCATAAACGTGCCACAAATACCGAGAATGTGAATGTGATTAGACAAGGAGGTTCTCCGCGCAGGGCAGAGATTATCACGGGCAGTTTGCCAATGGCTCCCGCGAGGTCTACGGTACGCACTTCCTGGCAGTCCACCCAAGCAGTTCAGCATGAGTCAACGCAACCTCTTTTACGCTCAATCCGGCGGCGTCACACCCGTTATCAATGCCTCGGCCGCTGGCGTTATCCAAACTGCCCGAGAGCACTCCCGACACTTTGGCAAAGTCCTCGCAGGAAAAAACGGGATTGTCGGCGCGCTGAAAGAAGAGCTAATCGATACCTCCCGGGAGAGCCGCCGCGCCATTGAGGGGCTCATGACGACCCCCGGTGGTGCCTTCGGCTCTTGCCGTTACAAGCTCAGAGGCTTTGACGAGAATCGTGCCGAGTATGAGCGGCTGATTGAGGTATTCCGGGCCCATAATATTGGTTACTTTCTCTACAACGGTGGCGGCGACTCGGCAGACACCTGCCTAAAAGTCTCCCAAATCAGTGAGCAGATGGGCTACCCCATTCAGGCGATTCACGTGCCGAAAACCATTGATAACGACCTACCGCTGACTGATAACTGCCCCGGCTTTGGTTCTGTAGCGAAATATGTGGCGATTTCAACTCGCGAGGCGGCACTCGATATCGAATCGATGTGCGCGACCTCAACCAAGGTCTTCATTCTAGAGGTCATGGGTCGACACGCCGGCTGGATCGCCGGCGCCAGTGCGCTAGCTGCGAGCGAGCGCGGCGACGCACCACATATCATCTTGTTCCCCGAAATCGCATTTGATCAGGAAAAATTTCTGAGCAAAGTCGCTCAGTGCGTAGAGCGCTACGGATACTGTGTCGTTGTCGCCTCGGAAGGGACCAGCACTGCGGACGGCCGACTCCTTTCGGATCAGGGTGGGCGCGATGCTTTTGGGCATGCTCAGCTCGGTGGTTTGGCGCCTCTGCTGGCAGGCATGGTCAAAGAAAAACTGGGATACAAGCACCACTGGGCTGTCGCGGATTATCTACAGCGCGCTGCACGTCACATTGCCAGCCAGACAGACGTCGATCAGGCCTACGCACTGGGAGAAGCAGCCGTGGAGCTGGCTCTGGAGGGCGCCAATGCGGTGATGCCAACCGTCGAGCGACGCTCAACCAAACCGTATCGTTGGGCCATTGGCACGGCACCGCTGCATCGGGTCGCCAACCGCGAGAAGAAAATGCCACGTCGGTATATCAGCAAAGATGGCTTTGGCGTAACCGCCGCGGGGCGGTCCTATTTCGAGCCACTGATTGCAGGCGAGGCCTACCCCAACTATCAGAAAGGCATGCCGCGCTATACCCGACTCAAAAAGGTGCTGCTGCCGCAGCGTTGCACAGCCTGGTCCGACTAGCCCCGGCTTATTTGCTTGCAATCGGTGGAGGGGCAGTAGCCAGTCGACGCGCGACATCAGTGCGCGACATCAGCACGCGACATCAGTAAGAATCTCGCGGAATCACTCAAGTAGCTTTTGCTGAGCTATGACTAATGAGCTTCGACGTAGCGCTCCATGAGACGATCAACCTGGGGCTCGATAACCTCAAGCATCGCAAGCGGCTCATGACCGTTGCCGCAGGCATCGGGCTCCCCCCGCCATAATGGGATCAGAGACTGGGCCGTCACCCTATTCTGATAATTCAGAGCGGCGGGCCGGTAACTCACGTGCCATGCCTCCGGTGCAATGCCTCCGTGATCAACGGCGTAGGGTTTATAGAAGCCTTCGGCGTCATCAGTAGCGATCAAGTCATCTAACCAGCGCGTCATCTCAAAAAAAGGGCCCGACGGTGCGTACTCTGAGGGCGATAATAGTGGGCGATAGTCCGCGTCTACGGCCGACGCGTCCCAGATATCCAGATCCGTACCCCAGTGATGCCGTGAGGTACCCGGCAGCGCAGAAAATCGCAAAATCAGATTCAGCCACTCGTCAGCGCCGTACTGGGCGCGATCAAGGGGGCGGCCATCTCCGTCAGTGACCGGTCGAACCCCCGTCCATTTGTCGTTAATGATGCGCACCTGTCGGTCATAGTCTCGAAAAGCCGACGCAACACGAAGGTCCAATCCCCGCTCTGCGGCTCGGCGCCCGAGGGCTTGAAAAGCACCTGCTGTCTCGCCCTCTGCCCAAAGATCGGGTGTGATCGAGACCAGATGCTCCGTAGAGAGGCCAAAAGCAATCATAGACTGCTGCATAACTGCCGCGAATCCCACCCGTGTGCTGCCACAGGATAGATCCCGCCGACAGTAATGTCATTGAGCAGCGTATAAACCTTCAATCCATTTTCCATTGCCTGTCCAAGGGCCAACGCATAGGTCGGATCAATGTCCGCTGCAGCCGCTACACGGTCAATCCCAGCGTGCAAAACCGCAAAGACCAAGGCAGCACGGTGACCGCGCTCCATTGCTGCCTGCAACTCAACCAGATGCTTAGTCGCTCGAGCACTCACCGCATCAGGAAAGGCACCAGCGCCATCGCCATAGTGCAAACTGACAGATTTGACCTCCATATATACGCCACCATTTGCCGGGATAAAAAAGTCCGCCCGTGATCCCTCGGCAATTTTGACCTCGCGCCGCAATTCGGCATCGGCGGCGACCAGAGACGAAAAATGGCCGTCGCGCAGGGCCTCCTCGACCACATCATTGGCCCGCGCCGAGTGAATACATGCAAGCCCT
>CBFHSJ010000134.1:0-4895 GCA_965658485.1 Luminiphilus sp.
CTCAGGCTTGGGCGTGGGGTCGCCGGCCGCCGCGTACAGCCAGATATCGGACTCGGGATCAGCGTAGTTCTCGTTGTAATCAAGCCCAGTGGTCATATCCATGACTTGCCGCACCGTCGCGTTGCCAAACGCCGAGGACTTGAGTTCAGGCACGTAATCGCTGACCAGTTTGGAATCGTCAAGCTCGCCCTCGGCGATCAATATCTCCGCAATGGTTCCAACGAAAGATTTGGTGACCGACATGGCGCCATGACGACCCTCTCGATCCAGGCACCCGGAGTAGTATTCATAAACAATCTCACCGCGATGGAGAATGAGCATTCCGTCGGTGTAATTGGCATCGAGGGAGGCTTTCCAGGTCATCTCCTCATCACTGCCAATTGGCATAAACGTTACATCGTCGATCGCGGGGTCCAGTACCCCGGACAAGGGGGAGACAGGACCTATGCCACGCCCAACGCGCTTCGTTGCCTGTATTTCTCTGAAGTGACAGAAGGTCCAGCGTAGCTTAGGGAAGCTGAAGTAATCGCTAGCGGGATAACCAATGATTCGGTCATGGGGTGGCGGGAAACCCTGCATCCAGCCCATATTTTTGGGGTCGGACGCCGCGGCGTCCAGCGGTTCCGCCTTCGCCGTTGCCGAGGTCAAGAGTGTGGGCGCGAGTATCAGACAGAGTATTTGTCGCCAGATGTTGAACATGTGGTTCCCCTAGAAATAACGGTTATGCCATAGCTATAGCAGTGATGACCTCTCTAACCAGCATAACAGCGAGTGCAATCCAGCTCATAAAGAATAGGCTGAAGCGCACCCACACGTGGTTGATCGTAACTTGCACGACGGAATGCGCGAAGCGAAGCGCACAGTAAGACCAAGCGGCATAAAGATGGATGGGGTCTGTATGGCCCAGCGCCCAAATTACTAAAACTACCGCATAGAAAAGCGTCGGCTGCTCCCAAAGGTGGTTGTAATTGTCGGCAACCCGTTCAACTTTACTCGGGAAAACGCCACCCAGTTGCGCGGGATGAGAGAGCTTCTGTAAATCAACACCCTCCGCCTCAAGCACCTTCGCGGCAGGAATACGGGTGATGTACATCAGTAACATCATGAGCAGGCTCAACGAGCCCATAAATAGGATTGGTTGCAGAATCAGATCATTCATCTCGCTGGCTTATCCGCTCGGTAATGGAAATCAGAGAGTAACGAAGTCGCTCCAGAACGCCACCCCGCAAATCGGTTAGGGTAGCGACTACTGATAAGTAACGGCGAGCTCTCAAGCGCCGCTGAATGACGGCACAAAAGCCTATGCAGACCTCCATCGACCACATCATCATCGCAGTCGCTGACCTCGCTGAGGCGAGCGCTGAGTACAGCACCCTCTTGGGCCGCGCGCCCAGCTGGCACGGCGCGCACCCCAACTACGGTACCGCCAACACGCTGTTCAAATTGGATAACACCTACATTGAACTGCTCGCCCCACAGAGTGAAGGCATGGCGGCAGATATCGTTAACCGCATCCTGAGCACGCGCGGCCCCTGTCTGGGTGGGTTGGTGTTTGGCACGGAAAGTGCCGACGACTTTATCTCCCATGCCAGATCGCAAGGACTGGAAGCATCAGACCCGGTGCCCGGCCATGGTGTCGATGAACAAACGGGCGCCGAGCGCCGCTGGCGCAATATGTTTTGGGACCCCGCGGCGGCGCGAGGCATCTTCTCTTTCTGTATTGAGCATGAGGCGGAGTCGACGCTGCCAGAGGCCGCACCCCATGGCGCAGGTGCCATCGCCGGAGTCGACCACGTGGTGGTAAAAACCCAAAGCGCTGAGGCTGCCAAGACTTTTTATGGTGATCAACTCGGTATACGTCTGGCGCTCGAGCAAGACGTGCCCGAATGGGGCGGCGTGCAGCTTTTCTTCCGGGCCAGCTCTATGAGCATCGAGGTCATCGTATCCGACAAGGTACCCGAACAGGATGAGCTCTGGGGGCTCGCGCTCAAAACTGACGACATTGAGAGCACTCACGCGAGGCTGACCAAGAGCCAAGTTGAAGTCTCGGATATTCGCGATGGCCGCAAACCCGGCACCCGGGTTTGCTCAGCCAAATCTCACACGCTTGGCGTACCAACCTTACTGATTGAGCATACGCTGCGTTAGTAAAGGTGTGCGATACCGACATGGGTCGCTGTGCAGCCGTTGTTTGCAAGCAACTTCGTCGCCCTGCCCATACATATGCCGTCAACGCGGTTGCACCGGACGAGGTTGCATCCAGGCGCTCACAATCGCACCCAATAAGATAAAAGTGCCTCCCAACAGCGTGGCCTGAGCGGGGATCTCTCCGAAAGCCCACCAACCCAACATGGCTGCAAAGATGATTTGCACGTAGCTCAGACTGGTGACGCGACTCGCCGCATCCAACTGCATCGCTTTCGTGAGCGCCAGTTGCCCGAGCTGGGTAAAGCAACCGACACCCAGCAATACCCACCAACCATTGGCAGTTGGCCAAATAAAATCTGCACCACCCAACAGTAGCGTGCCCGGCGCACAGACCAGGGGGAAGTAGAGGACGATTACTGAGGGATGCTCGGTGGCGACCAGCTTGCGCACTAAGGTATAGGCCACACCACTACCCATCGCCCCGCCGAGTCCCGCAAGTACCGGCCACAGTGGCGCTGGCGTGGTGTCGCCAGCGATCCAGTAAGGCGACACGATGCATGCCAGCCCCAACAGGCTCAGTGCGATGCAGGCCAAGGTGGCAGTCGTTGGACGCTCAGCCAAAAATAGGAACGCCAGCAGCGCAGTAAATACCGGATGCAAATACTGCAACACCGTGGCCTGCGCCATAGAGAGGTGAATCAGCGCATAAAAGACGCCGGTCAGTGCAAGGAACCCAGACAGCCCTCTGGCAAATAACAGCCCCCTTCGATGCCCCAGCGGATGCACTCGGGCCCGACCGATATCAACGAGCGACAGGACGACCGAGATCAACGCGCGCACAAAAATAATTTGCAGTAGCGGGATGCCCAGCTGCCCGGCCTCTTTCACCAATGCCGCCATTAGCGCAAACGCCAGCGCGCTGATCAGCATGTAGCGGGGACCGGTCAATTCAATTTATCCAAGCGTGAGCGACCTACTCACTCTCGGCTCTTTACCGACTCGAGCAACTCCCTCACATCGTATCGCTCGTCGCCCTCAGCGCGCGGCGCTGAGCGCTCGTAGGCATGCACAATCTGGCTTTGTCGCTCATCGATTCGTACTTGGTTATATCCATGGGAGACCACGTAGGGCTCACCCGCCAGTATCTGCGGCACAACCCTCTCAGCGAACTCGTCGACCGGCATGCCCATAGGCCGCATGGACTCAGGAATGAGCTCGGAGCCTACAAAACCCGGTGCAATCATTCCGACTGAGATGTAATCAGGCATTTCCTCGCGCAAACAATCCGTCAGGCCCAGCACTGCGTGTTTACTCGCCACATAGGCCGCAGAGTGGCTTACCGCCACAAAAAAACTGTTCTCGGACCCAGTGTTATAGAGCCCCGCCGGCGTGCCCTGCTCAATCAAGCGACGCCCGAATTCTTGGCAGCCGCGCCACACGCCCTCAAAGTTCACGGCCATCACTCTCTGCAATTCCTCAACCGCCGTGTCGATGACAGCGCCTCGCGCCTGCCCAATACCGGCGTTATTGATCACCACAGCCACCTCGCCAAAAGCGGTGAAAGCCTGCTCGGCAAAGTCACCCAACTGCTCGGGGTCAGTAACATCCAGTTCAATGGCGCGAGCCTTAATGCCGCTGTCGGCGAGCATGGCAGCCGCCTCACTAAGACGCGCCTGACGCGGCTCGCCGATCACCACATTTGCACCCCGCGCACCAAAGACCTTTGCGAGACCAAACCCGATACCCGTGGCACCGCCGGTGATCACGACAGTGCGGTCTGTGACATCCAGCATCTCGATTTCTCCATTAGCCTTTTCAATCCACCAGATACCGCTCGGGCTCTCCCGCGGCATGCACCCTGAAAATCACCAGTCCAGCGCCCTGCTCTCCCGTGCGACCGGTGTGAATCACTCTCGGGGCGACTGTTTGTGCGCCACCCTGGGCGGCGACCACATCGGCCTCCCCGCGCCGTTTGAGCGTCACAGAACCGTCGATGACGTAGAAAAACTCCTCACCCGGGTGCCAATGCCAAGGCAGCTCGGTATGAGGCGGGAAGCGAACACGGCTGACGATGACCTCTTTACCCTCCGCACCGGCAATCGACTCGCGAAGTAAGTTCTCTGCTTGAACCGCGACTGTCGGTGAAGGCTCCGAAGCGTGCCCAACCATGGAGTACATCCCAACCAGTGCCACCAGCATCAAAATTCGCGTGTTTGGCCGTGGCATGCTGTCACCTTTCTGCGTAAGCATTCGCAACAGCATAGCCCCTGATGCACCAAGGCGGTAGCAAGGATCGCCGCTGCATTAGCCAATGCTGCGCAGTGTGAGCGGCTGTCACCAGGTCTGTCTGTGCTTTAAGATAACTCGCGCGAATACGCCGCGATCGGCCAAGCTGAATCATTTACATGTCGAGTGACATGTTATGGCGTGCCGACCTACAGTTACGATGGCAGACCATAGATATCGAGCGGCGCGCGTCAGCAGCAGTAACGCGAGCACTTGGGGAGTAAATGCCGATGGAACAACAGGAAATTCAGACCCTTCGCGCCCTGATGGAGTATGAAGCGGCGCGGACCGAACCACCAGAGAGCTTCCCTCACCTGCCTGATATCCCTGCGGGTCGCTATACCGACGCCCGATTCTTCGAACTTGAACAAACCGAAATCTTCAAGAAGTCCTGGCTGTTTGCGGGGCATCTGGACGAAATTCCCGAGCCTGGCTGTTACATGAAATGGGAAAAAGCGGGC
>CBFHSJ010000135.1:0-4892 GCA_965658485.1 Luminiphilus sp.
ACGATGAACCAAATCGTGCCCAGTATCGGCGATGGATGCTGATACTGGGCACGATTTGGTTCATCGTCAGTCTGGGCTGTGGCGTGCTGTGGGTTGAACCCCTCAACCAGATTCAAGTCGGCGGCTACAAACTGGGGTTCTGGTTTGCGCAGCAGGGCGCCATCTATATCTTTATCGTATTGATTTTTGTCTACGCGCGCGTGATGGCACGTCTTGAGGAGCGTCTCGGGTTCGCGGAGCCCGAGGCATGAGCCTCACTGCGACGACTTACTTGGTGGTGGGCGCATCCTTTGCGCTTTATATTTTTATCGCGATCCGCTCACGTGCCGGTTCGACTCAGGAGTTTTACGTCGCCGGGAAGGGCATCCACCCCGTGGCTAACGGCATGGCGACGGCTGCTGACTGGATGTCGGCAGCATCTTTCATCTCCATGGCGGGCCTCATTGGTCTCTCTTATAACGGCTATGGTGGCTCGGTATTTCTGATGGGCTGGACCGGCGGCTATGTGATTCTGGCCATGCTGATCGCGCCCTACCTGAGGAAATACGGCAAGTTCACTGTCCCTGAGTTCATCGGCGATCGCTACTACTCCAATACTGCGCGGATAGTGGCGGTGATTTGCCTGATCATTTGCTCGGTGACGTATGTCATCGGGCAGATGAAGGGTATCGGTGTGGCCTTCTCGCGTTTTCTCGAGACTGACTATGAGACGGGCCTGTTCTCGGGGATGGTCATCGTCTTTTTTTATGCCGTGCTTGGCGGGATGAAAGGGATTACCTACACCCAGATTGCCCAGTTCTGTGTACTGATTTTTGCCTACACCGTGCCGGCGATTTTTATCAGCCTGCAGCTGACTGGTCAGCCGGTGCCACAAATTGGGCTGGGTTCTACCCTTGCCGATGGCACGTATCTGCTGGAGAAACTCGACCGCACACTGTTAGATCTGGGCTTTCAGGAATACACCACCTCGGTTCGCGGCAGCACCCTCAATATGGCCGCCTTCACCGCCTCGTTGATGATCGGCACCGCAGGATTGCCCCACGTCATTATTCGCTTTTTCACAGTACCGACTGTGCGCGCCGCCCGCACTTCGGCCGGCTGGGCACTGGTGTTCATTGCGATTCTTTACACTACGGCACCCGCTGTCGCTGCTATGGCGCGGCTTAACATACTGCAGACGTTGGAGCCTCAGCCTGGTCAGCATCTTGCGGTTGATGAGCGTCCGGCGTGGTTCAAAAACTGGGAACAAACCGGTCTGCTGGGTATCGAGGATAAAAACGGCGACGGCCTGATTCAGTATTCTGCTGATTCCGATACCAACGAATTGGTCACGCTGGATAACGACATTCTGGTACTGGCCAACCCCGAAATCGCCAAGCTACCCAATTGGGTTATCGCTCTGGTGGCCGCGGGTGGCTTGGCAGCGGCGCTATCCACCGCTGCAGGCCTGCTGCTGGCGATCTCGTCGGCGATTTCTCACGACCTGCTCAAACGTACTTTGATGCCTGATATTTCCGAGCGACAGGAACTTATGGCTTCGCGCCTGGCGATGGCGGGGGCGGTACTGGGGGCAGGCTATTTGGGGTTGAACCCGCCAGGCTTTGCTGCGGGCACGGTAGCGCTGGCTTTTGGTCTGGCGGCGTCGTCCCTGTTCCCAGCCTTGTTGCTCGGCATTTTCTCAAAGCGGGTGACTCGAGAGGGCGCTGTGTTGGGCATGCTGGCGGGGATCGGAGTGACGCTGGCGTATGTTTTTCAGCACAAAGGGGTCATGTTTATCCCCGGCACCAGTTTCCTCGGCGATCTGCCGCCCAATTGGTTTCTGGGTATCGAGCCAAATGCGTTTGGTGTGGTGGGTGCCATCGTGAACTTCAGTGTCACGCTGACAGTGAGCCGCTTGACCACGCCGCCCCCGGCATCGGTACAGCAGTTGATCGAAGATATTCGAGTGCCGGTATCGTCGAGCTAGTTGCTCGCGGCGAGTTGAATATTGTCAATCAACCGCGTATCGCCTAGCCGTGCCGCAACGAACAGTGCGCAATCCTGATCCATTCGATCGACGAGTTGCAGCGTCGCAAGCTCCCTGAGCTCGAGGTAATCGACCTTAAACCCGGCTTGTTCCAGCGCTGCTCTTGCGGGCTCGATAATTGATGTCGGTGGAACGGCTGGTGTTGCCGCCAGCGCCGCGCTGCAGCTTTGCAAGGTTTGCCACAGCACGGGCGCCAAGGCCCGGTCGGAGGTGGACAGGTACTGGTTGCGGGAGCTCAGTGCGAGGCCATCTTCCGCGCGTTGGGTGGGCCCGGACTGTATGTCAATGGGCAGGCTGAGATCGGCAACCATTTTCTTGATGATCAATAATTGCTGGAGGTCTTTCTCGCCGAACACTGCGATGTCGGGGCCTACCAGCTGGAATAACTTGTAAACCACGGTGCAGACGCCATCGAAGTGTCCCGGTCGATCCTTACCGCACAAAGCGTCGCCCAATCCGGGTACGTGGATCGCCGTGTGTCGGGCACTGCCGTCCGGATAGATATCGTCAGCACTAGGCGTCAGGACAAGATCCACCCCGGCTTCCCGCAGCGCGCCGAGGTCGTCGTCGAGTGTCCGAGGATAGGAATTCAGATCTTCATGTGCAGCGAACTGCATGGGGTTCACGAAAATCGACACCGCCACCGCACCAGCTACCGCGCGCGCCTGATGCACCAGCGCCAGGTGGCCGTCATGCAGGTTTCCCATAGTCGGGACAAATGCGACCCTGTCAGCGCTGTCCCTGAGTGTGGTCAAGTGTTCTTCGAGGGTGGCCGTGTCTGAGACGACAATCATTGTTTGAGCCTACGAGTAGGTGTGCTCTTCCTTGGGATACTCACCCGCCTTCACCGCATCGACAAAAGCCTTAAGCGCAGCCTGAATCGAGGGGGCGCCCTCCATAAAGTTCTGCACGAATTTGGGTGCGGTGTCCGTCATACCAAGCATGTCGTGGAGCACGAGTACTTGTGCGTCGGTGCCGCCACCTGCTCCAATACCAATGACCGGGATATCCAGTTTAGATGAGATATCGGCGGCCAGCTCTGCAGGAATACACTCTAGAACCAGCAGGCTGGCACCGGCATCCTGAATCTCCACAGCGTCGGCTAGAATCGACTTTGCCTCTTTCGGCGTTCGCCCCTGCACCCGGTAACCGCCGAACACGTTGACCGATTGGGGAGTCAGTCCCAGGTGCGCGCATACAGGGACACCTCGCTCGACCAAACGATGAATGCTGTCGCTGAGCCAGGTTCCGCCTTCCAATTTGACCATCTGCGCCCCGGCTTGCATCAGCCGCGTACTTGCATGGAGTGTGTCGTCGGCATTGGAAAAGCTCATGAAGGGCAAGTCGGCGACAATAAGGGAGTGGGGTCGTGCGCGAGCAACACACTCGGTGTGATAAGCCATTGCGTCCAGCGAGACAGGGATCGTCGTCTCGTGGCCCTGAAGCACCATGCCTAATGAATCGCCAACCAGAATGGTTTCCGCCCCGGCTTCGCTGGCAAGGCGCGCGAAGGTGGCGTCGTAGGCCGTGATCATCACAAACTTGTCACCTGATGCCTTCATGGCATCCAAGGTGCTAATGGTGATGCGCTTGGTCATTTTGTCGACTCCCAACGGCTGATTAACAGCAGGTGCTCAGCTAAAAAAGGTAGGGTTAAAGTAGTGTCGACCCTTCTTAATGTTCAGCATGTAATCCACGAGCTGTTCATAATCCTTATCGCCCTGTGCCAAATCGATCTCATTGGCGTTTACGATCAGTAGAGGCGCGGCATCGTAGTAAAGAAAGAACTCGCTGTACACCTCGTTCAATTGTTCCAGATATCGCCGATCGATCAGCCTCTCGGCATCAATACCGCGGCGATCTATTCGTTCCAGCAGTCGATCGGGGTTGGCCTGCAGATAGATCACCAGATCTGGGACAGGTGCATCGACGCGCATCTTGCTGAATACCTTTTGATACAGTGCGTACTCATCGGGCTCCAGATTGACGCGGGCGAACAGCGGATCTTTTTCGAGCACAAAGTCCGCGACGCGGGCCTGATCGAACATATCTCTCTGTTTCAGCTCGGTGATTTTTTGGACGCGCTGAAACAGGAAAAACAATTGAGTGGCGAGCGCCGTTTGCTGCCGGTTCTGATAGAACCGCTCCAGAAAAGGGTTCATTTCAGCCTCTTCAAGCAGCAAGTCGTAGTCAAAGGTATCGGCAATGCGGCGGGCGAGTGTGGTTTTGCCTACGCCAATGGGCCCCTCCACTGCAATGTAGCTCGGTACCGTTCGGCCGCGCAGAGAGATGCCAGAAGAAGTGCTCTGTTTGGGCAACCCAAGTGCTCCTGCAGTGATCATTGCGGGAATTCACACAGTACGCGAATCGTTTGCCCTGCGCACTGCGCCTGAAGCTGTTGCAGAGTGCTCGTTCCCGGGAGACAGTAGTTCTCACCCAGCAATTCAATCATAGGATCTAAAACGAACCGACGTTCGTGGGCCCGAGGGTGGGGTAGCACCAGATCGGTGGAGGTTATTTCGAATCTGTCGTAGGCCAGTAAGTCGAGATCGATACAGCGTTCGCCCCAGTATCGAAGCCGTTTTCTGCCCATCTTGGTTTCCATGGCTAAAAGCGCTGTTAGCAGGGCCTCTGGAGTCATCGATGTGTGAAGTGAAATCACCGCATTGAAAAAGTTCGGTTGGTCCTGAGGGCCATGGGGCGCGGATAAATACACGCTTGAGACCGCCTCTACATTGATTTCCGGCTCGGCGGCTAACCGCCGATAGGCTTTTGTGAGTTGCGTCAGCGGCTCCTCCACATTGGATCCTAAACCCACAAACGCCCGCTTCATGAATCGCGATTTTTGCGCGGGCGCCGGGGGCGG
>CBFHSJ010000136.1:0-4886 GCA_965658485.1 Luminiphilus sp.
CTATACGCCCATCGCCAACCCCGCCCATTTCACCGCCGGATGGACCTTCGGTATTCAGGAGCGCGAGCTTCAAGAAAAGGTGGATGAAGTGCGCGCCGCCGGGGCTCAGGTGGTGGTCTTGCTCTCGCATAACGGTGCCGACACCGATATCAAGTTGGCGTCACGGGTAACGGGCATCGACGCCATTTTGGGCGGCCACACCCACGACGCGATTCCCCGTGCGCTAGAAATTAAAAATGCAGGCGGTGTGACGCTGGTCACCAACGCGGGCTCCAACGGCAAGTTTTTGGGTGTGCTGGACTTTGATGTGCGCGACGGACGCATCCGCGACTGGTCGTATCGGCTGCTGCCGGTGTTCGCGGCGATGTTGCCCCCCGACCCGGCCATGAGTGACTTGATTGCCCGCATTCGGGCCCCCTTTGCCGAGCGACTCGCCGAGCCTTTGGCCATGACGGATGATCTGCTGTACCGGCGTGGCAATTTTAATGGCAGTGTTGATCAGCTCATTTGTGAAGCGTTAATGGACGAGCTCGATGCTCCCATCGCCTTGTCGCCAGGTTTTCGTTGGGGCACCACGCTGCTCCCTGACACTGCGATCACCATGGAAGACCTCATGGCGCAGGTGGCGATTACTTATCCCTCGGTGACGCTGACCGAGATGAACGGCGCGTTCCTCAAACGGGTTCTGGAAGACGTCGCCGACAATCTGTTTCACCCGGATCCTTATTATCAGCAAGGGGGGGACATGGTGCGATGCAGCGGGCTGCAATATTCGATTTCCCCTTTGGCTCAAGCCGGGTCGCGGATTAGCGAGCTGACGTTGGGTGGCAAGCCCATCGATGCGAACAAAAACTACAAGGTGGCAGGCTGGGCATCAGTGCAGCAGGTGGACGGTGAGCCCATCTGGGACGTGGTGGCCCGGTGGTTGAGGTCACAGGGGCGCGTGCAGGATGTGCGCCCGAATCAACCTGAGGTGTTAGGTCTAAAGAACAATCAAGGCATTGTGTGAGTCGCTGAGCGGCCCATGACCCCGATCACGATTTTGCAGTCTGCCGCGGACACGAGGCCTGACTGGGTGAGTCGGTGCATGACGTCTGTCGCCGACTGGTCCCAGCGGCAGGAATACAGCTATCACTGTATCGGTGACGAGCTCTTTGATTGGGTGAGGCCTGAGTTACGCGTCAAGCTTCACGATCGCACCCCCATACTGGCCGATTTGGCGCGGCTCCGCTGGATCGAATCGGAGCTGGCGGCGCGCGACGGTCTTGTGGTGTGGATCGATGCCGACACACTGGTAGTCGACCCCGACTGGTGCGTGCCCGATTCGAAGCACACTTTTTTCGGCGAGGAATGCTGGGTTCAGCCGACGGCAGATGGGACCTGGCGCGCCTATCAGTCTCCCCACAATGCGTTCATGGGCTTTAAGGCAGCGTCACCGGTGCTCGGTTTTTTAGCCTATTTGTCTGAGTCCATCATTGAGCGTGCCGATGAAGCGCATATCGCACCGCAGATGGTAGGCCCCAAATTGCTGAAGGCGCTCAACAATCTGGCACAGTTCAAGCTCGTGCCGGAGGCCGGTGCGGTCAGCCCGGAGCTGCTCGCCGAGTGGGTGGGTGAAGCTGGCCCCGCGACCGCCTGTTATGAGCGGGCTACTCGACCCCCATTGGCGCTGGTGAACCTTTGCTCGTCTCTCACCCTCAGCGAGGAGACAGCGCAGCGGGTGGAGCAGTATGTGTCGCGTCATGGCGATTGAGCGGCCAGTGCGTTGTGGGAGCAATCGTGCGCTTACGCCAGTTTCAAACCATTTTCCACGGGCCGCTCCGGCTGAATTAGGACCACAGAGCCATCGGCTTGCTGAAAACCCGTAATCAAACACTGGGATTGGATCGGGCCAATCTGTTTGGCAGGGAAATTCACCACGCCAATCACCTGCTGACCCACCAAGTCTTCAGGCTGGTACAGGTCGGTAATCTGGGCGCTCGACTTTAATACGCCGATTTCCGAACCAAAGTCGACGTGCACGATGTAGGCGGGTCGGCGTGCCTCCGCAAAGACTTCAGCGGTGACGATGGTGCCGACCCGCAGGTCGACCTGCTCAAAATCCTGCCAAGAAATGGTTTCCACTCAGCACTCCCTGATATGACACCCCACTGGGTGGAGAGTCTACCGATGGCGATGATCACGCGCACGTAACGCCGGGCTTATGCGGGTTCAGGGAATCAGCAGAGCATGACTAAGCCCGCTGACATTTTTGACGAACGCGCTAGACTAAATTTGTTGGTGCAATCTGAACGGGTGGTGAAAAGAATATGGCATTGAGAAGGCTAGCGAGATGGGCGAAAGCAACGCTGATTGGTGCGACAATGATCACGAGTCTGAGCGTGTCTGCAGAGACCGCTACGCTGCGGGTTTCGATCGAGGGCGGCGCCTTTAACAGCAAGTTTAAGTTTTTCGATGCCAGTGAAGGCTGTCCAGGTTACCGCGATATTCCCGGCGCCAAGCACTACCTCGGCAGTGTTTTTGCGTCTGACAAAGGCGCTGACAAAGAGGTGTCTTTGGGTGAGCCAGTGCAGGTGTTCCTCTTTCGGCCGAAGGAGACCTTCAGTATTTCCGCTGCCGGAGGCGAAAAAGAAATTCGCCGACGCGCGCTGCAGGTGGTGCTGAGTGGCGACGCCACGCTTAGATACACTGGTTTCAACGACAAAGTCCCCACTTGGGAGGCGACCGGCGAGATCGATGTGCAGCCCGCATCCGTCTGTGAAACTGACGACCTTGACAATGCCGACAAATCAGACGACTCAGTAGACGGAGAGGGATAGTGGCGGCGTCACGCGATCGGTAACGCAAAACGTTGCGAGGTGGGCGCTGGTGGTTCCGTTGTGTCTGACCAGCGCTGTTTTCAGTGGCGCGACTTTTCGGTTTGGCGTTGCCTTTGCGAGCGAGCCTGATACAAACGAGAAGGCTACGCTGCAGATATCACTCAAGCGGGGCGCTGTAAAAGAGGCCTGGCTGATGCAGAGCAGCAAAAGGGTCAGTCGCTGTCCCGTTCTTATTTCATTTTTCATTCAGCTAACGCAAACAGGTGTCACGAGCATTCTAAACTGGCCATAAAAAAAGCCGCACAGCGTGCGGCTTTTTAGAATATGGCTCCGCCTGCTGGGCTCGAACCAGCGACCCACTGATTAACAGTCAGTTGCTCTACCAACTGAGCTAAGGCGGAACGGTCTCCGAAGAGGGTGCGAAGTGTACACATCCGGTTTTCGGCCAGTCAACCGCAGATCAGGTAAATCTCGCTCATCCCCAAGATCCGTTATCCTTGCGCTTTTATCCGATCCTCTCCGCTGTGAGCCGACCCTTCGAATTACAGTCCGATTACGCGCCAGCTGGCGACCAGCCCGCTGCGATCGAGCAACTGATTGCGGGCGTGCAGTCTGGTCTAGCCTCGCAGATCCTGCTCGGGGTTACCGGGTCGGGTAAGACGTTCACAATGGCCAACGTGGTGCAGGCGCTGCAGCGCCCCACCATCGTGATGGCGCACAACAAAACGTTGGCCGCGCAGCTCTATGGTGAGTTTAAGGAGTTCTTCCCGAACAACGCGGTGGAGTACTTCGTGTCCTATTACGACTACTACCAGCCCGAGGCCTATGTGCCGTCATCCGATACTTACATCGAGAAGGACGCGCAGGTGAACGACCATATCGAGCAGATGCGGCTCTCCGCGACCAAGGCTTTGCTGGAACGACAGGACTGCCTGGTTGTCTCCACTGTGTCATCGATTTATGGCCTGGGTGACCCGCAGTCCTACTTCAAGATGGTCATGCACCTTTCCAGAGGTGAGATCATCGATCAGCGGGGGATTCTGCGACAGCTGGCTGAGCTCCAGTACACGCGGAACGACATTGATTTCAAACGGGGCACCTATCGAGTTCGCGGCGAGCTAATCGACATCTTCCCCGCCGAATCGGATGAACTGGCGATTCGTGTCGAGCTTTTTGACGAGGAGATTGAGAATATTTACACCTTTGATCCGCTGACCGGCGCGATCGAGGAGCGACTGCCGCGGGTCACCATTTTCCCAAAGACGCACTACGTTGCCTCTCGAGACACCATGCTCGGCGCGGTGGACCTGATTGAGGCGGAGCTGGAGAAACGGGTCAAGCAACTCAAGGAATTGGAGAAGCTATTAGAAGCCCAGCGACTGCAACAGCGTACCCGGTATGACGTCGAGATGATTCGCGAGTTAGGTTATTGCCAGGGCATCGAGAACTACTCCCGATACCTTTCAGGCCGCGCGCCGGGTGAGGCGCCACCGACGCTGTTTGAATACATCCCCGATAACGCGCTGGTGTTGGTCGATGAGTCTCATGTGACCATCCCGCAGATTGGTGGCATGTACCGAGGTGATAGGAGCCGCAAGGAGACGCTGGTTGAATACGGTTTCCGCTTGCCCTCAGCGCTGGATAACCGGCCCCTCAAGTTTGAGGAGTGGGAGCTGCTCTGCCCACAGGCCATCTATGTATCCGCCACACCCGGGCCCTATGAAAACGATCATGCCGGGCAAACGGTGGAGCAAGTGGTGCGGCCCACAGGCCTCGTCGACCCCGTGGTGGAAGTGCGTCCTGCCAGCACGCAGGTGGATGATCTGCTGGGAGAGATTCATGTCACGGTAGAGGCGGGCGACCGCGTACTGGTGACCACATTGACCAAGCGCATGGCGGAGGACCTTACCGAGTTTCTGGACGACCACAAAGTGCGTGTGCGTTATCTGCACTCCGATATCGACACCGTCGAGCGCGTTGAGATTATCCGCGATCTGCGCCTGGGGCACTTTGATGTTCTGGTGGGTATCAACCTGCTGCGAGAAGGTTTGGATATGCCCGAGGTCT
>CBFHSJ010000137.1:0-4864 GCA_965658485.1 Luminiphilus sp.
TCTCCTCGGCGACAGGAATGTGATTGGGAAGCCACTCCATCAGGGCTTCCATATCGGCAACCGTCTCCGTTTCTGAGGCCCGATACTGTTTGGTCCAGCGTCCTATCTGTCTAGCGTAGTAGTTGCCGGGTTTGCCATAATCCGACAGACCCACTGTGTCGACGTTCACGGAATGCAATGCTGCGAGCACGCGGTTCATTTCATCGTAGATCGCGGTCCGCTCTGTATTGTCGACCTCGGGCACTGCCGGATCCCAGAAAATACGGCCCTCGAGATGCTCCATGAGATAGAACATGGAGCCGATCACATTGTCGTCCTCGCACAGGGCGACAGCGTCCGGAACCGGTACGTCGGTGTCGCGCAGCGCGTCCAGCACCCGGTACTCGCGGTCGACGGCATGAGCGGAGGCCAGCAGTTCGCCCGGGGGTTTGCGGCGCAACACATATTGCCGCTCGCCCGCTGTCAGCTTGAAAGTGGGATTGGATTGTCCGCCGGGGAATTTTTCGGCGCTTAACGGTCCGTTCAAGCCCGGGACATTGGCGCGAAGCCAGGGTTCCAAGCGGGAGAGTTCAAGTTCCTGAGTGCTCATGACAATCCTCTGATATCTGTGTCTGCGCAGCGTTTTCGGGTGGTATCCCTGTCTGGAATCCGCTCTAAAGTATTGGCATGATACCTGCCGATAACGATGCGCTGGTAGCTAGTCGCTACCGAGCGCATAGGGTATCGTGCGATGGCTTTATCTCACAACGCTATATTGCTGACTGAAAAACCGACCTACAAAAATAAGGGGCATTCAGGATGAGCACTCAGGTCATGGAACACTATCGCAACGCGGTTCAGATGGTCACTGCACCCGATGCGTTTCTCGAGCTAACGACGATCGAGCGAGGCGGCCAAACCCTCAAAGCTTACAAGCATGCTCCCGGTTCCATGCGCGATCTATGGATGATGGGTCAGGGCTATGCGGATCAGGAGTACATCGTTCATGGCGATGAGCGCTGGACCTTCGCCGAGGCAGGTCAGCTGGTCGCTAATTTCGCGACGTGGCTGCAGATTCAGGGCATTGGTTCGGGGGACCGGGTTGCTATTGCTATGCGTAATTACCCCGAGTGGATTTTTGCCTACTGGGGCGTGATCGCTGTCGGCGGGGTTGTCGTGGGTATGAACGCCTGGTGGGTCGCAGATGAAATGGCCTATGCGTTGAACGACTCCGAGCCCAAACTGCTGGTTGCTGACGATCAGCGACTGGCCGTGTTCGCAGACATTGCAGGTGATTTCTCAGATCTGGCTGTCGTCGCTGTGCGTGAGTCCACGCCGCCGGTACAGGCGGTGCAGTGGGCCGACGCGGTGAGCGAGCCCGGGGAGTTGCCCATGCCCGCCATCGACACCGACGACGATGCTTGTATCTTCTATACGTCTGGTACCACAGGTCGTCCCAAGGGCGCTCAGCTCACGCATAGGGGTTGCGTTCACAACATTATGAACGTGGCGGCCATGGGGCAGATTTTTGCGACGACGCAGGCGCTGGGTCGAGGAGATGTGGTCGATGCACCGGTGTCGGCGCCTGCCGCGACGTCTCTGGTGGCCACACCGTTGTTTCATGTCACAGCCAATAATTGCGTCATGCACGGCGCGACCTTGAGCGGCGGCAAGCTGGTGCTGATGTACAAGTGGGATACCGAGGAAGCGCTCAAGCTGATTGAGCGAGAGCAGGTGAACACCTTGAGCGCGGTGCCGATGATGACGCGCGAACTGCTCGCGCATCCCAATTTCGGCGACTACGACACCTCTAGTTTGGCGTCGCTCGGTGGCGGTGGCGCGGCGATGCATCCTGATCTGCCAAACAAAGTGATTGAGAGCACGCAGCGCGCGAAGCCCGCTCAGGGCTACGGCATGACGGAAGTTTGTGGAATCAGTACCTATACGGCAGGCGATTTGTTTTTGGCGCGACCAGAAAGCTGTGGGCCTCTCGTGCCGACGTTGGAAGGGAAGGTGATTAACGAGGCGGGTGAAGCGCTGCCAGTGGGTGAGGCCGGCGAGTTATTAGTTAAAGGTGCGCCCGTGATCAAGGGATACCTGAACCGTCCGGAAGCGACCGCAGAGACCATCGTCGATGGTTGGTTGCACACGGGCGATATCGGTTATTTCGATGAAGATGGATTTCTCTATCTGGTCGATCGCGCCAAGGACATGATTTTGCGCGGGGGAGAAAATATTTACTGTGCCGAGGTTGAAGGCGCGTTGTATACCCACTCGGCCGTTTTGGAGACGGTGGCTTTTGCGGTGCCCGACGATCGTTTGGGTGAGGAGGTGGGTGTTGCTGTGCACTTGAAGCCCGACGCAATGCTGGATGCGCCCGGTTTGCGTGAGCACATGAGCTCACGCCTAGCGGCCTTCAAAGTGCCTCGCTATGTGTGGTTTCTCTCGGAGCCATTGCCGCGCAACGCCAACGGCAAGTTTCTCAAACGAGAGTTGAAAGAGGTGTTGGACCCGGCATCTGCTGATTGAGCAAGCGCATGCAGTGTATGGCAAGGCCCCTGTCAGGCAGATGCTATAAACAGGGACGCTATCGCGCGACACAGAGCGCCCTCTCCCGATAAAACCAAAAGAGTTCAGTTGGGCTGTGCAGCACCTTGGCGAGATTAGAGGGCATGCGATCCGCCGGGGTGTCCTCGGCTGAGATATGGGGCGTTAATGCCAACGTGGTGGCTAACGATCACCGGCAAGAACTACTGTTAATCAATGCAACATCAGGAGGGCGACATGCTCACCAGGCAGTTTACGGAAGAGCAGGTGATGTTTAGGGAGGCCTATCGGCGATTTCTCGCGGAAGAGGTAGTGCCCCACATGGAGCGGTTCCGCGAGCAGGGTGTGGTGGATCGCGGCATATTCAAAAAGGCTGGCGAGCAGGGCTTTCTCATGGTGTGGCCGGAGGAGCGATACGGCGGCATGGATGATTACGACATCCGCTGGGAGCAAGTCATCATCGAAGAGCTGGCTTATGCGCGCTGCAGCGATTGGTTTGGCTCCCTGCATAGCCGCATTGTCGGGCCCTACATCACCCGTTTCGGCAGTGAGGATCAGATTGAGCGATATATCCCGGGCGCCGTTTCAGGTGACATCATTCTCGCGGTGGCGATGACGGAACCCGATGCAGGCAGCAATCTGGCAGGAATGCGAACCCATGCCGTTGAGGAGGATGACCACTGGGTACTCAATGGTCAAAAGACCTACATATCCAACGGTATCAACTGCGACCTGGTGGTCGTGGCCGCCAAAACAGACCCACAAAATAACCCCCATGCGATGACACTGTTTCTGGTCGAAGCGGATTGGGAGGGTTTCGAGCGGGGCCGCAATCTTAATAAATTGGGCCTTAAGGCTCAGGATACGGCGGAGCTCTTCTTCAACAACATCAAGGTGCCAAAGAGCAATGTGTTGGGCGAGGCGCACAAAGGGTTTTACTACCTGATGGAGGGCTTGGCAGAGGAACGCTTGCTCGGCGCGATGGGCTACCTGGCAGCGGCGCAGTTGTCCTGGGACTTGACCGCCGATTTTGTACGTGAGCGTGAAGTGTTCGGTAAGCCTTTGTCGGCCATGCAAAACACCCAATTCAAGATGGCAGAACTTCGCGCCGAGCTTGATATTGCGCAGTCTTTTGTCGATCAGGCGGCGCTCGCGTTCAATGCGGGCACGCTCTCAGCTGAGGACGCCGCGGCTGCCAAACTTAAGACATCCGAGTTGCAGCAGCGTGTCGCCGACGAGGGTCTGCAGCTGCATGGCGGTGCTGGGTTTATGGATGAATATCCGATAAGTCGCCAATCGGCCGATGCGAAGATTGCCACTATTTATGCTGGTAGCTCTGAAATCATGAAGCTGATTATCGGTCGGCACTGCCTGGGGGATCACTACGACCCCTTTAATCAACGTAATTTCTGAGGAGCGCAAACATGGGCGCGCTAAGCGGTTACAAGGTGGTTGAACTGGCGGGGATTGGCCCTGCGCCGATGGGAGGCATGATCCTCGCCGACATGGGAGCCGAGGTCATCAGGATCGAGCGTCCGGGTGCGGCGGATCCCAAGGTGGCGGAACCGATCAGCGGCCGTAACAAGAAATCTGTCGTGCTGGATCTCAAGCAGGATGGCGGGAAAGCCGCACTGATGACGCTGATAGAGCAGGCGGATGCATTGATCGATCCATATCGCCCGGGTGTTTGCGAAAAGCTGGGGTTTGGCCCTGAAAAGTGTCTTGCGCGCAATCCCAGACTCGTTTTTGCGCGCATGACAGGTTGGGGGCAGACGGGCCCGCTTTCCCAGGCCGCGGGTCACGATCTGAATTACATTGCCATCACTGGCGCTTTGCATGCCATAGGGCGTCGCGGCGAGCGACCGGTAGTGCCACTGAATCTGGTGGGGGATTTTGGCGGTGGCGGCATGTTGTTGGTGACGGGTGTGATGGGAGGCTTGCTGGAGGCCGCCAAGTCGGGACAGGGGCAGGTGATTGACGTGGCGATGGTCGATGGGACTGCACAGTTGATGTGGATGATGCAGGGATTTCAGCAGATCGGTGCCTGGAATGCAGAAGAGCGGGAGGCGAACCTGCTCGACGGTGCCGCCCACTTCTACGACACCTACGAATGTGCTGACGGGAAATATGTGGCGATCGGCGCGATTGAGCCCCAGTTTTATGCCGAGCTGCTTGCAAGAGCGGAGATCTCGGACCCCCAGTTTCAGGCACAACATGATGCTGCACAGTGGCCTGAGCTCAAGCAAAAATTGGGGGCGGTGCTGAAAACCAAGACCCGCGACGAGTGGGATGCAGTGATGGCGGGCAGTGATGCCTGCTTTGCGCCTGTGCTGACGAT
>CBFHSJ010000138.1:0-4752 GCA_965658485.1 Luminiphilus sp.
GCATCCAAAGGCGTCTCCCGCGCCACGTCGTAGACCTGCGCGTTGAGAATGCGTTTGATGTAGGGCTGTGCCATCTGCTCAGTGTGCCGCCGAAAAACCCGAGATCATACGGCCTAGCGGCCGGCAACACACGGCCGGTACTTGGCAAAATGCCCACTCAGCGAGCGAGTGGGCCCCACACTATGCGGCGTAGCGCGCCTGCATATCGGCGAGTGACAGTGGCTGAATCTTGGATGCATTGCCCGCGGTGCCGAACGCCTCATATCGATTAATGCAAATCGCTTTCATAGCCTCAAGGCTGGCGGCTAGATATTTGCGCGGGTCAAATTCAGCGGGATGCTCCGCCAGAAAACGTCGAATAGATCCTGTGGAGGCGAGCCGCAAATCGGTGTCAATGTTGACCTTCCGCACCCCATGCTTAATCCCTTCAACCACCTGCTCAACGGGCACGCCGTAGGTTTCGGGGATCTCGCCTCCGAATTCATTGATCACCACCAACCAGTCCTGAGGGACGGCTGACGACCCGTGCATCACGAGATGCGTGTTGGGAATGCGGGAGTGAATCGCCTTGATGCGATCCATCGCCAGAATATCGCCTGTCGGCGGACGCGTGAACTTGTAGGCACCGTGGCTCGTGCCACAAGCAATTGCCAGAGCATCTACGCCGGTGTCTGCCACAAATTGCGCCGCCTCTTCTGGATCGGTCAACAGCTGATCGTGACTGAGCTTGCCCGCAGCGCCAATACCGTCCTCTTCACCCGCCTCTCCGGTTTCCAGTGAACCGAGACAGCCAATCTCTCCCTCCACCGACACGCCACACGCATGTGCCATATCCACGACTCGGCGGGTCACACTAGCATTGTAGTCATAATCCATGGGCGTTTTACCGTCCTCACCCAGGGAACCATCCATCATCACGGAGCTGAATCCGAGCTGGATAGAGCGCTGGCATACGCCGGGCGAGGTACCATGATCCTGGTGCACTACGACCGGGACATGAGGAAACTCGGTCATGGCCGCCTCCATCAACGCGCGGAGAAACGGCGCTCCCGCGTATTTCCTTGCGCCGGCACTCGCCTGCATGATCACCGGCGAGTCGGTCTGGTCCGCCGCCTCCATAATGGCGCGCGTCTGCTCAAGATTATTGACGTTGAACGCCGGCACGCCATAACCGTACTCAGCGGCATGGTCCAATAGTTGCCTCAAGCTGATCAGTGCCATGTGTGGCTCCTCTTTTGTCGTATTCGGCGCTGGCTTATTGGGCGTTGCGCTCGTTCACCTATGCGCGGGCCTTCAATGCTGCAACCGCCGGTAGTTCCTTCCCCTCAACATACTCCAGAAAAGCGCCGCCGCCGGTGGAGATATAGGATACCGCGTCAGCCACGCCAAACTGATCGATGGCCGCCAGCGTATCGCCGCCGCCCGCCAGAGAAAAAGCGTCGCTCAATGCAATAGCCTCGGCCAGCACACGCGTGCCATGTGCAAAAGCCTCGTGCTCAAACACACCGAGCGGGCCGTTCCATAAAATGGTCGCCGCATGCTGAATGCGCTCTGCAATGCCAGCGGCCGTTTCCGGGCCAACATCCAGGATCATGTCCTGCTCCGTTACTTCCGCGGCGAGCTTCACCTGAGCACGGTGACCCTCGTCGATGCCCGGCGCCACCACCACATCGAGGGGTAGGGGAATGTCCACCTTGTCCATGAGCCGGCGGGCCGTCTCAATCAGATCCCATTCACACAGTGACTGGCCCACCGGGTATCCGGCGGCCGCTAGGAAGGTGTTGGCGATGCCTCCGCCCACGACCAGACTGTCACACTGCTTGGAGAGCTGATCCAGCACCTCCAGTTTGGTCGACACCTTGGAGCCGCCAACGACCGCCATCATCGGTTTTTGCGCTCCGGTGAGCGCGCGTTCCAGTGCTGTCAGTTCGGCATGGAGCAGAGGCCCCGCACACGCCACCGGGGCGCAGTGCACCACACCGTGCGTTGAGGCCTGCGCCCGGTGTGCCGTGCCAAAGGCATCCATGACAAACACATCACATAGCGACGCGTAATCAGCGGACAGCGCAGCATCGTCTGCTGCTTCACCAATATTGAAACGCACATTTTCCAGCAACACGACATCGCCCGGCAGCGGCGCAACCTGTCGCCACTCGGTCGCCAGTAGCACATCGCGCCCGATCAGCTCGGACAGTCGCGCAGCTATCGGGGCCATGGACGCTTCCTCGCTCCACTCTCCCTCCGTGGGTCGGCCTAGATGTGACATCACTATCACTGCCGCACCTTGCTCAAGCGCCGCGCGTATCGACGGCGCAGCCGCGCGCAATCTAGCTTCATTGGTGATCTCGCCAGCTCGGAGCGGCACGTTCAAATCTTCTCGGATCAGCACGCGGCGACCTGAAAGATCGAGCTCGCTCATCAACTTCACTGCGCGCCCTCCAACACTGCAGGCCGGGAAGTCCGGGCGAGCCGCTCCCACGCCAGCGCCACATCAATCATGCGGCTGGCATAAGCCCACTCGTTATCAAACCAAATCAAGATTTTCCCGAGTCGACCTGCAGCCACCTGGGTTTGCTGGGCATCCACAATCGCCGATGCCGCCTCGCCGGCGAAATCACAGGACGCCAAGGGCTCCAAGGAATAGTCCAGCACACCCGACAGACCTCCCTCAGCCGCGTCTCGGAGTGCGGCATTGATGCTCTCGCTGCTACAGGCACGCTCAGTCGCAACGGTTAACTCGATCGCCGACACCTTGGTAGTGGGGACCCGCAACGCATGCGCAGACAGCTTGCCTGCCAAAGCTGGCAGTATGCGCTCGATACCAACCGCCAGCCCGGTGTCGACCGGAATGATCGACTGGGAAGACGCACGAGTCTTGCGCAAATCCGTGTGGTGATAGGCATCCAGAACCGGCTGGTCATTCATCAGTGAGTGAATGGTGGTGATGCTGGCCGCTTCAATACCAAATGCCTGATACAACGTTGACAACACGGGCACCACCGCATTGGTGGTACAAGATGCCGCCGACACAACATCCATGTCAGCGGTGAGGGCCTTATCGTTCACGCCAAAGACAATCGTGGCATCGACATCCGATTCAGCCGGGTGCGAAAACAGCACCCTTCCAGCGCCTGCATGCAGGTGCTGCTCGGCGGTGGCGCGGTCGGTGAATGCACCGGTGCACTCAAAGACCAGATCAATGCCGAGCGCCTGCCAGGGCAGCGCCGACACCTCCGGCACATGGCTCAGGGGAACCAGTAACTGATCAATGGCCAACAGCTCTCCAGAGCGGACGATGCGCCCGGGATAGCGGCCATAGTTGGAATCGTAGCGCGCCAGATGCACCACGGTATCGGCATCGGCGATCTCGTTGATGGCCGCAAGCTCCAGACGCGCGCGCGCGTCGTCCCGTGCTTGGTAGACCCGCAGGAGCGTTCGTCCAACTCGCCCAAAGCCATTGATCGCAAAACGCATAGTCAATCGAGTATCACGTCCTCGACTGCAGCCACCACATTGTCTGCCGTCAGGCCGAAGTGCTGAAAGAGTGCCTCGGCCGGCGCAGATTCTCCGAAAGAAGACATCCCCACCACGCGGCCGTCAAGACCCACATACTTGTACCAAAAGTCGGTATGGCCCGCTTCTACCGCAACCCTAGCGAGCACATCACTGGGCAGCACAGCCTCGCGATAACCCGCCTCCTGCGCTTCAAAGATCTCGGCGCATGGCATGGAAACGACTCGGACGTGCCTGCCCGTCTCACTGAGGCGCTCAGCGGCCTCGACTGCCAAGCCCACCTCGGAGCCGGTCGCAATCACAATGGCATCGAGCTCACCCTGCTCGCGCATCAATACATAGCCACCTCGATGGACTCCCTCTACCTGCTCCGCGTTACTGACCTGATGGGGCAAGGTTTGACGGGAGAAAATCATAGCAGTGGGACCGTTATCGCGAAGTAACGCCTGCTTCCACGCAACCGCCGACTCCACCGCGTCACAGGGTCGCCAGGTCTGCAGATTGGGCGTGGCGCGCAACGCTGTGAGCTGTTCGACCGGCTGGTGGGTCGGGCCGTCCTCTCCCAAACCAATTGAGTCGTGAGTGAAGACATACAGCACCCGCTGACCCATTAATGCCGACATGCGCACCGCATTACGCGCATACTCCATGAAAATCAGGAAGGTGGCGCCATAGGGGATAAACCCGCCGTGCAAAGCCACCCCATTCATGACCGCCGCCATGGCGAACTCTCTCACCCCGTAGTACACATAGTTGCCCTCGGGCTTCCCCAGCGAAATCCCTTGAGCACCGGACCATAAGGTGAGGTTAGAGCCCGCCAGATCGGCAGACCCTCCCAACAACTCGGGCAGGTGGGGGCCAAGCGCATTGAGCGACTGCTGGGACGCCTTGCGCGAGGCCACGTCGTCCCCGGCGGCCATACAGCCGGCTATGTAGGCATCTGCCTGATCAGAGAAATCGGCGGGCAGGTCACCACGGAGACGTCTCAGAAACTCATCCGCCAAATCGGAATGGGCGGCGCGATACGCATCGAAACCCTGCTGCCACTCAGCTTCCATCTCCGCACCCGAAGGTCGTCGATCCCAGGCCTCTCGCACCTCATCGGGGATCTCGAATGGATCATAGTGCCAGCCCAGAGCCTCGCGAGTGAGTGCAATTTCGTCTTCGCCCAGTGCAGCGCCATGACAACTCTCGGTGCCTTGTTTATTCGGGCTGCCTTTACCGATGACGGTTTTGCAA
>CBFHSJ010000139.1:0-4727 GCA_965658485.1 Luminiphilus sp.
GAGGACCTCACCGCAGCTAACGGTATTGAGCACGGTGCGGCGCACGATGCGATGGCTGATGTGTTGGCCACTATCGAGATCGCCAAATTGTTGAGGCGCTGTGACGAGAACTTGTTTGACACTCTGCACCGGCAACGCACGAAGCGCGCGGTCAGTGCGTTGGTGAATCTGGATGAATTGACGCCACTGGTTCATGTGTCGGGGATGTTCGGTGGTGCGAGACAAAATTTGGCATTGGTCGTACCGGTTGCCTGGCACCCCACGAATAATAGTGAGTTGATCTGCATCGATCTGGGTAAATCGCCGGACTTTCTCGAACAGCCCACCGACGCCGTGCGTCAGCATTTGTTTACCCCGCAGGCGGAACTACCCGAGGGGGTTGAGAGACCGCCGATCAAGACCATTCGCCTTAACCGCGCGCCAGTGCTACTGCCGACTCAATGGGTTGCAGGTGAGGTGGCGGAGTCACTGCGGCTGGATGGTGAGCTGCATCGACGACACTTGTCCCTGTTGAGAGCAGCGCGCGCTGCTGATCCGGCCGGCTTCACGACGCGCTTTCAGAGTCTGTGGCAGGCGCAAAGTTTCCCAGAGCGGTCTGATCCCGATCAGCTTCTTTATGCCGGCTTCGTGAGTGACGGAGACCGCAGTCTTTGTGATCAGGCAATTGCTGAGGACCCCGCGGCATTGGCCAGCCAGAACTTTCCGTTCGCTGATCAGCGACTGCCCGAAATGTTGTTCCGTTATCGGGCCCGCAACTTTCCCCATACGTTGACCGATGCGGAAGCCGCGCAGTGGCGAGAGCACTGTCAGTTGCAGTGGCAGGAAGGGTCTTTTTCCCTGACGCAGTTTGAGGCAGAGCTTGCCGAGGAGCGCGCACGTCCCGAGGTGACGGAAAACACCCTGAAAGCACTGGATCAGCTCGAGGAGTGGGTCAGAGCGCTGTCGGTGGAGGGATGATCGGCGCTACAATAGCGGGATAGCAGTGGAGTGCAGTGCATGCAATTCGCCGGCAACCATATTCTGAGCATCAGTCAATTTGAACGGGCTGATGTTGAGCATTTGTTCACCGTTGCCGACGCCATGCGGCCCTACGCGCATCGCCAGCGGATCACAAGCGTACTCGACGGCGCCATCCTCGGCTCCATGTTCTTTGAGCCTTCCACCCGCACCCGAATCAGTTTTGGCAGCGCCTTTAATCTGCTCGGCGGCGAGGTGCGGGAGACTACGGGCTTTGAGCACTCTGCGATCGCCAAGGGTGAATCCCTGTACGACACCGCTCGCGTGTTGAGCGGTTACTCCGACATCATCGTCATGCGTCATCCAGAGGACGGTTCGGTCTCGGAGTTCGCGGCGGCCAGTCGGGTGCCAGTGATCAATGGTGGCGACGGCGCAAACGAGCACCCCAGTCAGGCCTTACTGGACCTCTACACGATTCGCTCGGAGCTAGCGGGCCGGCAGCGCACGCTCGATGGCCTGCGTGTTGCTATGGTGGGCGATCTGCGTTTTGGTAGAACGGTGCACTCACTGTCGAAACTCCTGTCGCTATTTGAAGGATTGCGCATCAGTCTGGTCTCTCCAGAGGCCCTCAGCATGCCCGAGGCGGTGGTAGAAACGCTGCGCGAGGCTGGGCACGAAGTGCTTGAAACCGATGTGCTGGAGACTGGCATCGCCGACGTCGACATCGTGTATAGCACCCGGATTCAAGAAGAGCGCTTCGCCAGTCCTGAAGAAGCGGATTTGTACCGAGGCCGATTCCGGCTTAACCAGAGCGTTTACACGGCGAACTGTGAGCCCAACACCGTGATCATGCACCCCTTGCCAAGAGATTCCCGCGAGGGGGCCAGGGAGCTCGATATCGACCTCAACGATAACCCCAATCTGGCAATCTTCCGTCAGAGTGACAACGGCGTCCTGGTGCGTATGGCGCTGTTTGCGCTGATTCTGGATGTGGCTGACCAGGCGGATCAGCACTCGGCGCCGGTGAATTGGTACACGGAGCGCCGGTTTTGACAGCATTCCGACTGCGTTACGGCGCGGAGGATGTGGATCTTCAGCAACGCGAGCAAAGCTTCCGCGGCTATTTTTCATTGGAGACGCTGACACTTCGCCACCGATTGTTTGAGGGCGGTTGGTCTGCCCCCATGCGCAGGGAGCTATTTCAGCGCGGAGATGCCGTGGGCGTTCTGCCATGGGATCCCGTTAAGGATGAACTGGTGCTGATTGAACAGTTTCGCGTGGGTGCGCTTCGCGATGGCCACAGCCCCTGGATGCTGGAGCTTGTTGCCGGCATCGTGGAGGCAGGCGAATCGGACAGCGAGGTTGTCCACCGCGAGGCAGAGGAGGAGGCGGGTTGCCGTTTGGGACGTCTGGAGCCCATCGCGACCTTTTACCCCAGCGCGGGCGCCTGTTCTGAGCAGATCCGGCTTTTTGTTGGAGAAGTGACGCAGTCTCAGCCTGGCACCATTCAGGGTCTGGAGAGTGAGCACGAGGATATTTTGGTGCATCAACTCCCTCGTCACCAGGTGATGCAGATGCTGGATCGCAACGAGATCAACAACGGCCACACGCTCATTGCGTTGCAGTGGTTGGCGCGTCGTGCAGATGAGCTTCGCGCGCATTGGCGCTCCGACAGCGACTGATCATCAGGTGAACGGGACGCAAACATGACGACTGCGGATAGCACTCAGGAGCCAACACTTGTTAAGTCCTCCGCGGTAGTGGGTTCTGCCACTATGCTGTCCCGCGTGCTGGGTTTGCTGCGCGACGTGGTGCTTGCCAATCTGATCGGTGCCAACGGCAACGCCGACGCATTCTTTGTGGCTTTCAAGATTCCCAATTTCTTACGACGCTTGTTCGCAGAGGGCGCGTTTGCGCAAGCTTTTGTGCCGGTGCTGGCGGACACGCGTGAGCACGGCGGTCAGGCTGCGGTCAGAGCGTTGGTGGACCGGGTTGCCGGAGTGCTCGGTGGCACCCTGCTGCTGCTGACCCTCATTACCGTGATGGCATCACCGGTTGTGGCAACGATTTTTGCGCCCGGTTTTCTCCGTGAACCCGCCAAGCTGGCGCTTACGGGAGAGCTGATCAAGCTGACTTTTCCTTACCTGTTACTGATTTCCCTGACGGGATTCGCCGGTGCCATTCTCAACAGCTACAAGCGTTTTGCCGTACCCGCGCTGACCCCCATATTGCTGAACCTCAGCCTGATTGCGGCCGCCCTCTGGTTGGCCCCCGGTTTTGATGAGCCGGTGGTAGCGCTGGCCCTCGGTGTGTTGGTCGCAGGGTTTGCACAGCTCCTAGTTCAAGTGCCGGCGCTGGCGGGTATTGGTCTGGTACCTCGGCCGCGCTGGGCTCCCCGGCACGAGGGTGTGAGACGGATCATGGTGCTCATGGTGCCGGCCTTGTTCGGCGTCTCGGTCAGCCAGATTAACTTGCTGCTTGATACCGTATTGGCATCTCTGCTTCCGACTGGCAGTGTCTCCTGGCTCTACTACTCGGACCGTCTCACAGAACTCCCACTGGGGGTATTTGCCATCGCCATTGCCACGGTGATTCTGCCTACCTTGTCTGGTCAGCGCGCCCGTGCTGACGATCCTGCTTTCGCAAGCACGCTGAGCTGGGCAATACGGAGCGTGCTGTTGATCGCTATTCCTGCGACGGCGGCACTCGCTGTATTGGCCGAGCCACTTTTAGCAACGTTGTTTCAATACGGTGCTTTCAGCGGCGATGATCGCGCGATGGCCGCCGCCAGTTTGCGTGCCTATACACTAGGTTTAGGCGCCTTCATGTTGGTGAAGGTGCTGGCTCCTGGCTTTTATGCGCGAGAAGATATGCGCACGCCGGTGCGCATTGGCATCATCGCCATGGTGGCCAATATGGTGCTCAACATTGCTTTCGTGTTTCCCCTGATGTGGTGGCTGAACCTTGGTCACGTGGGACTGGCGCTGGCGACTAGCCTGTCGGCATGGCTTAACGCCCTACTGCTCTTTAGAGGCTTGCGGCGCGACGCGGTGTTAAACGATGGTAGCTTGTCGCTCAAATGGCTGGCGCAACTTGGCGGCGCGACTGTTGCGATGGTGTCGGCCCTGCTTTGGCTGATGCCTGATTACGCAATGTGGGCGGAATGGTTGTGGTGGCAGCGGGCACTCCAACTGAGCATTCTGTGTGGCGCCGGCCTCGGTGTCTTTGGCATGAGCTTGCTCTGTTGTGGCGTCCGTCCGGCTGATCTGCGACGCTGAAGAGCGGTCATATCCCCTAAGTCTGCTGTTGCTACCGGCTGATCTACGCTGAGTGCAGCGGTATACTGGGTTTTTCCATGTGATGGGGTAAAAAGCGGGGATGGAGCTCATCCGCGGCCGGCATAATTTGCGTTCCCGTCACCGCGGCTGTGCGGTGACGATTGGCGCCTTTGACGGTATTCATCTTGGGCATCAGGCGGTGCTATCGCATCTCAAGCAGGAAGCGGATGCACGGGGTATCTCGACTACCGTCGTGACTTTTGAGCCGTTACCGCGAGAGTATCTGCGCCCGCTTGAAGCGCCACCCCGAATCACCACGCTGCGGGATAAATGGCCGCTACTTGAGGCCTGTCATGTCGATCATGTGCTCTGCCTGCCATTCAATGAGCGCTTGCGGCAGCTCAGCGCACGGGAGTTCGTCGAGCAGGTGTTTGTCGAGGGGCTTGGTGTGGAGTATTTGGCCTTTGGCGACGATTTTCGTTTTGGCAACCG
>CBFHSJ010000140.1:0-4686 GCA_965658485.1 Luminiphilus sp.
CGGGAGCCATCACCCGTCGAGGTTCAAGCTGCGATCCGCGAGAGCCTCACCGATCTGGAAAAAGCCCGCTCCTTACTCTCTTCAGTTTAATCCCCACCCAAATTTGGGTATGATCCGCGTCCGTTCGGGGCGTAGCGCAGTCTGGTAGCGCACCACACTGGGGGTGTGGTGGTCGCAGGTTCAAATCCTGCCGTCCCGACCAAATTTTCTCTCGTCGCTCAGTCGAGCGACGCCTTCAAAATCAGTCCTTATTGATGTCCCTACTGGGCAACGCGGCCCGCGTGCGTTGCGTGTTCTCCGTTAGCGCTCGCATGAGCGCATCGCATAGCCCAAAAGACTGAGAGCCTCGCAGGGATGATGTGATACTTTGCTGACCTGAGAGGGAGGTCTCAGTGTCCGCAGATGCTCACACACAACCCGGCAGTTGGCAGTGCCCACGGCACCTGGATGATGTGGACCTGTTCGCCGCTGGCGCGCAGGAGCATTGGTACGACGCCTACCCGATCTTGCACCGGGATGCGCCAGTCCACCGCCTGTCCGGCGAGGGGCTGACGCCCGACACAGACGCGTTCATTCTGAGCCGTTATGACGATATCAATCGGGTCGTCAAAGACCCGATTCGCTATACCCCTCTTACCTCCCTCATGCTTAAACAAATGGCGGCTGCCAAGACGCCTCCTGAAGACATGGATTACATCAACATGATGATGGTTTCCATGCTGACGTTGCGCCCGACGGTCGAGCTTTGGCGGGCCCACCGCAAGGAGCTTACTGACCCTTGGGTAGGCCCGGGCGCCGAGCGGCATCGCGAGATGATTACTCGGCGCGTTGATGCCCTGATTGACGAGTTACCGAGCGCGTGCGATGTGGACTTTGTACAGGCCTTTGCAAGGCCGTTGCCGCAACAGGTTATGGCGGAGGTGCTGGGCTTTCCCGAGTCAGATATCCCGCAGCTGGCGGCATGGGGAGAGGCCCAGGTCATGCCCTTCGTTTACGGTGAGGGCCATTTGAACCGCCTGACCGATGAGCAGCTGGCGGCACAGTTCGCCCAGCTTGATGGCTTCAAGGAGTATGTGCAGGACATCGTCCGCGCCAAGCGGCAGTCCCCGGCTGACGACATGATCAGTTTTTTAACGCAAGTCACGTACGGCGCACTGAACCGCAAGCTCACCGACCTTGAGATCAACGGCATCGTCTATGCCATGGTGCTGGGCGGGTTGGAGACTACCCAATACGCGTTAGAGCAGCAGGCACAATTGTTTTGCGATCGGCCCGGACTATTTGAGGCGGTGCAGGCCGACCCCTCTTTGTTGCGGACGTTTATCGAGGAGTCTCTGAGATTGCGGGCGCCGACTCAGGGGCTATCGACTCGCCTGACCAGTCAGGATGAGCGATTTGGCGACGTTGGGGTGCCTAAAGGTTCAGTGCTGCATTTGCGATGGGCCGCGGCAAACATTGATCCCGAAGAGTTCGAGTGCCCATTGGAGCTTCAGCTCGATCGCAAGGCGGCCAGCCGCCATCTGTCTTTTTCTGCGGGCCCCCGGGTGTGCCCTGGCGCGGGTATTTCACGCCTGGAGCAGCAGATCGCCTGGACGCGGCTCCTTGAGCGACTCGAGTCCATGCGCTACGGGTCTGACAACACTTTTTTGCATCAGCCCGGCATTATGCTGGGTACTCTGCAACTCAATCTCGAATTGGTGAAAGCGGCTAAATAAAAAGGAGTTATCACTTATGGCCACGATCCTTGCACATCTGGAAGTCCATCCCGGTAAAGAAGCTGAATGGGAGGCCATCATGGCCGACATGGTGCGTAAGACCTTCGAGCAAGAGGAGCAGGTTTTACGCTATGAGTACTTCAAAGGTCAGGAGCCCTTGCGCTACTACTGCCTGCTGTCTTTTGAGGATAAGTGGGCGTTTTATCTGCACCAGGCCTCCGACTACCACGAGGGTCATGACTTTGAGAGTGTGCTCGCCAATGTAGAGCTTGAGTATCTGGACCCTGTGAAGGGCGCGAACGCGCTACCGCCCACGGAAAATCCGCCGCTACCCGACGATGCCAATGAGACACTGCGCAACACCGAGCAAGTGTTTCCTATCTTGATCCCCGGATGGTGGGCAGCGAGAGCTTGAGGCCCGGGTTTACTTTGCCTTGAACTCGATATGCAGCGACTTCATCGCCCGCAACAGATAATGGGGATGGTAGCTGAAGTCATTTTTACCCTCTGCAAACCACATCGATTCGATGCGATCGACCAACGCTTTAAACGACCAATGGAGTTCTCGTCGCGCAAGCGGTGCCCCCAGGCAGTGATGTTTTCCTGAGCCAAATGCCATATGCCCGCCGGCACGAGGGCGATCCAGATCCAGCGCGTCGGGGTTGTCAAAGCGACGTTCGTCGCGATTCGCCGCTGCGAACCGGATATTGATCAGGCTACCCGCAGGAATAGTCACGCCACTCAGCTCTACGTCTTTCGCTGTCGCGCGCATCAGGCTCTGTACCGGCGACTCGAGCCGCAGTACCTCTTCAATGAAGACCTTCAGGTAGCGGTCCGGGTCAGACTGCAATTGCTCCCAGGCTATCGGGTTCTCAATGAGTAGCTTCACGCCCGCGGAAATCGCATTAGTCGTGGTCTCCGAGCCGCCGACAAAGGTATCGGCCATCATCTCGGCGTGGAGTTCGTTGTCATTGAGAGGGCGCCCCCAGTCCTCGATTACCGTATTCACCAGCGCACTCAACAATGAGTCGTCGGGCTTCTTCCGCAGTCGCTCAAAAATAGGTTGAAAATAGTGCTGGGCTTCTATTTCTTTGCGAACCGAGACCAGTTCATCCTCTTCGGATTGCATCAGGCTGATGCGGTGAAAGAACGCTTCGGTCCATTCTTTGATCTGCCAGATATCATCAGGATTCGCGCCCATCTGTTTGCCGATGATCAGTAGAGGCAAGGGAATAGCGAATTGTTTCACCCATTCGCAGTGGCCATCTTCGATAAAGTCGTCGATCAGTTGATAGGCCAGATCGCGCACCTCATCTTCGAGTGCTTCTATTTTCTTGGGTCGAAACGCATCGTTGAAGACTGATCGGACCGCTTTATGGTCAGGGTCATCGCGGCCGTTGAGGGTTTTCGCCGGAACCCAGCCCTCCTCCTGAAACGTGTTACGGACCGCTAGAGCGCGGGGGCTGGGTTCTGTCGCATCAGTGAGATACGCCGTCTCGTTGGTGAAGTACTCGGTATCGGTAAGGATCTGGCGCACGTCATCAAAGCGGGTAATGACGTACATGCCGGTTGCGGGGCACTGATAGACAGGCGCCTCGTCACGAAGCGTCTTATAGGCGTCATAAGGACAGCGTTGAGTCTCCACATCAAAGAGATTGACGTCAGTTGGTCTGTTAGCCGTCATGTGTGTGCCTGATTTCTCCGCAATAGTTGCTCTAGACTATAGCCTGAGGGTAAACCACTGAGAAGCGAAAGCGATACAATCAAAAAATGGCAACACCACTTCCCAATCATCCACAGCTTCGCGGCAATTACGCGCCGATTCAGTTCGAAGCTGAATACACCGACCTGATTGTCGAGGGCGATCTGCCCGCGGATCTTGAAGGCTCACTCTACCGCGTCGGGCCCAACCCTAAGTTTGTGCCCGACCAGGGCTACCACTGGTTCTTCGGCGCCGGCATGGTGCATGCGTTTCACTTTGGGGGTGGACGCGTTAATTACCTCAACCGTTGGGCGCGCACCCCCAAGTTTGAGGCCGAACAGACCGCGGGTAAGCCCTTGCCCATGAACTTCATTACTGACCCGGATACTGGCGCTATGCAGTCAGATCGACGCAATGGACTCGCCAATACACACATCGTTTGGCACGGCGACCAGTTGCTGGCGTTGGAAGAGGGAAGTCACCCATTTACCATGGCGCCCGACACACTGGGGTCGATAGGCTATGGCCATTATGGCGCCGATCTTCATGACGCCATGACGGCTCACCCGAAGATTGATCCGCTGACAGGCGATCTGCATGGCTTCGGTTACATGTCGGGCGCGATAGGCAGTAAAACCATGACTTATCACGTAGTTGGCGCGGATGGCGCAGTCAAGCGATCCGAACGCTTTGAGGCGCCTTACGCTGCAATGGTCCACGACTTTGCCGTCACGCGAGACTACGTGTTGTTCCCCGTATTTCCCTTGACCTTCGACTTGGATCGCATGGGCAAAATAGGCTCGCCCTTTGCCTTTGATGCGGAGGCTGGCGCTTATATTGGTGTTTTGGAGCGCGACGCGCCGGTGAGTGAGATCCGGTGGATCGAAGCGCCGGTCTGCTTTGTCTTTCATTACCTCAACGCCTGGAGTGAGGGTAAGCAAATCACCTTCGATGCGATCGATTTCCCGGTGGCACCCAACTTCCCCGCCCCCGATGGCAGCTTGCCCGGTCACGCTGAAGCGCAGGGCCGCCTGACCCGATGGCAGGTCAATGTCGCCTCCGGTCAGATTGATCGGGAGCTACTGGTGGATGTCCCGGCAGAGTTTCCGAGGATCGATGATCGATTCGCCATGGGTCGACACCGGCACGGGTTTTTGGCAACCGCTTCACAGCGCCAGCGGGGCGATGGCGGCATCTTCCACGAGATTACCCATATCGATCTGGAAAGAGGTCACCAACAAAGCTGGGATGCTGGATTCGGGAGTGGGG
>CBFHSJ010000141.1:0-4674 GCA_965658485.1 Luminiphilus sp.
CGTCCCGAGAAAGCGAACTCGATGATTCCGTCCTTCTGGACAGAGCTTCCAGCCGCCGTAAACACCCTGTCAAGGGAGGCCTCTGCGCGCGTGCTGGTTATCTCTGCAGAGGGCAAGCACTTCTCCTCCGGGATGGACATTTCGGTATTCACCGACGGCGGATTAGACAGCCCGGCGGGCACTAACCCCAGCATCGGAGCAGAGGCGTTCCGCCATTACTGCATGGCGCTCCAGAGTGCCTTCACTTGTTTGGAGGAGGCACGCATGCCCGTTTTAGTAGCTATTCAGGGGGCTGCGGTCGGTGGCGCCATGGATTTCATCACGGCGTGTGATTGCCGTTATGCCACCAAGGACGCCTTCTTCTCAATCCACGAGACCGCTATTGGAATGACCGCAGATGTCGGCACATACCCGCGCTTGGTCAAGCTGATTTCTGAGGGTTGGGCGCGGCAAATGTCCTACACCGCTGAGCGTATTAGTGCGGAAAAAGCTCAGACGATTGGCTTGGTAAACGAGGTCTATGACTCGGCAGAGGAAATGCTTGAAGCGGTCATGGGAATCGCCAAACAGATTGCTGCGAACTCCCCCCTCGCCGTTACCGGTGCGAAGCGCATGGTCAACTATGCCCGTGATCACAGCACAGCAGACGGTCTTGATTACATCGCGACATGGAACGCATCAATGTTAGATGGTGAGGCGATCCGCCAAACCTTTATGGCGCAGGCCAAAGGGGATCAACCCGAATACGAGGACTTACTCGCAGTAAAGAAAACCGCGGGTGAGTAACTGGCGAAGCAAAGGAATTGCGTTGCGAGCCTCTAGCTTTACAAGGTAGCGATAGCCGGCATTGATCAGCAGGTGGCGACTGAGTGACGGTCAGTAGGCTGGGGGCTTTGAGGGAGTCCAAGACTGCGGCGCGCGAGAGGGGAGTAGCCCTGCGTTTCGCAGTCGCGGTATCTCGATCGCTGGGCAGCGGTCCAACACCAATTGCAGGCCCGCATGGACGGCAGTGTGCTCGGCCTCGCTATGAACAATCCCTAACTGTGTCCACATCGCGGGTATCCCGGCATCCACGACATGCTGCGTGACCTCGGGCAATGACGCGGCGTCGCGAAAAATATCTGCCATGTCGACGCCTATCGGGAGGTCTGCCAGAGAGGCGTACACCGTTTGCCCAAGCAGTTTCTGCCCCGCCAAGCCGGGGTTGATGGGAAGTACTTCATAGCCCTCATCGAGCAGAAATTGCATCACCCGATGGCTGGGTCGCTCGGGCTTTGCGCTGGCGCCTACCAAGGCGATTCGTTTTGCCTGCGCGAGCAGTTGGGCAATAGCCTCGTCGGACTCCAGACGCATGAAGTGACTAACCCCACTCGGGGTCACGTTTTTCCAGAAAAGCGCCGATACCTTCTCGTGCGTCTCCGTCGGACGTGAGGTTGTCGCGCATCACCTGATTAGCCAGCTCGAACGCCTTTTCGAGGGGCATCTCAACCTGCCGATAAAAAGCCGATTTGCCCCGGGCGATGCTCTCGGCTGAGCGAGACGCAATCTTGCCCGCTAATTCCTGAGTTGCTTGCTCCAGTTCAGACGCAGGGACAGACCGGTTGATGAGCCCAAAGCGCTCGGCAGTGGCGGCATCAAACTGATCACCGGTCAGTGCCATTTCCAGTGCGTGCTTGCGTGAGAGATTCCGACCAATACCGACCAATGGCGTGGTGCAGAAGGTGCCAATGTTGACCCCGGGTGTGCAGAAGGTCGCGTCTTCAGAAGCGATGGCCAGATCGCAGGCAGAAACCAGTTGGCAGCCGGCGGCGCTGGCGATCCCCTGAACGCAGGCAATGATGGGTTTGGGTGTGTGCAGGATGCTCGTCATCATCGCGGCGCAATCCTGCAACAGCTGATCGATTCGCGCCTGCCAAGCGCTCTGATCCTCGTCGTCTTGGCGCCGTGTTTCCCGCAGGTCATGTCCGGCGCTAAACGCGGGTCCGGCCGCCTTGATCACTATCACACGAGTTTCGGCGTCATCATTACCTGACTCAATAGCTTTGGAGAGTGCGGCGATCATGTCGCTGGAGAGGGGGTTGCGGCGTTCCGGTCGATTCAGTGTTAGCCACAGAATGCCGTCTTCAGCGTTCGCCAAAACCAAAGCATCGTTCATACATCCACACCTCTCAGCGGCTTTCCGCTGTTCACGTTCACTCGGGCTATTTCGCCCGACTTCTGGGTAGCAGGTTATCACGGCGCCAAGTGCCACCGCAGTGTGGTTCGATTCGAAAAGTCTCGCGGCTAGCGCAGGCTGACGTTCACAAAAATGATAAAACTCCGAGGCTGGTACTCCGCCATAGTGCCTAAAGCACAAAATCTTGTTGGCGCTCAGCCAGAATGGCTCGGCATACCCCCTCTGGAGTAGCTGAAATGATTTCAATTGTGGGGCGGTACCGGTAGCATCAACCGCGATTTCGCGGATCTTGGAGCGCCGTCATGGCGGAGCAAAAAGCCTTATATATTGACGGTAACTGGGTCACCACTTCTGACACCGTCGTGAACACCAATCCCTCTGACACCAATGACGTGATCGGTGAATATGCTCAGGCCAGTTCGGAACATGTGAACGACGCGTTGTCGGCCGCCAACCGCGCGGTGGGTGAATGGGGCGTGTCTCCAATGGAGACTCGCTACCAGGTGCTCATGGCCATTGGTAACGAATTAGTTGAGCGCAGTGCCGAGCTCGGTGAGCTGCTGGCCCGCGAGGAGGGTAAAACCCGCGCCGAGGGTGTAGGCGAGGTCTATCGCTCCGGGCAGTTCTTTCACTATTTTGCCGCTGAGGTGCACCGCCAGATCGATGATCGAGCTGATTCGGTTCGCCCGGGCGTAGAGATTGAGACGCGACGGGAGCCTGTGGGTGTTGTGGCGATTATCAGCCCTTGGAACTTTCCCATGGCGACTGCGGTTTGGAAAATCGCGCCGGCGCTGGCTTTTGGTAACGCCGTGATCTTTAAACCCGCGAACCTCGTGCCTGCCAGTGCTTGGGCACTAACCGAGATTATCGCTAGGCAGGGCCTGCCCGATGGCACATTTAATCTCCTCATGGGCGGTGGGGGTACGGTGGGCGACCAGATCATTCACAGCGACCAAATCCATGCGGTGTCTTTCACCGGTTCGTTGCCGGTTGGCAAGCAGGTTGCGGCTGCGACCGCTGCGAATCTGGTGAAGTGCCAGCTCGAGATGGGATCTAAAAATGCGTTGATTGTCGCTGCCGACGCCGATCTCGATGTGGCGGTGAGCGCCGCATTTGTTGGCGCGTTCAGCGGCACGGGGCAAAAGTGCACTGCGTCATCGCGCTTGATTGTAGATGACAGTGTGCACGATGCTTTTGTCGAAAAACTGCAGGCCAAGTTGGCTGCCGTTAAGGTCGGGCACGCACTGGAAGACGGGGTCGATATGGGCCCGGTTGCTTCGGAAGTGCAACTTGCAGAGAACCTTGCCTGGATTGAGCGAGGCCAGAAGGAGGGGGCAACACTGCTCTGTGGTGGAGAGCAATTAGAGATGCCCGCACCGGGCTACTACCTGTCACCAGCGTTATTCATCGATACGGATAACGACATGGCCATCAACCGCGAAGAGCTCTTTGCGCCCATCGCCTGCGTGATCCGCGCAAAAGACTACGAGCACGCGCTGTCGATACTCAATGACACGAATTTTGGTCTGACTGCTGGCATCGTGACGCAGTCACTGGCGACGGCTTCTGATTTTAAAAAGCGCGCGGTGAGTGGTTGCGTGATGGTGAATCTGCCCACGGCGGGAACCGATTACCATGTGCCCTTTGGCGGGCGAAAAGACTCCAGCTTTGGCCCGCGTGAGCAGGGCCAATACGCGCGTGAGTTCTACACCACCGTTAAAACGGTTTACCTTCAGGCCTGACGCCGGAGCGCTTGTGAACCCAGACTGGACAGTCATCGACGGCCTGCAATACTCGGCTTGGTCGCGCGAGATCTTCGAGCAGATGCACGAGGGCGGGCTCAATGCGGTGCACGTCACGATTGCCTACCACGAGAATACCCGCGAGACCCTGACGCGTTTTGGCGAGTGGAATCAGCGCTTTGAGACTTACCCTGATCTGATCCGGCCCGTGTATGAGCCTGCGGACATTGACCGCGCCAAGGCTGAGGGCCGCATCGGCATTATTTTCGGTGCGCAGAACTGCTCACCTATCGAGGACGAGATCCGTCTGGTGGAGGTGATGCGTCGCCTTGGTCTCATGCTCATGCAGCTCACCTACAACAATCAGAGCCTGCTGGCCTGCGGTTGTTATGAGGAAGAGGACAGCGGACTGACCCGCTTTGGTCAGCAGGTCATCCGCGAGATGAACCGGGTTGGCATGGTGGTTGATATGTCGCACAGTGCCGAGCGTTCCACGCTGGAAGCGATCGACTATTCAGAGCAGCCGGTCATTATTTCCCACGCGAACCCCAGCCATTTCCATCCGGCGCTCCGTAATAAATCCGACAAAGTATTGGATGCGGTTGCGGCGAATGAGGGACTGCTCGGTTTTTCGTTGTATCCCTTCCATCTCAAAGATGGGCCGCAGTGCACGTTGGAAAATTTTGCTGACATGGTCGCCTGGACCGCTGATCGGATGGGCGTGAATCGCATCGGCTTCGGCTCGGATCTTTGTCA
>CBFHSJ010000142.1:0-4443 GCA_965658485.1 Luminiphilus sp.
CACCGGGACTCCCACCACGCATTACCCCAATGTGCTCGGTTATATCCGAGATCTCACCCCTTGAGGCCGCAATCCGTGGATGGTGCTGCAGATACGCGACTGCGGCTGATTGACGAGATCGGTTTGTTAGCAACAATAAAGTGGTGACACACAGGTTGCCAGCATGAGCGATATCCCCACCGACCCAGCGCCGCAGAGCGGCATCGATTTTGGCGCGCTGGCCCACGCCATAGCGGGAGTCGCGGCAGTGGTGCTGGGCGGTCTGATGTACACCCGCCCTTGGGCACAGGATCTTTTTGCGACCCTGATGCTTGTCGCGGCGGTCAGCGCCGTGTACTTCTCCTGGAAGCATTCCGCCTGGGTAACGGGCCACTGGCTGGCGATGGTGCCGGTCACAGGTGTGTTGCTTGGCTATCTGGGGTGGCAGTGGGGCTTTACCGTCGCCTACGTGACCTTGTGGATCGCTTTTATTCACTTTGTCATCCGGGGCGTGCAGTCGCTTCGCGCTCAGCAAGCGCCTGACGCCGAGACCTGAGGACGGGCGCCATCAGCAGGTTGTGATGCCTCTCAGGGAAGTGAACAGCAATCGCCCAAAGGGGCACGATGGATCAATACCAGCGCGGAGGCTCCAGTGAGTCATATTGTTGATCAGTTTTATGAAGCAATCCGAACCGGGGATACGGCGCTTCTGGATAGCGTCATTGCGGAAGACTTTTGTCTGATATGTCCGACACAGGATCATGTTTTGTCCGGTGTCTATGAGGGAAAGCAGCGTTTTTTTGAGGATGTGACCCCTGCCGTATTTGGTCGCGTTAACCCCGAGGAAATCACTTTTTGTGCGGAACACCAGGTGGTGTTCGACGGCGGCGAGTTGGTGGTGGCCATGGCGCAGAATAATGGCATAGCGTTGACCGGCGAGCGCTACGATCAGACCTACGTCCACATTTTTAAAGCCCGGGATGGCCAAATTCGCGCGCTTATCGAATGCTTCGACAGCGCGCTCGCTAATAAGGCTTTGTGGGATGGTTGCGACGCTGTCATCCCAGACACTCCCGCTGCACTCTCCAATCTGGCTCGCTTTCAGAAGGCATAAACTGCACAAGGCGGGCAGGCCACGCATTCAGGCAATGGCTATCAGCCGGCTTGCCTATAACCCTCGGCCAGCTTCGATTTTCACACTACTGAGCCGCTAGAACTCAAAATTTGTGGCGAATTCCCGAGGTACAATGGCAATTATCCGCATTTCATCTAAACGTCACGCTATCGTCATTGAATCTTTGGATTACCCCCGCACGATCTCACTCGAGCGTAATTGACGCTTGCTGATTAAGGGGAATCGCTATGTTGACCGGAGAAACAGGCGCCGTTGTCCTTTTTTCTGTGGTTGTGGTTTGGCTGGTTGCATTGATGATGATTAGTGTGACCGTGTAAGTCTCGCGGAGCTGGGGCAGATGCCGCGCCGCTCGCGGGGCGTTTCAGCTTGATCTGATTGTGGAGAGGGTGGACGTTAACCAGTCCCTGGCTGGTTGTCGCTCGCCGTCACAAATCATCTGATAGGGCTCTCCGCTCCATGAGCTTTTGCTCGCTAGACGATCGATAAACGCCTCAGCGGAGCCGGCATAACCTTTTCCCTGTGTGTACTTGAGCTCAAGATGTTCAGCCGCCGCCTCGGCTGAGTGCAGTGAACCGTTGCGATTAAATTCACAGCCGCTCTCCGCCACCGCTTTTATTAAAGCGCGGATCTCTTCGTCGGCGTAAGTGTCTGCGAGCGCTGTTGCGATGGATCCTGCCAGCAGAATCAGTAAGAGCGGTAAGCGGATCATGAGCCGAGCCGTTGTAACGTGACGAGCAACGGGTTGTGGTCCGATGTCACGACCTGCACGGTTTCGGATGACTGCCAAGTCAAGCCGCGCACATAGAGGTGGTCCAGTGGTCGCCCAAAGCGGCTGGTGCGATGGTCGGGTGAGAAGGGCACTGCGGTCAGCCCGAGCTCGTCGGTGAGGGCATCGAGGGTGGCCTGCCGCCGATCACTCCAGGTATTCAAATCGCCGCCGAAGATCACCGGCCCCTCGTGCGCTCGTATCAGTTCAGCCGCCGCCTCTAGTTGAGAGCGATATTCCTTGACCCCAAAACTGACGTTCACAGCGTGGAGGTTGACGGTGAGCAGCGAAGCATCGCTCCCTGCCAGTGGATAGAGGGTGACGCTCGTGGCCTTAGGGGTGCGCAGCCAGGGCTCCGTTGCCAGCAGGTGGCAGTGCACTAGGTGCGGAGTGGGCGCGAGGGTGAGCACCCCCGTATCGATCTCGTCCTGCACGTAACCCCGCGCAAACGCCTCATACAGAGACTGCGCCATGACCGTCTCGGTTTTTTTGAGCGGCACAGCTTCCTGAAGAAAGATCAGATGGGAGCGCTCAGCGTAGGCCGCAAACTCGGTAACTAGGCCGGGATGCCGCGCTTTCTCCACGTTCCAGTTGAGCATTGAGAACGAGGCCGCCAAACCCTCTTTGCGCTCCTGTTGCCGACCTATTGAGAGCGCCTTCGGACACTGGCCACCTTGATCTGCCGTCACAACCAATGGCCATGTTTCGGCCGCTTGTCCGTAGCTTATCCAGCAGGCCAGAAACGCCGCCGCAAAGTGGTTAACAGACAGTCGCCGTGCCGGGCTTGAGTCCGCTGAGTAGGGCAGTGACATTTCAGTATTTTTAGGGGGTTTGCAGAGTGCCTCGGATGACCAGTTCATGGCGGGCAATTTTCCAGCCATCGACGGTGCGCACAAAGTCGGTCAAATAGGTCGCCCACAGGGTGAACATGGCGCTGTCGCCATCCTTAAGAACGTGCAGGGCCTGTACATCCGTCCTTGAAGAGGCCGTATCGCCCGAGACGGTCGCGAGCTGCGGGCTCATCAGGTGTTGGGTCGCAGAAAAGGCTTCCAGTTGGGTTTCTACTGAGGCGGTCCAGGCGTCGGCGCCAGTGATGGTCGCCTCGCCAAAACCCACGATCTCCACGTCATCGGCAAAACAGGCGCGGTAGCGCGCCATGTTCCGGTCATCTACTGCAGCTGCATAGGAGAGCATGACGTCTTGAAGCTGCTGGCGATCGTCGGTATCACTCATGTTGCGTTTCCTTTTACGTTACAGCTTGCCGTCAATATAGTCATCGATACGCTCGTGGTAGCGACTGATGCGCTTCTCCTGGCCCGAGAGATAAGCGCCTTTGAAGCCTCGTGAGCGCACACCCCGTTGCTGGGTGATAAAGACCGCCACGTCGTCCTCAATTGCGGGGCCGATGGAGTCCTCTCCACAAGTGAGCCATTTAACGGGGACATCACCCGATCCGTCACCCGTCAGCGACTCGGTGGCGCTGGTGCCATCATCGAGTTCGGCTGCCACGCTGGCGGGGCTCGCGTACCACCAGTTATCAAACAGGCACTGCTCGGGATCCGTGGGGTGGGGTCGCGCACGTAAAAAATGAAAGCCATCAGACCATAGCGACACCGCAAAGTTCGGGAACAGCGTGTAGTGGAAGGCATCAGTCAGCTGTTCGTCGGGTACGGCCGCGTAGTGGCTGTAGCCCTTTTCGGGACCCAGCTCTCGCTTTGCCCGCTGGAGCGCCTCGCGGGTATGTTCTGGCTTACCCTTAAAGTCGGCCGGGTCGAGGCTCCAGTAGCCGAGCAGTGAGGCCAGCGGCTCCACAATGTTGCCGTCAGCATCGGTCACGCCGGCACCGTATCCGCCCTTCATGATCATGCGTGCGTGGCCTTCATTCGCCAGATCAAACTGGGTTTCTTTGAAGTAGGTGTTTATGCCTCCGGCAATGGCGGTGCGGTCGGTGGAGGGCGTCGCGCCCATGTGCACCGTCGGCACGTGGTAGGACTCATTAAAGTTATCCAACACCACTTTCCAGTTGCATGGCAGCCACATGGTGTTGGCCATGGTGCGCTGCCAGGTGTCGACTTCTCGGGCCTGCCACTCGTCCCATATTGGCCCGAGGTAATCTTTTAAAGACCTGCACTCGGGGTCCATATTCACCCAAATGAATCCCGCAAAGGTCTCGCACCTGAGCTCGGCAAGCCGCACCTTGCCGCAGGGGTTGCCCTCAGGAAAATCTTCTTTATCCGGCGCGAACTGCAGTGCACCGTCGGGCAGAAACGCCCAGCTGTGATAGCGACACACAAAGCGCCGCGGGTTACTGCCCTTAGACTCGTCCACCAGCGGATTGCCGCGGTGTTGGCACACGTTATAGAAGGCTTTGATGTTGCCGTCCTGCTGGCGCACCATCAGGATCTCTTCGCGCCCCACGGGCTCCATTTGCCAGTCTCCGGGTTCGGGCAGTTCAGACTCCCGCCCTAGAAGTAGCCACACCCGCGTCCACATGCCCTCCCATTCCTGCTCCATGAAGTCACGCGAGGTATAGCGGGACCCGGGAATGCTGTGCCCGCGAATG
>CBFHSJ010000143.1:0-4420 GCA_965658485.1 Luminiphilus sp.
TGCCTGGACATTGGCCTCGTCCACCAAATCTTCGGCTACCAGCGAGGGCACTGACATCATAGGCCAGAGCACATCCCGCGGGTACACCCGGGCGAGTCGCTCGATGTGTGCAGCCACCGTCTGATACGACGACACCAGATCTGCCAGCGCCTCACCCGCCAAGGGTGGCGCTTCAGCATTGGTAAATATCGCCGCCTCTTCGAGTGCGGACTGTGTCAAATACTCAGCAAATGCGGCCTCATCCTTGAGGTAGCGGCTTTGCTTGCCGCGAGCCAGTTTGTAGAGGGGGGGCTGCGCGATGTAGACATGCCCACGATCGATGAGCTCGCGCATCTCCCGAAAAAAGAATGTGAGATACAGCGTGCGGATGTGCGATCCGTCCACATCCGCGTCTGTCATGATGATAATGCGGTGATATCGGAGCTTGTCAGGATCAAACTCGTCTTTACCAATGCCGCAACCGAGCGCCGTCACGAGATTTCCGATCTCAGCGGAGCTCAGCATCTTGTCGAAACGGGCCTTCTCCACATTCAAAATCTTGCCTTTGAGCGGCAAAATGGCTTGGAATTTTCGATTGCGGCCTTGCTTAGCAGAGCCACCTGCAGAGTCTCCCTCCACCAGATACAGCTCGCTCAACGCCGGATCACGCTCCTGGCAGTCCGCCAGTTTCCCGGGAAGGCCGGCGATATCGAGCGCGCCTTTGCGGCGGGTCATTTCTCGCGCCTTGCGCGCCGCCTCTCGGGCTCGCGCAGCATCGATCATTTTTCCGACCACCAGCTTGGCATCGACGGGGTTTTCAATCAGGAAGTCACTGAAGAACTGGTTCATCGCCTGCTCAACCGCACCCTTCACTTCACTGGACACCAATTTGTCTTTCGTTTGAGAGGAGAATTTGGGGTCGGGCACCTTCACCGACAAGATGGCCATGAGACCTTCTCGCGCATCATCACCGGTGGTGGAGACCTTGTTTTTCTTCGCAAGCCCCTCTTTTTCAATATAATTATTTAAACACCGGGTGAGGGCAGCCCGAAACCCCGCCAGGTGGGTACCACCATCTCGCTGCGGGATGTTGTTGGTATAGCAGTAAAGACCTTCCTGGAACCCATCATTCCACTGCAGGGCAACTTCTACCTCAACACCCTCCTCTGCCATGGCTTGAAAATGGCAGACTTTGGCGATGGGTGTTTTGCTCTGGTTCAAAAACTCGACGAAGGCGCGCAAACCGCCCTCGTAGGCAAAAAGCTCCTCTTCACCTGAACGCTCATCCTTTAAAAAGATTCGAACGCCACTATTCAAGAAAGCGAGCTCTCGCAGCCGTTTTCTCAATATATCGTAGTGAAAAACAATATTGCTAAAAGTCTCCGGCGAAGGTGTAAACCGCACGGCTGTGCCCGTTTCGCTGGTTTGCCCTACTACCGCCAAGGGCGTTTCAGGAACACCGTGGGTATAGGTCTGTTCAAACAACTCGCCTTTGCGACGAATAGTCAGCTGCAAAGTGGAAGAGAGCGCGTTGACCACTGAGACACCCACACCATGAAGGCCGCCCGACACTTTATAGGTGTTGTCATCAAACTTACCGCCAGCGTGCAGCACCGTCATGATGACTTCGGCGGCGGAAACGCCCTCCTCATGCTGCTCTGTGGGAATACCGCGTCCATTGTCGGCCACCGTCACCGACTCGTCAGGGTGAATAATCACGTCAATTTGGCTGCAATGGCCGGCTAACGCCTCATCGATGCTGTTGTCCACCAACTCAAACACCATATGATGCAGGCCAGTGCCGTCATCGGTATCCCCAATGTACATCCCAGGCCGCTTGCGCACCGCATCCAGGCCCTTCAGTACTTTGATGCTGGAGGAATCATAATCTCCAGATTCTGGGTTCTCTATGTTCTCGTCTGACATGCAGCCCCACTAATCAGTTAAAAAATATACCTGCAACACCACACCGGGCACCAACAACAGTAGAATCACGCCGGTAGCACTCGCCCCTGTTCCACGTGGAACAAGTTGAGCGGATTCCCGCCCCAGGCAGCTTCGAGCGGCGCGCGATCCACCGCAGTTAGTATCACTTGCCGTCCAGCGCCCAATTGCTCGCACACTCTAGCGCAGTGTTCCCGATCCAACTCGGCGGGTAAATCATCCACCAAATACAGCGGTGATAATGAGGAGGCATCCTCTATCAACACCCCCTGAACCAACTTAAGCGCCACTAGCGCCAGCTTTAGCTGGCCCCGTGACAGCACTTCGGCCGCCAACCCGCCGTCGCGCATTAAGCGCAAATCAGCCCTGTGCGGACCGACCTGCGTAAACCCCTGGGCTGTGTCGCTGTCTGCGTTTCGCTCCAGCGCCTCAGCCAGAGACAATTTTTGATCCCAGCCAGCGCGAAACATCACCTCCAGGCCGACCAAATCATCTGAAAGGGCAGGCACCAGTCGCGCTAACTCATCGGCCAATTTCTCAACCAGCGCCTGCCTTTGTTGTGTTAGCAGGGTCCCGGTTTCCGCGATCTCATGACGCCACGCTTTATCGCTGTCAAGTATACCACGGCGCAGGCCGCTATTACGTTGTCGAACAGCCAGCGCGTAGCGCTTCCATTGAGACAAAAACCCTTGTTCTACGTGGAACAAAGTGCCATCCAATAACCGCCGGCGGCCCTCAGGGGGACCCGTAACAATCCCCAACCCCTCGGTATCCAACAATACCAGTGGAAGGTGCAGCGCTAACTCAGATAGTGATGGCACGTTTTCCCCGGAGACCCGCGCCTTAACGTTGCCATCGCGGTGCTTTTCAAGACCCATAACAGTAGAGCGCCTGCCGCGCTGCACCTCGCCCACAACCCGGCAATGTGCCACACCATGCTGAATCACAGGTTTTGATTGGTGTGTGCGGAAAGAACGGCCCACGGCCAGCAAGTGGATTGCCTCAAGGAAGCTCGTTTTGCCTGAGCCGTTGGCGCCAAAAAGCACCGTGGCGCCAGCCGGTAGCGCCACTTCAGTTTGCGCCAGGTTTCTGACGCCCTCGATCGTAATGTGCTTCAGCACCGAAGCGGGTAGGGCGGCGATCAGAGCCGCATGGGCATCACGACGTACAGCCGCTCGGGCTCTCCCTCAGAGGAAGGCTCCGCATTTTCAAGTAGCGCCGAGCTCGCCTCGTCTGATAGAGATAGCCGAACCTGGGGCTGCTCCAGCACCGATAAGACGTCCAGCAAATAGCTGACGTTGAAACCAATCTCCAGTTCGGTACCGGTATACTGGACGCCCACCGCTTCCTCTGCCTGTTCTTGCTCCGGGTTGTTGGCTGTAATATCGAGGCTATTCTCCAACAACTTCAGCCGAACACCCCGGTATTTTTCATTCGACAAGATCGCTGTGCGAGTAAAAGCCTGCTTCAACTCGCCCCGTTCGCCAATCACAGACTTGTCGGCATTTTTCGGGATTACGCGCTCATAATCGGGGAACTTGCCGTCAACCAGCTTAGAAGTGAAGGTAAATTGCTCATTGGTAGCGCGGATATGGTTAGTGCCAATAGCGAGCTCCAGAGGCACGCTGCCATCAAGTAAACGCGACAACTCCAGCACTCCCTTGCGTGGAATGATAACCCCCGTATCAGCAGCCTCAACCAAAGCCGGCCCCGTTGCCAGAGCCAAACGGTGGCCATCTGTCGCGACTACCCGTAAACGACCACCCAGTATTTCCAGGTACAAACCATTAAGGTAGTAGCGCACGTCCTGTTGGGCCATCGCAAATGCGGTGCCATCTATCAACTGCTTCACCAACGATTGATCCAGAGACAACGCCACCGAACCGGCGCCACTCTCCACCGCCGGAAAATCCGCAGCTGGTAAAGTGGACAAGGTGAAGCGGCTGCGGCCGGCCTTGACTGTCGCCTTGCCCCCCTCTAGAGAGAATTCTATAGTGGAACCCTCGGGAAGTGATTTACAGATATCAACCAGTTTTCTGGCCGGCACCGTCACCTCGCCATCAACGCCCGCCGCCTCAAGCTCGACACGCCCAATCAGCTCTACCTCAAGATCGGTTCCAGTAAGTGAAAGGGTTTTGTCTTCAAGTGCCAGCATTACGTTTGACAAAATAGGCAGCGTTTGCCGTCTCTCGACGACCCCCGCCACCAAATTCAATGGTTTAATCAGTGCATCGCGGGCAATTGAGAATTTCATGTTTTCAGCTCGTTCAGTCTTTTGCAGTAACCGGGTGGTGTGCCCGCCCGGCAGGTTGGCCATTCAGGTAGTCAGTGCGCGCAGCAAGTTTTGATAGTCCTCGCTAATATCGGGGCTGACATCCCGCAGCTCTTTGATTTTACGACACGCATGCAAAACTGTCGTGTGATCTCGCCCACCAAACGCATCACCAATCTCGGGCAGACTATGGTGCGTGAGCTCTTTGGCCATCGCCATAGCCAC
>CBFHSJ010000144.1:0-4396 GCA_965658485.1 Luminiphilus sp.
CAGAGCCTGCGGGCGGCTCGGACCTCGCCGCACTGCGCACCCGCGCAGAGCGCGACGGGAACGACTGGGTCATCAATGGACAAAAGATTTGGACCTCGGGCGCCCATTACTCTGATTACGGTGTGATCGTGGTGCGCACCGATCCCAACGTGCCAAAGCACAAGGGGCTCAGCTATTTCTATGTCGACATGAAGGCGCCGGGTGTTGAGGTCAAGCCGATCAAGCAGCTGACAGGGGATTCGGATTTTAACGAGGTGTACTTCACCGACGTGAGGGTTTCAGACAGTCAACGCTTGGGCGAAGTCGGTCAGGGTTGGCAGGTGTCGCTTACCACGCTCATGAACGAGCGCGCCGCGATTGGCGGCAGCTTTGGCCAGATGGATGTCTCTCTGGCCATGTCCGTAGCGGAGGAGGTCGAAATCGATGGCCGACCTGCGCTGGAAGACTCTGCAGTGCGTGCGCGGATTGCCAACTGGTATGTGCAGGAGGCGGGTTTGAAATACACGGGATACCGGTCGCTGACGGCGCTATCTCGGGGTGCCCTGCCCGGACCGGAGAATTCCATTGGCAAGCTGGTCGGCGCGCCCAAGATGCAGGCGATGTCCTCTTATCTGATGGATCTTCTAGGTGCCAGTGGCGCCATTGCTGACGAGGCATTAGCCACCAAGGCCGGCATTATCCAGCGGGCCTACATGGGGGCGCCGGGTCTGCGCATCGCCGGTGGCACGGACGAAATCATGGCCAATATTATTGCTGAGCGGGTACTGGGTTTACCGCAGGAGCCTCGCCTCGATAAAGGCATCCCGTTCAGTGAGGTCCCCACCGGGTAGCGCAGCCAGCTTGAGTAAGTTCGCAGGGACACGCACACTCTGCTCATGAGTCAGGAGACGACCACGCAGTTGCTCGGGTTGCCAACGGAATATGGCGTGCCGGGTGAAGACGGCAAGGCATTCAGCGCAGCGGAAGTTGACCAGCGCTCTGCATCGCGCATGCTGAGAGTGCTCATGCTGTTTGCCTGGGCGCTAGCTGGGGCGGTTTTGGTCTCGGCTTCCCTTGGTTACGGCACCTATTTCTCCAATTGGCTTGCCGGTGGCTGGTTCGCCGTTTGCTCAATTTTGTTGCTGGCCTGGCCGTGGATGAACTTATTCTGGCACCGCGGTATCGCGGTGGGCATCCTCATGCTGATTGTCATCAGATGGTCGGTGTCATGGCTCTACGCTGAGCCCGCCGACGCCACGATTGGCGTCATAATTAGCCTGCTTTACACACCAGTGCTGGTCATTATCACCACGCTGCTTTGGGGTCGAATCAGTTTGTACATCGGAGCGGGTGCGGGTCTGGTCATGGGGCTCGTCGCCTATATGGGCAGCTCCAGAGAGGCGCTGGCGGGCGCTTATCTCAATGACTGGCGCATCGCCCCGCTGGTCTTGTGCGTCTACGGATTATTTTCCTGGCTTCTGGGCATTTGGGTGCGCGAACGTGACCAGCTGCGAGAAACGGCAGAACGTGTCGATAGATTGCGCAAGGCGGCCAATACCGACACCTTGACGGGAATTGCCAACCGACGGGTCGCAGAGCGTGCGCTCAACCTTTTTGCCACCAGGCAGCGCCGCTACGCGGTGATGATGATTGATATCGACCACTTCAAAGCAATCAACGACCAGCATGGCCATGACACGGGAGACCGCATTCTGCAGAGAATTGCCGAGATCCTGAAGGCCCGCATGCGGGTGCAGGATACGGTGGCCCGATGGGGTGGCGAGGAGTTTCTGGTGATCGTGGAGAGTGTGACCCGCGATGAGTCTGCTTCTATCGCCGAGTCGCTGCGCCAAATGATCGAAGCCGGCACGGGAGAGATCCTGAAGACTACGATCAGTATTGGGGTAGCCCATAGCGAGACGGGTCAGAGCGTGGATCAGATCTTGAAGCGCGCGGACGAGGGCTTATACGCGGCTAAAAACTCGGGCCGTAATAAAGTCGTGACGGTCTGAAGAAGAGTAATGCTTAGTCGGACAGGTCCAGACTGAACTTCAGGAATACCTCATCGAGTTCATAGCCCAGGTCCCTGTATAAAGCCTGTCCTGGTGCATTATCGCGCGCCGTTTCCAGGTCCAGCCGGGCAGCGCCCTGCGCTTTCGCCCACTCACTCGCCGCGTTCATTAAGGCGCGTGCAACCCCCGAGCGTCTTCCGGATGGGTCTACGAACAGGTCATAGAGCACGAAATATTTGACTAGATCAACGGAACACAGCGCCGGGTACAGCTGAGTGAACCCCAATAAAGTACCCCTTTTATCGGCTACGAAAACAGTCGAACGCTCTTGGTCCATGTTTTTTTCAAGCCAGTTTCTTGCAGCAGGCAGATCTGGCGCGCATTGATAAAACTGCCGGTATAGATCGAACAGTATTGTCAGGTCGTCGAGATCGCTCCGGCTGGCGACTCTGACGGTGAGTGTTGATGGCATTGGTATTGCCCTTCAGGTGATAACAGTATGGAGGCGGTTGCTGTGCCGCTCAGTGTAAAAAAGGATTCCCAAACTCATTAGTGTGTCCCATAAACGCTATAAATGGTGTCCGGCCATTAACCCTAATTTTTAACTCCAAATGAGCGTACTGAGTGCGAGGCGTATGGACCCAATGCCCTGACTCACTCCCTCAAACAACAGGCAGATCTGACCCGCTTGTCTTTGCTCTGCTGACCACAGATCCAGCCGAATCTCGACGGGCCCGCCAGCAGCGGAAGCAACACCCAGTGAGTTCGAGAAGGGAGCGCTTAGCTGCATTTGTCCTGCAGAGGTCTCTTCGAGATAACGGCGGGAGCAGTTTGGATCCGCGGACTGCCATAACCTAATCGCGCGACTGCCCTCGCTGTCTACCCAGCGGACCACCAGCTTTGAATCAGCGGCAAGCGCCTGAACGCCTGCACTCGAGGAAATCATCAGGCGCGCTAAGTCTTCCATATCTCGTAGTGAACCCGGCTCGTCGTCGACAAAGTCAGGTCGATCAATGGGCCAGCTCTCGTAAAAATCGAGGTCGTCCTGATCGGCATTTAGCCAAAAAAGAAAGGGTCGCTCCGCCGTTGTTTGATCAACAGGCGCAAAGTGGTTTTCTGGCGCCGCGGAAATCAGCAAGCCATCACCATTGACGTCGACGGTCCCGATCAATGCCCAGCAGCTCTGTCCACTAAATAGCGCGAGTGACCCTACGACTATTAATTTCAAACACCGAGGCAAGCTCATACCATAAGTTCTCAGCAATTGGCTCCGCTGAGCCCGGGATGGGTTGTAAAGCGGTACCCGCGGCTTTTTGACCAGTCAATAAAGCGTTTGAGTGTTATCGGGAGCCAACTCTTGTCTATGAGATCGTCTTGCTCGTTCTCTGCCCGGTAGCGACTGCTATGTAGCACGACGGCTGCCCCATTATGGCGAGTCACGCCAGTCTTCAGGGCGTCCAACACCAAGTGAGCCTCTGATGGCGATGCGCTTGCGTCGTCAGCGTAAAAGGTGATGTGCCCGAGGCGAATAAGACAGTCATGCTGCAGTGTGGATACCGCGGGAGACACCAATCCTCGCGGCGGCCTGAAGAGTATGGGTGTCGCCATTTCTTTTCCGGTTGCACCGCTAATCGCGTCGCGGGTTTTCCTAATGTCTGTGTGTGCGGCCTCATGTCGCCAGAATACCGGCCAATTTCCCGCCCAGCCGTGGGCAGCGATCTCGTGCCCTGCCCGCTGAGCTGCCGCCGTCAACTCCGGGTGCGCCGCCACCTTGCTCCCGATGAAGAAAAAAGTTGCTGGCGTGTTTGTTTCCTCAAGTACTGCCAGTATCTGCGGCGTGATTTTTGGGTGGGGGCCGTCGTCAAAAGTGAGAAAAATCTCGCCTGTTCCGCTCGGCGGCGCCTCGTTATTGAGAATGGTAAAAGGCAAGGCGTATGCGCCACTGCTGATAACGACAAGTAGACAAAAGCTGATAAGCCGCCTGAGACCGCGACGCCACCCCAATCTTTCCCTGAGTCTGAACATCTTTGTAACCGCCCGCAAAATGAAGCTCCTTGCCTTCGCTTGGCGAATACGCTTCCGCTATTATCTTGCCCTGCCTTGGTTAGCAAAATGTGACAGTTTGCATTAGATGTCACGTTTTGCATCAATTTCGGGCGAAATAGCTTGTCAATCGCGCTAGCTTTAGCCCCAGTCAGCGGTCTTTGGTAGAGATTTTTCCTGAAAAGAGAGACAACCCGGCGGTCTCAGGGAGGCAGACATGGTTACAAATGAACAAGAAGCCCAGCAGGTTGTGATTCGCCATATTGGCGGGTTTGCCTGGCCCACGTTGCTGCTGCTGATGAGCTGCGCCTTAATCTACATGGCTGCCGTGACACATTTGCTGACTGAACCTACTTTCTCCT
>CBFHSJ010000145.1:0-4276 GCA_965658485.1 Luminiphilus sp.
GGTCTGTGAGCATGCTTGCTGACGGGCGCACCTAAGTTTTCGCTCAGGCTGCTCAGCAATACTCGATAGGAATCCGGCGGATAACCATTGGCATGGGAGAACAATAGCTGCATCCCACCATTATGAGGGAATCTCAGAGCTTCGAGAATTCCCGATTCAAGTCGTACTGTCGGGACGTGACATAGCGCTCCATGGCCTCGATGCGACTGGCTGCCTTGGCAACTCGCTCTTTCGCCTTTCGAACCCGCTCGGCGGGCGCATCGGTGTAGCGAAAGACGGTCTTGCGGCGATAGGTGTGACGATCCTCGTCGTACTCCATGTCGATCTCCACTTCGCCCTCAGGAAGGTCGGACCACCGCGACGCCTTGGGCGCAATTGCTACCCAGGCAATCACGTACAGCCAAAACGCGAGAGAACCTGTGAACATCAACAGTGCCAGGGCGGCGAGACGGACGACCCAGTTGGGAACATCCCAGTGTGCAGCCAGCCCTGCACAGACTCCACCGATCCATCCTTCGGAGCGGTTTCGATAGAGACCCATACCCCAACCGCGACGACGGCTCTCACCAAAACTACGCTGACGATTCGACACCTTTACACCTCCTTCTTCGTCTGGCCGCCGCTCTCCTGGCGCCAGTTCGGGTGATCAGCATCCAGTATCGATTCAAGCGACTCGATGCGATCCGCCATTTGATCCACTGCCACTAACATGTCTTCCAGTGCCTGCCGATCATCCTCGCTAAGCTGGCTATTGGACCGGTTCACGCTGCGGTAGTGCATCACGATCCATGTTGGCGCCACGATCACCATGAACAGCACCATGGGCACGAATAACATTTCAAATGGGTTCATTTCCCCTCCCTGTTGATCACTGCGCGTGCGTTACGCTCAGCCCCTGTTCCTTGGGTTCGATTATGCCAGCTATGGTCATGCCTTTTTGGGCTCGGCATTGTCAGATGGCGCAGGCTCTGCCTGTGCCATCGAGTCCTTAATTCGCAAGAGCTCCTCATCCAGCCAGTCCTCTTCACCCAGCGCTTCAATCTCAGCCGCCAGGCTGGAGGCGTTATCGCGCCCCAGATCCATGGCCTGCAATTCCCCTTCGAGGTTATCGACCTTCCGTTCGAAGCGCTCAAACTTGGCGAAGGCATTATCCAACTCGTCGCGCTGAACCTGCTTTTTCACCTGCACTCGAGAACTTGCTGTCTTAGCGCGCAACAAAATGGTTTTCTGCTTGGCCTTGGCGTCATCGAGTTTTTGCTGCAGTTGGCCGATCTCTTCATTGAGCTGACCAATATGCTCGCCTGACGTCGTTAACTCTTCTTCCACAACGCGCAGGGTATCTTCCACCGCCCTTCGCTCCTGCAGTGCCGCCTTGGCCAGATCATCGCGCCCCTTGGAAACTGCCAGCTTTGCCTTGTCTTCCCAGGCGGTGACCTCCGCGGCGATCCGATCACGTCGGCGCGAGGCGGTTTTCTGCTCGGCGATGACCCGCGCTGATGCACTTCGTACTTCAACGAGCGTGTCCTCCATCTCCTGAATAATCAGGCGAATCATCTTTTCCGGGTCTTCTGCACTGTCACACAGCGCATTCAAGTTGGAATTCACGATATCCGATATTCTTGAAAAAATGCCCATGTCTCTCTCCTCTTATACGATTTCGGTACCTGCTCGCTCCACCAACTCGGCACAGTCGAGCGCTGCTACCTCAGGTGACACAACACCTGCCTAGCGCTTTTCTTCACAGAGAGCCTAGTCGCTAGGCGCCTCTTCACTGACCGCGGTCACCATGCCGCAGCCTGCCATCAGCATCACGCCTGCCACCATCGCGCCGATCACTCTAGCCCGCGCCACACTGACATCCCGTTCCATTACCCTCGAATCAACTCGCATAGCGCTGTTCCCCCTTCACACCCGACACCGGCTGATGGGGGGCCGCATAGCGATCCGCCAAGCTCCGGCCCAGCCAATAAGCGCCCTCCACCGACGCCGTAACTAACCCGAAGGTGGCCGCTGCTCTGGCTGGCCCGGCGAATACCGCCACTGCGCTGCAGACAAATAACACCGCCATGTAAACCAGCGCCTTCTCGTCGATAACATCCATTTCATCTCTCCGTTGTTTCATGATGACTTGCGTCCTTGTCTTGTCAGGCCGTTTGCGCCTGCACACCACTATCTTAGCGAGAGACGTACCATAAATTTTTTAGTGTTTAAAATCATAGATTTAAGAAAATTGAAGGCAGCAAAAGATCGCATAAAGGTTATATTTACCTTTATAAAATGGCATAAAGGGCCTTTATAGGTGAAAATTACACACATGAACACACAAGCTCCAAACATTATTGGCGAGTCCCCTCAGCTCGCCGCCGCACTGGACCACATCTCCAGACTGGCAGCCATTGACCGCTCTGTCTTGATCATTGGGGAGCGGGGGACGGGTAAAGAATTAGCTGCGGAGCGCCTGCATTACCTTTCACCACGCTGGGACCAAGCCTTTACGAAAATCAACTGTAGTGCCATCGCCGAGACCCTGCTGGAGAGTGAACTTTTTGGCCACGAAGCCGGGGCGTTTACTGGGGCGACAAAGCAGCATATCGGGCGATTCGAGCTCACCGATGGCGGCACACTGTTTCTCGATGAGCTCGCCACCATGTCACTGCGTCTGCAGGAAAAACTGCTGCGGGTGATTGAATACGGCGAGTTTGAGCGGGTTGGCGGGCAAAAGACGCTACGGGTCGATGTCAGGTTGGTGGCGGCCACCAACGCCGATCTACCCTCCTTGGCCGATGAAGGGCTGTTTCGCTGGGACTTGCTCGATCGGCTCAGCTTCGAGGTAGTGCATCTGCCCCCCTTGAGAGAGCGTGAGGACGATCTTTACGAATTAGCCCAGCATTTCAGTGTTCGCATGTGCCGTGAACTCGGCTGGGACTACTTCCCCGGCTTCAGCGATGCTGCGGTTCAGCAGCTCGGCGCCCATCACTGGCCCGGCAATGTCCGCGAACTCAAAAATGTTGTCGAACGATCCTTATTCAGAACGACTGACCCGGGACGCCCGATCAAGACGATCGTGATTGACCCCTTCGCTTTGGCATCAGAGGCCACCGGCGAACGTCTCAAGGAATCAGGGCACAAAGAGGCAACCAGTTCGATCGAAGAAACCCCCGATTGGCCCCTGTCCCTAAAGGATTTGTTGCGAGAGACCGAACTTGCTTGGCTACAACGCGCGCTTACAGCCTGCGACCAGCGCCAGAATGAAGCTGCCAAACTGCTGGGGTTGTCTTACGACCAGATGCGCGCGCTGATGCGCAAGCATCAACAGACCACCCGGCCGGGTCGGCAGAAGAAAAAACAGAAATAGATCGAGAGTTTGGGTCACTGCATCTGCGAGGGTAGCCTCACCCCCCGGAGCGCGCGGCCATTACCGTGCGATACACATTCACATTGCCCTGTGCCATCGCGGAGATTGAGAAAGAAGCGAGCATCCGCTCTCGTCCCTTGGCGCCATAAGCCTCGGCTCGCCCGGGGTCTGCGAGCAAGCTCTCGATGGCCGTCGTGAGCGCCCCGGCATCGCCTGGCGTCACCAGCAAGCCCGTCTGCTGATCAATCACGGCCTCGGGCATGCCGCCCGCGTCACAGGCAATCACCGCGATACCCGCAGAGGCGGCCTGCAATAACACTACGCCCAGACCTTCTGTTCGCGCCGGATGAACCAGAAAATCAAGACTCGGCAATACGTGCTCAAGATCCTTAACAAACCCCACAAGCTGAACATGCCGGCTCAGATCGAGGGTGCGAGCCTGCTCCCTGATCGCAGATTCCGAAGGCCCCTTGCCCATTACCAACACCTGCAAAGTCGGCCACCTCTTAACCAAACCAGACAGCGCCTCCAGCAAGACATCGTGACCTTTGCGCGGAATGAGCTGAGCGGCAATACCGATTACCTTTGCGTCCTCAGACAAATCAAAACGTGTCACCAGGCCTGCTTTGTCTGCGGGCTGCTGAAACCGCTCCCAATCGACCGCGCTGCGAACGCAGGACACCTTGCCTGGTGCCAACCCGCCAGCAATCAGCACATCACGAATCCCTTCAGAAATCGCAATCACATGATCGTAAAGCCGGTATTTGGCCGCGACTACCCAAGCAGGTTCGTGGTTATCGACGCGTCGAGACAGCACGCAGGGCACACCGAGTTTTCGCGCCGCCAGACCACCCCAGATATCCGCACCCCGCCGGGAATGCACGTGCACCAGGTCAACCTGATACCGGATCAATACCTCCC
>CBFHSJ010000146.1:0-4269 GCA_965658485.1 Luminiphilus sp.
AACCCGGTGCAGGCGAGATATTGGTGGCGATAGACAAGTTTGCGATGACGGCGAATAACGTTACTTACGCCGCCTCGGGTGATTTGTTCGGTTACTGGCAGTTCTATCCCACCGGGGAAGATCCTTGGGGCAAGGTAACGGTGTGGGGCATCGGAGAGGTCATTGCCAGCCAGGTCGACGCGATTGAGGTGGGCGAGCGACTGTATGGGTTCTTCCCGATGAGTAGCCACGTAGTGATGACGCCGGGCGATGTGACAGCACGGGGTTTCACCGACGCGGTGGCGCACCGCCAGCCGCTGCCGGGCCTTTACAACCAGTATGCGCGCACACGTTCCGAACCTGACGAATTGCACGCACTGGAAGACCAGCGATGTATCTTTTTCCCGCTGTTCATGACCGGTTACGTGATCGCCGACTTATTGCTCGATAACGACTGGTATGCGGTGGAGCAGGTGGTGATAGGCTCGGCATCATCTAAGACCGGGTTCAGCACAGCGGCCTTTCTGCGAGCAGCAGGCTTTGATGGCGCCATCGTGGGATTAACGGCAGACCAGAATGTGCCATTTGCCGAGGCGCTTGAGTGCTATGACAGCGTAGTGCCCTATGGTGAACTCGAAATCCTGGAGCATGCGCCAACCGCTTATATCGATATTGCCGGAGATGTGAGCGTGCGGTCCCGGCTGCACTCTCACTTGACCGACCATGCGGTGCTTACGCTGCTGGTTGGCGCGACGCACTGGGACCAATTTGGACAATCGCTCGGTGGTGACTCGCTGCCCGGCAGCGAACCTGAGGTCTTTTTTGCGCCCGCACAAATTGAAAAGCGGGATGCGGAGTGGGGTGGCGGTGTGATGATGGGCAAAGCGTATGCGGCCAGCATCAGCTTGGTCCAGCGACTGGCTCCGACATTGGCCATGGAATCGCACGCGGGTACTGAGGCATGCAACACGATTTGGCAGGCGTTGCTGGAGAATCAGGTCTCGGGCCAGCGCGGCGTCATGCTCACTCTGCGAACCGATGTTTGACGGCCTGTACGCAGTCTAGGCCTGAACCACTGGCCGGCCGCTAGAGTATCTAGCGTAAGGGAGTCAGAGCGAAGACAGGAGTCGGCGTCTGCCGGCGCTAAGCCAAAGAGAATCAGCGCCATGAAAAAAATCCTATTTATTCTGCTGGCGGTGGCGTTGCCCACGGGGGTCGCAACACTCGCCAATCCGGATGCCTTGGAACTCGGCGGTTGGCCCGCGCTGACCGCATTGGCATTGGCCGCTTACTTGATCCAGTGGGTAGCTTTTATCCCCGCCCGGTTGCTGCAGACTGAGCGGTTTTATGACTTGACTGGCAGCCTGACCTATATCGCCGTCACCCTGGGCGCCATTAGCGTCGCGCCCGCGCCCTCAGGTGCGCAATGGCTGATCGCCATCATGATCTTTGTCTGGGCGGGCCGTCTCGGCAGCTTTTTGTTCCGCCGCATCCACACGGCGGGTGGCGATCAACGCTTTGATCACATCAAGATCTCCTCGTCGCGCTTTTTTGTGGCTTGGACGTTGCAGGGCGCCTGGGTAGTGATGACCAGCTGTGCAGCCCTCACCGCCATATTGAGCATCGAGCCGACAGCGTTGGGCGCCGTTTATGTGATCGGCGCCGTGATGTGGGCGGCAGGCTTCGCCATCGAAGTGATGGCAGACCGTCAAAAGTCGCGCTTCAAGGCAGATCGGGCCAATGAGGGGCGATTTATTAACACGGGGTTGTGGGCTCGCTCCCGCCACCCCAACTACTTTGGTGAAATCTTGCTGTGGGTTGGTATTGCGGTGATGGCCATACCGTATTTATCAGGCACTCAATGGGTGGTGATGCTTTCACCGCTCTTTGTCTACGCCTTGCTAACTCGCATCAGTGGCATTCCAACACTGGTGAGGCGGGGTCAGGCGCTGTGGGGCGACGACCCGGCGTACCAAGATTATCTAAGCAGCACACCGCTGCTCGTGCCGCGCCTGCGCTAGCGAGCCGCTAAGCGTCCATTGAGGAGCGCGGTAACCGCCAGCATCAAAAGCCCCAGCAATAGACGCAGGTCGCCGAGATAAATTCGCGGCTCTATGGGGTAGGCGATGGTTTTCTCAAGGCCTGCCAATTTGAAATCGTGCCGCTCGTAAAACTCTGTGTCCCCGATGATATCGATCAGGGTGCGCCGGCTTCGATACCGCATTATCGCGCCATCCGACCACGTCTCTGCGCCTTCGATACCCAGCAGATCAAGGCTGTCGGCCACCGATTTGCCCACCACGACAGGGTGACTCGCGCGGGAAAGCAGCGCGGGAATCATGTGCTCCATATACAGGTCGATCAGCGTTTGCCCGTCGGCATCAGGTGGTGCGCCCTCTATCTGGGGTGGATTTTTCGCCAGATCCACCGCGTTGAACATCAAAAACTGGCCACCCGTGTCATTGCGCAGAAACTCAAGTAGCGCTCCGCGAGCTGAAGGGTCTCCGCCCAGATCGAGGTTTTCAGTTTTGGCGATGTACGCCTGTATTTCGGTTTCAGTCAGCGGACCACCGAAGTCGGTGTACCAACTGAAGAACAGCGCATAGAGCACGATGGAGCCGAGCCACAGTTTGTGTCTTGATGTCATACCGGCAGTCTCCATAGTGATTGCCACAGTGTTTGTCAAAGTCGCCCGTAAGCGAGGCCTGCAGGCTGTGCCCGCAATACACGGCGCCGAGGAGCGGTTGTCAGGTTGCTTGTCCTAGCAGTCGTGAGGTTTTATATACCATAGCGACAGCTTACTCCCACCTTAACCCCGATCCTCGCGGCGGCAGAGGTGCTTTCGTCAGACAGCGACGATTTCCCGTAAACGCCCCAGCGCTTACTTATTGGCACTATTTATGCCAATATATAGATCGCTTCAAGACGCCGCAAGGAGTGCTAACGATGTCTCTCGATCCCGTCCAGCTGGTGGGGGGCACCGGCTCGCCCTATACCCAGAAGATGGTGGCGCTGCTGCGTTACCGACGCATCCCCTATGCCATCACCTGGGGCCAGCCTGAGACAACATGCGACGCATTGGGAGTCGAGGCGCCCAAGCCGACCTTCATGCCTACCTTCTTTTTTGAGGAGGGCGGCGAGCTCACCGCCCACTGTGACTCCACGCCGATCATTCGTCGACTGGAGGCAGACCACGCCGGCCGGTCGGTGTTGCCAGACGATCCTGCACTGGCCTTTATCGATTACCTCATCGAGGACTTCTCGGACGAGTGGTGCACCAAGTATATGTTCCACTACCGCTGGCACTTCGCGACCGATGCCGACAACGCCGGCACCAAGTTGCCGCTCAGCATGGATGTCTCCATGCCGCAGTCGCAGTTTCAGCAGTTCAAGGACTTCATCTCCCAGCGACAGATCGAAAGACTTTGGGTGGTCGGGTCGAACGAGGAGACGGCGCCCATCATCGATGCCAGCTATCGGCGGTTCCTCGCCGCGATGGAGGCGCATCTCGCCAACCAACCGTTCATGCTGGGCCGCCGCCCCGGTGCCGGAGATTTTGGTCTATTTGGGCAGCTGAGCCAGTTGGTGGGCTTTGATCCCACCTCGCGGCAAATTGCCCACGCCGTTGCCCCGCGCACGGTAGGCTGGGTTGATCGTATGCCGGATGGCAGCGGCCTGATGCCCGAGGACTCTGATTGGGTCGCCATCGAGGATCAGCCTGCGAGTCTAAGAGGATTGTTAGAGGAAATCGGACGGGTCTATACGCCGGCGCAACTCGCGAATGCGCAAGCTGTGATGGCGCAAGAGAAGACCTGGGAATGCGAGATCGATGGCGCGAGGTGGCACCAGCGCACCTTCCCTTATCAGGCCAAGTGCCTGCAGTGGACCCGAGACCAATACGGGCAGCTGTCGGCAGCTAGTCAAACGCGCGTCGATGCATTGATCGCCGGCACCGGAATTGAGCCAATGTTGGAGGGGGTGAAATGAGCGCCGCGCCGATCAAAAACCGGGTGACCGAGATCACGGGGACCGACTACCCCATCATTCAGGCGCCGATGAGCTGGATCGCCAGAGCCCAACTCGCCTCGGCGGTCTGCAACGCCGGTGGCATGGGCATTATCGAAACCGGCTCCGGCGAGCTCGACGCGATCCGTGAAGAAGTTTTGAAAATGCGTGATCTCACCCACAAGCCTTTTGGCATGAACGTCGCGCTCGCCTTTGTGAAGGGCAGCCACTTCATCGACTTCGTGATCGAACAAAACCTGCCTTTTGTCACGACCTCTTCAGGTA
>CBFHSJ010000147.1:0-4055 GCA_965658485.1 Luminiphilus sp.
CCGCTACCAAAACCGCTGCCGTTAAATCAGCCAGCAGCAAAACCACGAGCAAAAGGAAACGATAAACCATGAGCGAAGCCGGACTGGCCCCCCTGAGGCGTGCCCTCATCAGTGTTTCAGATAAAACCGGCATCGTTGATTTCGCGCGCGCGCTGGCTGCGCGCAACGTCGAGATTCTCTCGACCGGCGGCACGTGCCGGCTGCTCCGCGAGGAGGGACTGAGCGTAGTGGAGGTCTCTGACCACACCGGGTTTCCCGAGATGATGGATGGTCGCGTGAAAACCCTGCACCCAAAGATTCACGGCGGCATTCTGGGTCGGCGCGGCACAGACGACGAAGTGATGTCCGCCCACGAGATCCCGCCCATCGATCTGGTAGTGGTGAATTTATATCCCTTCGAGGCCACCGTCGCACGTCCTGACTGCACGCTGGAAGACGCGGTGGAGAATATTGACATCGGTGGCCCGACAATGGTCCGTGCGGCAGCAAAGAATCACCGCGACGTCGCCATCGTGGTATCAGCCGGCGACTACGATCGCATCCTCGCTGAACTCGAATCCCACGACGGCCACACTACGCTGGCGACACGATTTGATCTTGCGATTCTCGCCTACGAGCACACTGCCGCTTATGACGGCATGATCGCCAATCACTTTGGCTGCTTGGTGGAGGGAGGCTCTGAGGACTACCCACGGACCTTCAACCTGCAGCTCGAGAAGGTGCAAGAAATGCGCTACGGGGAGAACCCACACCAGAGCGCCGCTTTTTATCGAGAGGCGCGACAGGCCGAGGTGGGCATCAGTAGCGCCGAGCAGCTTCAGGGCAAGGCGCTCTCCTATAACAACGTCGCAGATACCGACGCCGCGCTGGAATGCGTAAAGAGCTTCGACGAGCCAGCCTGCGTCATTGTCAAACACGCTAATCCCTGTGGAGTAGCCGTCGCGCCGGATTTAATGAGCGCCTATGACCTCGCCTTTCACACGGATACCGAGTCGGCGTTCGGCGGCATTATTGCGTTTAACCGCGAGCTGGATGGCGCCACTGCGGCGGCGATTGTTGAGCGCCAGTTTGTCGAAGTGATCATTGCGCCAGAAATATCAAACGACGCCATCGCAGCTGTTGCAACAAAGGAAAACGTGCGGTTACTGCGCACCGGCGCGTGGGCCGCCCCCACCTCTGCCAGAGACTTCAAACGGGTCAACGGCGGGCTACTGGTTCAGGAGCGCGACGACGGCATGGTGTCGCGAGACGAACTCACAGTGGCGACTGAGCGGGCCCCTACTGACGCCGAGTGGGACGATTTGTTGTTCGCTTGGAAAGTGGCCAAGTTCGTGAAGAGCAACGCCATCATTTATGCCGCCAACCTGCGCACGATTGGCGTGGGCGCTGGCCAAATGTCTCGGGTTAACTCTGCGCGCATCGCCGCGATCAAGGCAGAGCACGCGGACCTTGAGGTCAAAGGTGCGGTGATGGCCTCCGACGCCTTCTTCCCTTTCCGGGATGGCATCGACAATGCGGCCGAGCGCGGGATCGCGGCGGTCATTCAGCCCGGCGGTTCCATGCGGGACGAAGAGGTCATCGCGGCGGCAAATGAGGCGGGCATGGCGATGGTATTTACCGGCATGCGCCATTTCCGGCACTGATCAGTGAGTCAAAGCGAGACCGCCATATGAATATTCTGGTTGTGGGGAGTGGCGGGCGCGAGCACGCGCTGGCTTGGAAACTGGCTGAGCCGCAGACGGTCTCGCGGGTCTATGTTGCGCCCGGTAACGCCGGCACGGCTCTGGAAGCGAAGCTCAACAATGTGCCACTCGATCCCATGGACATTGAAGGCCTCGCGCAATTTGCCCAGGAGCAGGACTGCGCACTGACGGTCATTGGTCCGGAGGCGCCATTGGTTGCCGGGATTGTGGACCGATTCACCGAGCTCAATCTCCCCTGCTTTGGCCCCACCGCCGGCGCCGCACAATTGGAAGGCAGCAAATCCTTCACCAAGGATTTTCTTGCGCGCCATGATATCCCCACAGCGTCGTATGCGGTGTTTACCGACATCGAGCCGGCTTTGGCCTATGTCCGAGAGCAAGGCGCCCCGATTGTCATCAAAGCCGACGGCCTCGCTGCAGGCAAGGGGGTGATCGTGGCGATGACGCTGGATGAGGCCGAGGCTGCGATCCACGACATGCTCGCCGATAACAAGTTTGGTGACGCCGGTGCGAGGGTTGTCGTGGAAGGCTTTCTTGAGGGCGAAGAGGCCAGCTTTATTGTGATGGTCGACGGCGAGCACGTGCTGCCCATGGCCACATCGCAGGATCATAAACGCATTGGTGAAGGCGATACCGGCCCCAACACGGGTGGCATGGGCGCCTACTCCCCAGCACCAGTCGTGACCGATGAAGTCTTTGCCAAAGTGATGGAGCGAGTCATTCTGCCCACCGTGCAAGGCATGGCGAGGGAAGGACACCCCTATACGGGCTTTCTCTACGCCGGGCTCATGATCGACGGGACCGGCAACCCCTCGGTCATCGAATACAACTGTCGTTTTGGCGATCCGGAAACTCAGCCCATTATGCACCGTCTAAGAGGCGATCTCGGCGCACTGTGCCTCGCCGCGCTCGACGGCAGGCTGGATGAGATGTCAACCGACTGGGATCCGCGACCTGCCGTGGGCGTGGTATTGGCCTCAGGGGGTTACCCCGGCTCCTATGAAAAGGGGCATGAGATTAAAGGCCTAAATGCGGCGTGGCCGGCCACAACCAAAGTCTTTCACGCCGGCACACAGCAAGCCGGTGACAGCGTGGTCACGCAAGGCGGACGCGTGCTCTGCGTTAGCGCGCTAGGTGATTCCATTGCCGATGCCATTACGGCGGCCTACGCTGGTGTGGATCAGATCAGCTGGGAAGGGATGGTCTGTCGGCGGGATATTGGTTGGCGCGCCATAGATCGTTAAGCTTAAGCTATGTCTGAACTCACTCACACTTCATCGCGACGCCCCCTCACGGGCATCGACCGCCTTTTGAGTCGCGTCGACAAGCGGCTTCGCCAGTTGGCGGGCGAGTCCATATCACTGCCCGAGACCGCATCGCGGCCCTCTCCGGCAGTCGGCCACGAAGAGCCTACGCTGAGCACACGGGAGCGCGAGCATGCTGCGGGTTTGATGCGGGTGAACCACTCGGGAGAGGTCTGCGCGCAGGCCCTGTATCAGGGACAAGCACTGGCCGCCCGCTCGGATAAGACGCGAGAGAAGCTTCTCAGTGCTGCGCAGGAGGAAGCAGACCATCTGGCATGGTGCGAGGCGCGATTAACCGAGCTTGATGCTGAACCCAGTCGCTTGAACCCCCTTTTCTACGCTGCCTCTTTTGCACTGGGTGCTGCGACTGCCATGGCGGGCGACAAGGTCAGCCTGGGGTTTGTCCACGCCACCGAGGAGCGCGTGGCCAGCCATCTGCGGTCGCACCTGAAGGCCTTACCCGGCGAGGATCGCAAGTCTCAATTGATTCTGCAGCAGATGCTGAACGATGAGGAGCGCCACGGCGCAGAAGCGCTTGAGCACGGCGGCGAGGAATTCCCGCGCCCTGTGAAGGACGTGATGACGCTGGCGAGCCAGCTGATGACCCGAACCACCTACTGGATTTAGGGAAACAAGGGCCGCCCTCAGGCGATCTCAGACTAAGCGCGGCCGGCCAGTAGTCCCGGCACACTAGGTCAGTCACCAGTGAACATGGCAGCCAGTGCAGCGCCTGGGTCTGCCGCCCGCATAAAGGTCTCACCAATGAGAAAGGTTTGCACCTCACGCTCGCGCATCTCCGAGACCTGAGCTGCAGAACTGAATCCACTCTCTGTCACCACCTGCACCTCGGCCGGAATGCGCTCGAGCAATCGGTAGGTGGTGTCGAGACTCGTCTCAAAAGTATGGAGGTCCCGGTTATTGATGCCGATGAGATCGCCGCCCAATGTCAGCGCTTCTTCGAGTTCGGCCTCATCGTGGACCTCGACCAGCACATCCAAACCCGCTTCACGGGCGCAGTTATGCAAATCTGTGAGATGCGGCAATTCCA
>CBFHSJ010000148.1:0-4037 GCA_965658485.1 Luminiphilus sp.
TTTCACATTAACGATCAGGGCCTTGTGGTGACCTCTGCGGGGTACCAACTTCAGCCGCCGATCACCGTTCCCGCCGATGCTATGTCGATCACGGTAGCGGGCGATGGCACCGTGAGTGTTCAGCAGCCTGGCACACCGGCAGCGACCCAGATCGGCACGGTACAGCTTAACGACTTTATTAACCCCGCAGGCCTACAGGCCCGCGGCGAGAACCTTTTCATGGAATCTGGCGCGAGTGGCGCCCCGCAGCCTGGCAACCCTGGCCTGAACGGCCTAGGCACACTGGCTCAGGGCTATGTGGAGAGTTCCAACGTTAATGTGGTGGAGGAGCTGGTGAACATGATCGAGACCCAGCGCGCCTACGAGATGAACTCCAAGGCAATCACGACTGCGGATCAAATGCTGCAGTACGTCTCGCAGAACCTCTAGGTGATTGACATGGCCACGATTCGCTTGCTCAGTTTGATAACCCTCGGCCTCGCTTATGTAGGGCTCGTGGGTTGCGCTGGGGTAGAGAGCAAAGGTTCCGCGGCCTACGCGCCAATCGAGCCGATTGTTTATCCCACGGTGGAGGAGTCCCCACCCACGGGTGGTTTGTTCGCGCCCAAGCGCAAGTTGACGCTTTTTGCGGATGTGCGCGCCTTTGAGGTGGGAGATATCGTGAGCGTGGTGTTGGTGGAGTCCACCAGCGCGGCCAAGTCAGCGGATACCGAGTTCGACAAAGGCTCCAGTGTCGACATTGCTAATCCGACTATTGTCGGCGCGCCAGTTGAGTGGAGCACCAACGGCAACAGCTACAACCTCAACATGGGGCTCGACTCGACCAGCTCGTTCGGCGGCGAGGCCTCAAGTTCACAAAACAATTCGCTACTGGGCTCCATAGCGGTTCAGGTGTCGCAGGTGCTGCCAAATGGCAACCTGATGATTCAGGGCGAGAAGTGGATTCAGATTAACCAGGGCGACGAGTACATCAAGCTGCGCGGCATCATCCGGCCCGAAGATTTGAGCTCTACCAATAGTATTCCCTCCACATTGGTGGCCGATGCGCGCATCTCTTACGGCGGCACCGGGCCCCTTGAGGAAACGAATTCACCAGGATGGCTGACGCGCTTCTTCATGAGCCCGTTGATGCCGTTCTGACCAGGAGAGGTAAACGGGCAATGAATAACCGCATAAAGATAATGACGTGGATCGGTTGTATTGCGCTGGCATTGATGCCGGCGTTTGCGTTGGCAGAGCGGGTCAAGGATATCTCGCAGGTACAAGGCGTGCGGGGGAATCAGCTGGTCGGTTACGGGCTGGTGGTCGGCCTCGACAGCAGCGGTGACCAGGTCACCCAAACGCCGTTTACGGTGCAAAGCATCAAGAGCATGCTGGCCCAATTGGGCGTGAACGTGCCCGCCAACATCAACCCGCAGACCAAGAACGTGGCCGCGGTCATGGTGCACGCTGAATTGCCGCCGTTTTCCAAGCCCGGGCAAACCATTGATGTCACGGTGTCTTCCATGGGTAACGCGAAAAGTCTTCGTGGCGGCGCCTTGCTCATGACACCGCTGAAAGGCATCAACGGTGAGATCTATGCCATCGCTCAGGGTAGTCTGATTGTGAGTGGCTTTGGCGCCGAGGGTGCTGATGGCTCCAGCGTGACAGTCAACACGCCAAGTGCGGGCCGCATTCCCAATGGGGCGACGGTTGAGCGGTCGATACCCAGCCCGTTTGATAACGAGCCTAAGATTACCTTGAACTTACATTCGCCCGATTTCACCACGGCGCAGCGTTTGGCGGCCTCGATCAACAATACGCTGGGGGAGGGCATTGCCAGTCCTGTTGACGCGGTCTCTGTGGACGTACGGGCACCAGTGTCTGCCGCCGCTAAAGTGGAGTTTTTGTCGATTTTGGAGAATCTGCCGGTCGATCCCGCCGCAGCGTCTGCAAAGGTCGTTGTTAATTCACGCAGCGGCACCATTGTGATTGGTAGCGATGTCCGCATCAAAGAAGCGGCAGTGGCCCACGGTAATTTGACCGTGAGAATCTCTGAGGACTATCAGGTCAGCCAGCCGGGCGCCTTTGCTCAGGGCGGCCAAACGATCGTTACGCCCGGTTCAGACGTCGCTATTGAAGAGGAAGACGCGCGGATGTTCGTATTGAGCCCTGGCGTCAGCCTTCAGGAGCTGGTTGATGCGGTCAACCAGGTGGGTGCCGCACCGGGTGACGTTATTGCTGTGCTGGAAGCATTGCAGCAGGCGGGCGCTATGAGCGCCCAGCTGATTGTGATCTGAGCAATCACCATGATTGACGCAAACACAGCGCAAGCGGTTTACAACGACATGGGGGCCCTCGCGGACCTCCGCAGTCGTGCGCGTGCCAACCCGAATGAAGCAGTAGAAGACGTCGCCCAGCAGTTTGAGGCGCTCTTTATCCAGATGATGCTTAAGTCCATGCGCGACGCTGTCGAGGACGGTGGTCTGTTTGGCAGCGATCAGCTGGATACCTATCAGCAAATGGCCGATCAGCAGACAGCGCTTGATATGGCCTCTAAGGGTGGCATTGGCCTAGCTGAGGCGTTGGTGGTGCAGCTCTCGCGAAATGAAGGTACAGAGCAGTCTGACATCAAGGAACCCTCGACGTTAAACGCCCAGCGTTTTTCGTTAGTAACGGATGCAGCCCCGTCTGAGGCGTTGCCGCTGATGCCCCGTGAGCCGGCGGCGATCAGTATTTACCGCGATGCGGCGAAGAGCCTGCCATTACAGCAAGGCACTTCAGCGCCAGCGCCGCGCGACGATGCGATGAGCGAGTGAGTCTAGGATGTCAGACCCCTTAAGCATCGGTTACTCCGCACTGGAATCGCTACAGAAGGCGATCAGTATCACGGGTAATAACATCGCCAACGTCAACACCGAAGGCTACAGCCGACAGATCGCCAGTTTTGACGAGCTACCAGGCGAGGGCGTCAAAATATCAGGCGTTGAACGGAACTACGATTTTTACCTTAGCCGAGAAGTGCAAGAACGCACTGCCGGCCAGTTTGCCGCCACCACAACCAGTGATTTGGCGTCACGGTTGAACACGCTGCTCACGGACCCCGCCACCAGTGCGGCCGGCGTGCTGGATAATTTCTTCTCTGCGGTGCAGGACGTCGCCAACAATCCCTCAACGCTGCCAGAGCGGCAGGTGCTACTAGGTGAGGCGCAGACGCTGGCGGATCGCTTTCAGTTTATCGACGGGCGAATACAGGCATTGAGCAGTGAGATCAACTTGCGAATGGGTACGGTGGTCTCTGAGATCAATGGTCTGACCGCCAATATCGCGACCCTAAACGACAAAATTGCGACCTCACTGCAACGAACTGGTCAAGCGGCCCCGGACCTATTGGATGAGCGCGACCGCGCACTCAGTGGCCTCTCCAAGCTCGTCGGTTACAACATCCGAGAAAATGAAGACGGCTCTTTTGACATCAGTATGGGCGGGGGGCAGAGTCTGGTTAGCCAGTTTACAGCTCAGCCACTGACAACATTTGTGTCGACCACCAACCCGAATGCCATGGCAGTGGCGGGTAAAGCCGCCGGCTCCGATATCAGCTCACAGATAACGGGTGGCGAGTTAGGTGGTCTGATTGATTTTCGAACAAACAGTCTTGACCCGGCGCAAGCCCAGCTTGGACTCATCGCCACTACGATCAGCGCGAGCTTTAATGCGCAGCAGGCCTTGGGGTTAGATGTAAATGGTGCGGCGGGTGCGGCACTATTTTCTAGCACAACGCCCGCGGTCACGGCGGCATCAGCCAATACGGGTAGCGCGGTCGTGACCGCGGCAATCGCCGATGCCAGCGCACTGACGGGTGATCGTTACGGGCTTGCCTATGACGGCGCCAACTGGGCATTACAAAATCTCACAACGCTCGCTAGTGAGGCAGTTAATCCGCCTGCAACGGTGCACGGTTTCACGATAACGGTGGCGAGTGGTGCGGCATCTGCTGGCGATAGTTATCTTATCGATCTGGTAGGCTCGGGGGCGTCGACTTTCAGCGTTGTCTTGAC
>CBFHSJ010000149.1:0-4000 GCA_965658485.1 Luminiphilus sp.
CTGACACCGCCAGCTGTGGATGGGCTAGCCGTGGATGGGCTCGCTGCTCACCAGTGCGCCGTTGTGATCCGCATAGAGCCAGTCGCCGGGCGCTACCGGTACCTCTCGTAAAAGCAGCGGAATATCCCGTTCGCCCACCCCCTGCTTATCCGTTTTGACGGGGCACACCCCGAGTGCCTGCACACCGATATCGATCCCATCGATAACCTCGACATCGCGAATCGCGCCGATCACAACGACCCCTGCCCAACCATTATCCGAGGCGAGCTGAGCAAGGCGATCACCCAATAGCGATCGATGCAGGGCGCCCTGCCCATCCACCAGCAAAATCCGACCCTCACCCGGCTCAGCGACTGCCTCGGCCACCCGCGAGTTATCGGCGTGACAAGCTATCGTCGAGACGGGGCCCGCAAAGCGCTCCCGGGTGCCAAATGTACGAAACTGGAAGTCCAGATGCTGGGCCGCAGGATGCGCATCCGATAAATCGGGCGTCGTGAACGCGACCAACAGATCAGAACCAATCATAGGAGAACGCAGACAGGCTCTCACCCGGCGCGTCGATAGCGCCCGCGTGGGCGCGCGCCCTGGGCAGCAAGCGCTCCATGTAAAACTGTACGGTATTCACTTTTCGGTCACAGAAGACCACCCGCTCGCCGTTAGCGGACAAATTCGCCGCCACCAGCGCGCCGCGCGCCAGCTGCCAGCCGCCGAACAGGTAGCCGGTCTGCATCATGTAATCAAAGGAGCCACCCAAGGCGGCAAAACGGTCATCGCCCAGTGCGGCGAGCAGACGCTGCGTGGTGTCAACGTGATCCGCGAGGGATTCCGCAAGACGCGCTCCCATACTGTGGAGCCGCACGTCACTGTGGTCCTGGAGCGTGGCGGCAACCTCACGAATTTCAGCCTGCATAGCTTCCATGGTGGCGCCACCGTCGCGACCGAGCTTTCGATTCAGCAGGTCCGCAGCCTGGATACCGTTGGTGCCCTCATAGATCGGCGTAATGCGCACGTCCCGCAAATACTGCGCCGCACCGGTTTCCTCAACGTAGCCCATGCCGCCGTGTACCTGCACCCCCAAAGAGGTCACCTCCATACCCAGTTCAGTGAGCCAACCTTTGATCACCGGGATCATCAGATCAATACGGCGCTGACTCGCCTCGCGGGTCCCCTCGGGACCGGCGTGGGCAAGGTCCATGGTCACCGCCTCGGAATACGCCAGCGCGCGCATGGCTTCATTGAGCGCACGCATCGTCAGCAGCATGCGCTTCACATCGGCGTGCTCGATAATCGGCACCCCGCCCTGAACCCGCTCGCGCGAGTAGGCCACCGCCTTTTGGTAAGCACCCTCGGAGGCACCGAGACCCTGCAAGCCCACCTTGAGGCGCGCCTCGTTCATCATCGTGAACATGCAGGCGAGGCCCTGATTCTCTTCGCCCACCAGATAACCGATCGCACCGCCGTTATCTCCGTAGGCCATCACACAGGTGGGACTGCCGTGAATACCCAGCTTGTGCTCAACGGAGACCGGGAAGGCATCATTGCGCTCGCCCAGTGAGCCGTCGTCATTCACCATGAACTTGGGCACCAGAAACAGCGATATACCGCGGCTGCCCTCGGGCGCATCGGGGAGGCGCGCCAAGACCAGATGGATAATGTTATCGGTCGCGTCGTGATCACCCCAGGTGATGTAAATCTTCTGCCCGTAAATGCGGTAATGATCGCCCTCGCGCTCGGCGCGGGTTTTCATGGGACCCAGGTCGGACCCGGCTCCGGATTCCGTGAGGTTCATGGTGCCCGACCACTCACCCGAGTAGATCTTTTCGAGGTAGGTAGATTGAAGTGCCTCATTCGCGTGGGCCGAGATGGCCAGCGCAGCACCGGCGCTGAGGAAAGGCTCAAGCGCAAAGGCCATGTCGGCACTGTTCCACATCTCGCAAGCAGCGGTGCCAAAAAGCTCCGGTAGGCCCTGCCCGCCCTGATCCTGCGGTGCCGATATACCGACCCAACCACCGGCGCCCAATTGCTGAATGGCATCGCCATAGCCTGGTGGAATGGTGACCGCGCTGTCACTGCAGCGCGCCGGATGCGCGTCACCGACCCGCCGCAGGGGCGAGACCACATCGGAGGCAAACTTGGCGGCTTCATCGAGGAGCGCTGTGGTCAAGTCACTGCCCAAACCCAGCTCCGCGTAATGGGGGAGTTCACCCAGCACCGAGCCGACATCGAGCACATCGTCGATCAGAAACTGCATGTCATCCGTGGGGGCCGTATACATCGTTTATTCCTCATTTTGCGCTCACTTTGGAACGCGGGTTCGATCGCACTATCCACCTAGGATGACGCGCATTGTTGCCACACCAGAGCCATACAGCAAAAATATGGACAAAGAGTTATAATTCATCGCATGAATAAAGGCGGGCAGGCCTGAAGCGCATTATATGAAAAACCTCAATCAAATTGATCTCAATCTGCTGGTTTATCTGGAGGTGCTGCTGCGCGAGCGGAATGTGACCCAGGCCGCGAATCAACTGGGGCTGTCGCAGCCCGCCATGAGTAACGGACTCAGAAGACTGCGGGCCTTGTTTGACGACCCACTGCTGGTGCGCACCTCTGAGGGTATGACCCCCACCGAACGCGCACTGGAGCTGGAACCTCTGGTAAAGGAGATTCTCTTGGGCGTGGATCGCGCCATGCAGCCCGCCACCGTGTTCGAGCCGAGCGAGGCGCAGATGGTGGTGCGCATTATGGCCAGCGACTATGCCGAGTCCACACTTTTCCCTGCGGTGCTCACGCAACTCCGCGAACACGCCCCGGGTATCACCCTCGACATCATGAATCCTTCGGATGTGAGCTTTCTGGACGTGGAGCGTGGCAAGGTAGACCTGGTCATCAACCGCTTTGATCAGATGCCACAGTCTTTTCATCAGATCACGCTCTGGGAGGACAGCTTCTCCTGCCTGATGAGTGCCGACAATCCGATTCTTGAGGACTTCTCGCTCAAAAGCTATTTAAGCGCCGATCACATATGGGTCAGCAAAACCGGCATGGGGGTCGGCGTGGGGGTGAACCCCGGAGACGTGCAGAGACTGGGCTGGGTCGATGCCGCGCTCGCCGAGCAAGGCGAGACGCGACAGATACGCGTTTTTACCCGCCATTACCAAGCTGCCATGACCTTAGCCGAGCAGAACGACCTGATTGTGACCCTGCCGACCCGCGCAACGCGCCTGAAACACGACCACCCGCGCGTTGTCATTCGTAAAGCGCCTTTTGCTATCCCGCCGCTGGAACTCAAAATGGCCTGGAGCCCGCTGCTTCATAACAACGCACCCCATCGTTGGGTGCGGCAGTTCATTACCGGCATTGCCCGGGCACTGCCCGGCGACACCAACGCCTAGCTATAAACTCTGCGAATACCGTTTATCGCCTGGATCACTGTCATCAATAGTAGTGACTGAGTAGAGTGACACCCTCGCAACTTCTCGCACAAAGCGCGCACAAAACAAATGCGCTCTAGCCATCCGCACGACAGCAGGAAATGAACCATGTCTAATCGAATCCAGTGTGCCGACCTTCACATCGACGAAGCGCTCCACTCGCTATTGGTCAACGAGATCGCGCCGGGCACAGGGATTGATCCCGATCACTTCTGGCGGGGTGTCGCCGATATCTGGGCAGCGCTGGGTCCTGAGAACCAGCGGCTCTTGGGGGAGCGGGACGCTCTGCAAACGCAGATTGATCAGTGGCATCGCGACCACCAGGGCGAAGCGTTTGACGCCGATGCCTACGAGGCTTTTCTCAGGGAGATCGGCTACCTGCACCCCGAGCCGGCCCCCTTCAGCATCACCACTGACAACGTCGACCCAGAGATTGCGCAGATTGCGGGCCCACAGCTTGTGGTGCCGGTAATGAATGCGCGCTATGCGCTCAATGCGGCGAACGCGCGCTGGGGCTCTCTTTATGACGCCCTGTATGGGACCGATGCGATACCCGAGGATGGCGG
>CBFHSJ010000150.1:0-3896 GCA_965658485.1 Luminiphilus sp.
TTCTTGGGGAATCTGCTGCTGACCCGAGAGATAAAACTGGGGCAAAAAGGCCTCGAGAATAGCCTCGGGGGCCTCATCGAGGCGAATCTGTGGGTAATAACTGCGGCTGCCGAGAACCCTTGCCTCCCGCACAAACAAAACCTGTACGCAGGCATGGCCGTGCTCGGTAAATACCGCCATCAAATCCAGATCACCGCGGGTGCCCTCGATATTCTGGGTGGCCTGAACGTTCTGCAGTTGGCTGATCTGATCGCGAATGTCGGCCGCCTTCTCGTATTCGAGCTCGGCTGCCGCCGACTCCATGTCGTCAGCAAGTCGTGTCAGAAGATCTTGGGAGCGGCCATTCAAAAAGAGTACCGTCTTGTCGAGTTGCTCCTGATACTCCTCGTCAGACACCAAACCCACACAGGGTCCGGAACAGCGTCCGATCTGGTACTGGAGGCAGGGCCGGGAGCGATTGCGAAAATAGCTGTCGCGGCACTGCCTCACCTTGAACACCTTCTGCATCAAATGCAGCGTTGAACGCACCGCGCCCGCGCTTGGATACGGGCCAAAGTACTCTCCCTTGCGGCGCTTGGTGCCCCGGTGAAAACTCAGGCGCGGCCACCGATCCTCTGAGGAGAGGTAGATATAGGGATAGGACTTATCGTCCTTTAGTAAAATATTGTAGGGCGGCCGGTACTGCTTGATCAGGTTGTGCTCGAGTAGCAACGCGTCGCGCTCGGTGGTGGTCACCGTCACTTCGATATTGGCAATGCGCGCCACCAGCGCCATCGTTTTGGCAGAAAGACCCGATGCGCGGAAGTAACTGGTCACCCGGTTTTTGAGGTTCTTGGCTTTACCGACGTAAAGCAGCTCGCCGGAATCATCGAACATCTGATACACCCCCGGTCGGGTGGTCAGCTGCGCGAGATAGGATTCTGCGTCGAAATCAGTCATGCCGGTAACGCTTATTCTGTAGCACCGATAACACGCGGCTCGAGCTCCAGCGACACCTCGTAGGCGTCTTTTACGCTGGTGGCGATATCCTTTGCCAGCGCCAGCCAGGGCGCCGCCGATCGCGCGCCGCAACCCTCCAATACCAGCGCGTGGTCATCCGAGACTTTCACGCCATCACGCTCCTCTCCCCGCCAGCTCAATTGATCAATGAGCCACGCGGCCGAGATTTTTACCGCGCCGTTGGGCGCGGGATAAACAGGCACCTCGGGGAAGTTTTGTCGCAAAATGTCGATATTTTGCTGCGAAATGACCGGATTTTTAAAGAAACTGCCGACATTGGGCGTAATCACCGGATCGGGCAATCGCTCGCGTCGAATGCTGATGACCGCCGCCAGCACCGCATCATGGGTGAGCGCCGCCTCACTGAGCCGCGCTCGCAAAGAGGGGTAGTCCGCCTCGACAGCAGCCTCACGATCCAACACAAAATCGACCTCGGTAATGATCCACGTCGCCCCTGCGGAGTGCTTAAACAGGCTGTCACGGTAGCGAAATTCGCAGTCATCGCGGGACAAACAGGCCCGCTCACCGGTATGCCGGTGAACCACGTGGACCGCCTCAATGCGCTCCGCCACCTCGACACCGTAGGCACCGATATTCTGAATGGGCGCGCCACCCACCGACCCGGGAATCAGCGCAAGGTTGGCGAGGCCATGAAAGCCCTGGTGATGACACCACACGACAAAATCATGCCAGGACTCTCCGGCGCCGACCCTGATCACCACTTTGGTGCCGTCTTCGCTGAGTACTTCGCGGCCCCTTATGGCCATCAGCAGCGTCGTCCCGGGCAAGTGATCGCAGAGAATCACATTACTGCCCCCACCCAGCACATGGGTCACCGCACCCTCTTCCAAGGCGGCGATCTCCGCCTGTAGTTGATCTACGGAGGTGACAGTCACCAAGTGCTGCGCCGTGGCCTGCAGTTGCAGCGTATTGAGCGCTGTCAGGTCAGTACCTGCCGTCACAGCCTTATTGCTCCGCGCCCAGCGCCGCCCGAACCGCGTCGAGATCAGATTCGGTGTCGATACCCGCAGGCACTGTCTCCGGTGCCAACTCAACCTGAATATGCGCGTCGTGGGCAAGGGCGCGCAGTTGCTCCAGCGACTCACTTTGCTCTGCCACCACCGGCGGCCACCTCACAAAAATTTTCAGAAACCTCGCCCGATAGGCATAAAGCCCGATGTGCCGAAACAAGGGTGCCGGCACCCCACCTTCGCGGTGGAAAGGAATCGTCGAGCGCGAAAAATAGAGCGCTCGGCCTGTTTCGCTGGCTACCACCTTCACCACTGACTGCCGATCAGCATCTAAGGCCGCCAGTGGTTCCATCAGCGTCGCCATATCGGCGCCTACCTTCTGGTTAAGCATCGCCGCCACACGTTGGATATTAGCCACCGGCATCAGCGGCTCATCACCCTGTAAATTAACGACAATGGCGTCGCCTGCCCACCCCAGCTGATCCACTACCTCGGCGAGACGATCGGTCCCCGAGGCATGATCCGCGCGGGTCATCGCGACCTGAGCGCCCCGACTGATCATTTCATCGGCGATACGCTGATCATCCGTCGCCACCACTACGTGCTCTGCACCCGCCTGCATCGCTCGCTCCCACACCCAGGCCACCATTGGCTTGTCTCCAATGGGTAATAACGCCTTACCGGGAAGCCGGGTGGAGCCAAAGCGGGCGGGAATAACAATATTGAACATCGATTTATTAGGCCTCGACAAATTGCGCAGGCGGCAGAAGCGCCGTCAGCCGTGTCAGCAATGATGACGGCAGTGCCACCTTTATGGCTACCACCCAGACGCGGGGGTCGGCGCACTCCGGCAACTTGACCGCGTCCTTAGCGGTGACCAGGACTACCTCCTCACCGCGACGATCGAGGTGGCTCTGGGCGATCGTTTCGTGGTCCCCCAGCGCGTGCGCCTTTATCACCAGCCCCTGCCCTCTGAGCATCTCAAAGAATTGTGCGGGCTGACCCAAACCCGTCATGGCAACAATGGATTCCGGCCGCCACTCTGCGACGCATTCAGACCACGTTAGCTGCCGGCCCGATGCCAAATGCGTGGCGCTCGAAGGCTCATAACTAAAGCCACGATCAGGATCACTGCTGTTTCGCTCGAGTACCACATCGACACTGGCGAGGCGACTGGCCGGTTCGCGCAGAGGGCCTGCTGGCAGTAATCGACCGTTACCCAAGCCTCGCTCCGCGTCGAGCACGAGCAATTCGATATCGCGCGGCATAGGGTAATGCTGCAGGCCGTCATCCGACAGCACCACATCAATCGCATGCTCGCCCACTAAAGCCTCCAATCCGCGTTTTCGATCAGCGCACACCACAACTGGCACGCCCAGCTCTCGCTGAATTAAGAGCGGCTCATCACCCACAAAAGCGGCCTTATCGACTTCCGAGATGCTATGGGGATCAGGCCCATGCGCACCGCCATAGCCACGGCTGACCACACCGACGCGATAGCCCTGCTCTGCCAACCACTCTCCGAGACCAAGCAGCACGGGAGTCTTGCCGGTGCCACCCGCAGTCAAGCCACCGACCACGATCACGGTGACGCCCGCGGGAGTGCTGCCCTTGGGTGCGGCCTGCTGACGGCGGCGATGGATCGCCCACCGCACAGGCCAGGTGAAAGGAATCAAACACCAGGACAACAGACTGTCGCCGTACCAAATGTGATCGAACAGGCGCTCCAACGCGCCCCGCATGGCGCTCATGAGGCAGCGAAGCCCTGATGGTAAAGATTGGCGTACAGCCCGCCCTCTGCTATGAGGTCGGTGTGGGTCCCGGTGGCAACAACGCGCCCTTCGTCCATCACCACAATCATATCTGCACGCTCGACCGTGGAGAGCCGGTGCGCAATCACCAAGGTTGTGCGCCCAGCCGACACAG
>CBFHSJ010000151.1:0-3786 GCA_965658485.1 Luminiphilus sp.
CAACATGTTGACGCGGTGATGGCGCGGACCTCTGGGCGACCCCTTGTCAAAGGCAAAATTGATTCCCAGAGCGCCGCGATTTTTGCGTTTGTGCTGGGCTGTCTGGGAATGGTGGTATTGCTGATCTGGGTGAACGCCTTGACCGCCTGGCTCACTTTGGCGTCCCTCGTTGGCTATGCTTTTATCTACACCCTTTACCTCAAACGCGCGACGCCCCAGAACATTGTGATCGGTGGGCTGGCCGGCGCGATGCCCCCCCTTCTGGGTTGGACGGCGGTCACCAATCAGGTTGATGGTCACGCGCTCCTGCTGGTACTGATCATTTTTGCTTGGACGCCACCCCATTTTTGGGCGCTGGCGATCGCTCGCAGGGAAGAGTACGCCAAGGTCGAGATTCCGATGCTGCCTGTGACCCACGGTAGCCGCTACACCGCCTTGCATAGCCTGCTGTATACCCTGATGCTTTTTGTTGCGTCTTTGTTGCCAGTGGCCACAGGGCTCAGCAGCTGGATTTACCTGATTGGCGCGTCCGCGCTGGGCGGTATCTTTATTTATCAGGCGGTGATGTTGCTGCGCACCATGAAAAACAGCGACGCGATGAAAATGTTTCGCTTTTCCATCGTCTATCTCATGGCGATCTTCCCGATTATGCTGCTGGATCATTACTTGCTGCCCAAGCCTCTGTTCTCCTGAATATTTCGCTGAGACTTTTGTTTATGGTCGGGCCAAGTGCCAATTATCTGCAAAAATTGTTAGCAGGATGACAGAGCTGGCCGGGAAATATGTCAACCGGTAACACCCGCTAGAATGTGCAGCTTTGGGGGTGAACATGTCAGTGCTAAGTTTTGACCAAACTGACCGAGAAATGTCGTTCAGGGCATTGTCCGATCAATGCTTCGATTTGTTAGTGATTGGCGGAGGGATCACCGGCACTGGCGTGGCGAGAGATGCCGCCATGCGGGGTCTGTCAGTCGCACTGATCGAAGCGCAGGACCTGGCCAGCGGCACGTCAAGTCGCAGCTCGAAAATGATTCACGGCGGCTTGCGCTATCTCGTCGCAGGTGACGTGGCGGTTGTCAAAGAGTCCGCTTCTGAGCGCGCCACGCTCCACCGGATAGCACCCCATCTGGCACAAAAAACCCCCTATGTGATTCCGACCGGCAGCGTGCGCAGTAAACTCATTTTGCGGGCGGCACTATGGGCCTATGAGCGCCTCGGTGGTGTTGAGCGGGCTGATTATCACGAGGTCTGGTCCAAAGACGAGCTCGCTGAAAAAGAGCCCCTGATCGAGCGGTCACGACTGAACGGCGCGGTGGTCTACCCGGAATTCCTGACCGATGACTCACGACTGACTGTGGCGACGGCGCGATCCGCGATAGATCACGGTGCGACAGTTGCTACGTATCTCAAAGCTACCAATATCCGCAAGGACAAGACATTCAGTATCGATGCAGCGTCGGCCCTGCCGGGTGAGACACGCGAGCTAACAATCAGTGCTCGGTCAGTGGTGAACGCCGCTGGTCCCTGGGTGGATCAGGTATGTGACTTGGAGCAGGCTCAGCCGCCCAGGCTGGCCCTCAGTCGAGGCGTGCATTTAGTGTTCGACCACGCCGATCTGCCTGTCCGTCATACCGTTGTAATGCGTACCCCTGATTCACGGCGGATATTCGCCGTGCCGCTGGGGGAGTACACCTATATCGGTACGACCGACGACTACCACCCAGAATACGAGTACTGGCCTCCGGTGACGGATGAGGACGTCAGTTATCTATTGGCTACGACGCAGGAGGCGATGCCTGAGGCGACGCTGTCCCCAGATCGCATTGTCTCTGTGTGGTCCGGTATCCGACCGTTGGTGGGCGATGGCTCTGGTCGTGATTCAAAGGAACTCTCGCGAAAGGACGAGGTCTGGACCTCATCCAGCGGCTTGCTATCTGTGGGAGGCGGTAAGTTGTCGGCCTATCGCGCCATGGCTGAACGCATTGTCGATACGGTGATTGAGAACCATGGATTTACCGCGAAGCCCTGCACCACGGCGGATGTCCCGTTGCCGGGAGGCGATGTCGAGGTGCTCGCTAGCGATCTCACAGGTGTTGGTGATATTCAGGCGGAAAGGCTAGCGCGCCTCTATGGTGCGGAAGCGCCGAATCTCGTTGGCGATACTGGCGAGCGGGCGCTATTGAAGGCTGAAGTGCACCAGGCGGTGCGACGCGAGGGTGCCTTGCGACTAGAGGACTACTGGGCCCGCCGCAGCAGCCGGGCGTGGTTTGATCAGGGGGCCGGTTTACCTGTCCTGCATGAGGCCGCTGCCGCCATGGCTGAGTTACTGGATTGGGATGACAGCCGCAGAGCAATGGAGGTCGAGAACTGCCGCGATATTGATCGCGCCAGTCGAGCGGGGTTTTCGTCCGCCGTACCAGGGCAAGGAGTCGATGATGATTGCCTCGCAGCTGGCTAAGCTGATCGGCGTTGAGCAAGTGTCGGCTGATGCCGAAGACCTTGCTGCGCATCGTTTTGATCGTTGGTGCCTGAAGCACTGGCAGGATTGGCAGGGGGAGGCGCTGCACGCACCCGCTTGCGTCGTGCGTCCACGCGATTCGGCAGACGTGCAGTCAGTGGTTCGCTTTGCCGCCGCCAACAGCATTGCCATGGTGCCGTGGGGTTTGGGCAGTGGTGTCTGCGGCGCTGTAGAGCCGAGACCCGATCAAATTCTGATCGATATGAGCGCCATGGATCAGGTGCTGTCGATCGACGAGGAGAACCTGCTCCTCACGATTGAAGCGGGTATCAATGGACTCGTCGCCGAGGAGGCCGTCGCAGAGCGAGGGCTGACGATCGGGCATTGGCCGCAATCGATTGGCATCAGCTCGGTCGGAGGATGGATTTCGACACGAGCCTCGGGCCAATTTTCGACTGCTTACGGCAATATTGAGGACATTGTGTACGCCATCGAGATGGTGTTGCCTGATGGCGAAATGGTGACGTTGGGTAAGGCGCCCCGCGCAGCAGCCGGGCCAGATCTCCGGCATCTGGCACTGGGTGCAGAAGGCACTCATGGCGTGGTTACGTCAGTCACTTTATCGTTGCGGCGGCAACCAGAAACGCGGCGCTTCAGTGCGTGGTACTGCGCCGATATGGCATCAGGGTTTCGCGCTCAGCGCGAGATCGTGCAGCAAGACTGGCGACCACCTGTGATGCGGCAGTACGACGCCTCCGAAGTAGCGCGACTGTTTCCGGATTATGCACAAGGCGAGCAGTGTTTGATCCTGCTGGTGCACGAAGGGCCCGCGTCGCGGGTGGATGCGGAGATCCTCTCCGTCGAGTCGATCATGGCCGAGTTGGGCCTCAATCCCGCCGATGCGGCGGCCGCCGAGGGATGGATGGGCCATCGCAATACCGTGCCCGAGTGGCGGGACTTACTCGAGCAGGGTTTGATCGCTGACACCATTGAAGTGTCGGCCACATGGAGCCAGATTGATGCGATTTATGATGATGTGGTTGCCGCACTCAAGACGGTGCCGGACTGCGTGAACGCCTCGGCACACAGCTCCCACGTTTACCGCTCGGGCATCAACCTTTACTTCACCTTTGCCTGCATGCCAGCGGACACCTCGGTAATGGGGGATCGCTATCTGGAGAGCTGGGATCGGGCCCTCACTGCTACGGCAGAGGCAGGGGGTGGCATCGCACATCATCATGGGTCCGGTCGCCTCAGGCGTGACTACCTCCATTATGATCTCGGAGAGAATGGACTCATGCTGCTGCGCAAGCTTAAGCAGGCCATTG
>CBFHSJ010000152.1:0-3785 GCA_965658485.1 Luminiphilus sp.
CGTCGCTCGGCTCCACAGTCGCTTCAAGGCCCAGCAGTGCCAGCTCGCCGCGGCGGCGATCTGCATCGGCCTGCTGGCGAAAAGATCCGACCTGCAATAAATATTGTGCGCTATTCGTATTGCCTGACCGCAATTCGGCGGGTTCAATATCGGGATTCAGGTCGAGCTCCTGATTTGGCAACACCGTATAGAAATCAAATCGCGGGCCGACGGTGACCTCCATTGCCGGTGGTGGTGCAGGCGGTGTGTCGGCAATCGTCTCATCCGCTTCCAGCGCATTGAAGAGCCCCATAAAGCCTAGTGCGCCGGCGACACACCCCACCACAAAACCATGCAGGTGCGCGCGGTTCAGGGTGGGTGGGGCGCTGGCAGTCCGATCCTTGGCCTTGCGGGTTGCAGATGCTTTGCGGGGACGTTTGGTGGGGCTCCCTGCCATTACATTTCGTCCGGCGCAGACACACCGAGTAAGCCGAGTCCGCTGGCGATCACCTGTTGAGTCGCTGCCACTAAGGCCAATCTGGCTTTCATAGTCGCGGGAGACCCCTCCAATACTTTGTGCGCGTTGTAGAAACTGTGGAAGTCAGCTGCGAGGTCACGCAGATAGTTTGCGACATCGTGGGGCTCCAGCCGCTCGGCCGCTGTAGCTACGACCTCGGGGAAGCGCCCCAGCGTGACGGCCAGTGCCAGTGTCTCGACCTCACTGAGGCAGCTAAGATGTGCCAAGCCTTCATTAATCTCCAGGCTCAGGTCCGCTTCCTGCGCCTTGCGCAACACGCTGGCGCATCGCGCGTGGGCGTATTGAATGTAGTAGACGGGGTTCTCGTTACTGCGGGCCAGCGCTAAATCCACATCGAAGGTGAGTTGCGACGTGGGGGCTCGCGCGACCAGAAAATACCGGGTGGCGTCGCAGCCGACCCAGTCAATCAGGTCGCGAAGCGTAACGTAGCTACCGGCGCGCTTGGAGAGTTTTACCTCGACGCCCTCGCGCATTACGGTCACCATTTGATGAAGCACATACTCCGGCCAGCCCTCGGGTATGCCCGCGTCGAGCCCCTGCAGTCCGGCTCTGACGCGGGTGATGGTGCTGTGATGGTCGGCGCCTTGCTCATTGATCACGCGCTCATAGCCGCGCTGCCATTTGTTGTGGTGATAGGCGACATCGGGGACGAAGTAGGTATACCCGCCCTCGCTTTTGCGCATCACGCGATCCTTATCATCGCCAAACTCAGTGGTGCGCAACCACAGTGCATCCTGCTCTTCATAGGTATGACCGGCACGCTGTAAAGCGTCTACGGTCTCCTCGACGGCACCGCTGTTATAAAGTGACGACTCCAGAAAATACTCATCGAAGACCACTTGAAAGGCTTTCAGATCCTGATCCTGCTCGCGCCGCAAGCAGGCCACTGCGAAGTCCCGAATGGCGTTCAGGTCGTCTGGATCGCCGCCACCTGTGATTTCCCGGTCAGCGGCTTGCACTGTTTCGCCCGACAGATAAGCGCTAGCTACATCTTCAATGTAGCCACCCTGATAGCCATCGGCGGGCCAGTCAGGGTGGTCAGGGCCTTTTCCCAGCGCGCGGGCCTGCACCGACAGCGCCAGATTGTTGATCTGCTGTCCTGCATCGTTGTAGTAGAACTCGCGTTGTACAGACCAACCCGTGGCTTCCAGCAATCTGCCCAGCGAGTCGCCAATGGCTGCGCCTCGCCCGTGGCCCACGTGGAGGGGCCCGGTTGGATTGGCGGACACAAATTCCACCTGCACCCGCCGCCCGCCGCCCGTGTCAGTCCGCCCGTATGCCGCGCCGCTCTCGAGAATGGTGCGTACGACCTCGGTATGGTGGCCCAGTTTGATAAAAAAGTTGATGAAGCCCGGGCCGGCGATGTCGCAGCGGTCAACCAATGCGTTTGCGGGAAGCGCCGCGATCAGCTTGGAGGCGAGCTCCCGGGGCGCCACACCCGCGCGCTTGGCCATCACCATGGCAATATTACAAGACAGATCACCATGACTCGCATCTTTCGGGCGATCGATCTGCGGTGCCGACCCGGGCATTTCAGCCAGCACGCCATCTGATACGAGTTGTTCCAGCGCCTCGCTAATGAGCGCAGCCAGTTCGGGTTTCATGGTCATCCTGTCAGGTAGGTCTGTGAAGCGAACAACACACACTGAGTGGCTATTATCACCAACCGGCGGGCGTCGCTCCAGCGAAGGAAGTCACAAGCTTTCGTAGGGGTCGATATCCACCGACCAGCTCAAGTGGTGAGACTGTCGAGTTGCCTCCGCCGCGGCAATCAGATCTGTCATGACTTTTGCCAGCATCAAGCGACTCCCCGCAGAGATGACTAATTGCGAGCGATAGCGATTTTTCCGTCGTGCCATCGAAGCGGACAGTGGGCCGATGATCCGTGCGCCCCGGGGTGCGGCGATACTGGTTCTGATCTGCGAGAGGAATCCCAGTCCCTCCTGCCGATCCTGACTGTCGCAGCGAATCACACCAAGCGCGCCGTGGGGCGGCAGGCCTGCTTGAATCCGGTGATTGAGCAAGGCGGGTAACGCCGTGTGGTACGGCTGATCGAGATGTTGCATCAGCGGGTGGTCGGGATGTCGCGTTTGAATCAGCACCTCACCCGCGGTCCCGTCTCGCCCGGCACGACCACCTACCTGTGTCAGTAGCTGTAATAGTCGCTCTTCACCGCGAAAGTCGGGACTGAACAGCAGCGCGTCGGCATCGACAACGGCCACCAACGTGACATGAGGAAAATGATGACCCTTACTCAACATTTGCGTACCGATCATCAGTACCGGATCTCCATCTGCCAGCTGTTTAATCAGGTCAGGCATGGCCTGCCGGCCGGTCATGGTGTCGCTGTCGACGCGAATCACCGGGAAATCAGCAAAGCGCTTGGCGAGAAACGTCTCGGTCTGTTGAGTGCCCACGCCGGTACCGACTAGTCGGCGACTGTGGCACCGAGGGCACTGCGGGGGCAGCGCTGAGCGCCGACCGCAATGATGGCAATGCAATCCCGGTGGCGTTTTGTGCAGCGTCATGCGCGCATCGCAATCAGCGCAGTCACTGCTCCAGCCACAATCGTGACAGAGCAGCGCATTGGCGAAGCCGCGGCGGTTGAGAAAGACCAGCACCTGATGCCGCCGGCCCAGTGCCGCTTCGATCTTGTGCAGTAGCTCCGGTGACAGGCCTGCAGACAGTTCAAGCCCGGAGATATCAATATGTCGCAGCGTGGGCAGTGTGCCCGCACCCGCCCGTTGTGTCAGTGAATGGCGCTGGAAGCGACCCAGCTCAGCGTTGTGCCAACTTTCGAGGCTGGGTGTGGCGCTGCCGAGCACGACCGGACATTGCTCCAGTTGCGCGCGCTTGATGGCCACGTCTCGCGCCGAATACCGAAAGCCATCCTGTTGCACATACGCCGCGTCATGTTCCTCGTCGACAATGATCAAGCCCGGACTCAGCAAGGGGACAAAGACCGAGGACCGGGTGCCGAGGATTACCGCTGCGCGGCCCCGGCGTGCAAATGTCCAGGCGCGGTCGCGTTCTGCGTCGCCCATCCCCGAATGCAGTGCGATAACCGGTGCTTCGAACCGTGCTTCGAATCGCGCTAGCGTCTGCGGTGTCAGGGCGATCTCGGGTAGCAGCACCAGTGCCTGCCGGTCCCGGTTGAGACACTCGGCAACACTCTGCAGGTAGACCTCTGTTTTGCCGCTTCCGGTCACGCCGTAAAGCAAATGCACCGAAAAAGCGCCTGCCGCGGCTACGATCTTATCGATCGCGG
>CBFHSJ010000153.1:0-1185 GCA_965658485.1 Luminiphilus sp.
TGGCCTGATGGAACCCACCGGTAATGGCATCGGCGGCGATATCTTTTTCATTATCTGGGACCCGAAATCTAAGCAGCTCTATGGCTACAACGGCTCCGGTCGGGCGCCGCGGGGTCGATCGCTCGCTGAACTGAAAACCCAGATCGCGGCGTTGCGCGAAAGCGGCGCCATGCCGGGCGACATGCTCGGCATGCCCCAGCGAGGGTCATTACCCGTCACTGTGCCGGGAACCGTTGACGGCTGGTTTGCCGCCCATGAGCGGTTCGGCAAGTTGCCCATGTCTGACGTGTTGGCACCAACGGTGCGCTACGCTCGGGAAGGTTTTCCCATTACACCTGTCATTGCCTACTACTTTGGACGCAACCTTGCTGCGTTTAAGAAGCAGGAAGCGCTCATCGAGGAGCTCGATAACGCCGCCGCGATTTGGTTCCCCGACGGCATCACCCCACAGACGGGTGACGTCTTCCGCAATGCGGATCTTGCCAACACGCTGGAGTTGCTGGGCAAAGAAGGCCGCGCGGCGTTTTACGAGGGTGAGCTTGCTGAGGCGATGGACGCCTACTTCAGGCGGATCGGCGCGGACATGCGTCTTGAGGATCTCGTAGCCCATAAGGGCGAGTGGGTCACACCGGGCAGCGTTCATTACCATGGCTACGACGTGTATGAATTACCCCCCAATGGTCAGGGCTTCGCGGCGCTGCAGATGCTCAATATCTTGAAGCAGATTGACCTACGCGATTACCCCCGGGGTTCGGCGAAGACTTTCCATTATATGGTGGAAGCCAAGCGTTTGGCCTTTGAAGACGTCGCGCGCTATTACGCCGACCCGGCCTTCGCTGAGATCGCCTTTGAGTCGTTGCTCTCAGAGGCTTATGGCAAGGAGCGATTTGCCTTAATTGACCCCGCGCGTGCGACCCCCAAGTTTGGCCCGGGAGAGCCCAAGATAGAGGGGGAGGGTGATACGACGTATCTGACTGTCGCCGATGCCGACGGCATGATGGTGTCACTGATTCAGTCGAATTATCGCGGTATGGGTACAGGGCTCGTGCCCGACGGCCTCGGCTTTATGTTGCAGAACCGGGGCGAGCTGTTTTCATTAGATGAAAGCCACCCCAATGTTTATGCCCCGGGCAAGCGGCCGTTCCACACCATCATTCCGGCGTTTGTGATGAAGGACGGTGAGCC
>CBFHSJ010000153.1:1195-3761 GCA_965658485.1 Luminiphilus sp.
CACCCCAATGTTTATGCCCCGGGCAAGCGGCCGTTCCACACCATCATTCCGGCGTTTGTGATGAAGGACGGTGAGCCATTCATGAGCTTCGGCCTGATGGGCGGCGCCATGCAACCACAGGGCCATGTGCAAGTGCTGGTGAATGTCATCGACTTCGGGATGGACGTACAGACCGCCGGTGACGCGGCGCGATTTAACCATAATGGCGGGCGCCAGCCCACGGGTGTGGATGAAGATCTGCTGGGCACGCTGCTCGTTGAGCCCGGTGTGCCTGCTGAGACTATCGAGACGCTGAGGGCCATGGGACATCGTGTCGAGGTGGACGGCACTGGCGCGCCTTTCGGTGGTTATCAGGCGATTATGCGATTACCCGACGGCGTCTACGCGGGCGCCACTGAGATGCGCAAGGACGGCACGGTAGTCGCGTGGTAACGCTAGCTTTGCGGTGTTGACTGCGACACCAATTGCTCTTCATTCGGCAAGACGTCGAAATCTCCGCAGTGCTGGCTAAACAGATTCTCCGGGCTCACCGATTCATGCTGGACGCTGTCATCATCGGGGTCTGAGTAAAAGCCCAGCACATAGCCGCCCTTGGCGTAGCCGATGAGTGCGCGCAGCTCCTGAGAGAGATGCGCTGCGTGCTCTGGGGGGCAGGACAGGTACTGATTCTCTTCCTGACGCAGCCAGTTCAGCGTGTAGTGCAAGAAGACGCCGACCCGAGTCTCGTCCTCAGTGGTATTGGCGCCTCCGCCGTGCAGCACCGTACCGTTATAGCAGAGCACCGAGCCCGGTGACATTTCGGCGTAGGCAATTTCATCGGGTTCCGGTTGGCGCTTTTTTTCCCAACGATGAGAGCCGACCGCTACCTGCGTGGCACCGTTCTCTCGCGTAAACGGTGTCAGCGCCCAAATGGTGCTGAACAGCGGTTCGATCTGCCGCGGTACGTAGCCACCCCAAATACCGCGATCACGATGGAGTATCTGTGCTGACTCGCCGGGTGCAATCGCTACGGCAGAAGTGAAGTGCAGTTGCACGTCGTCGCAGTGCTCTGCCAAATAGGTCCTTGCGGCATCCAGTATGCGGGGCCTCAGCGCCAGCTCGCCGCAGGCTTTCGAGCGCGCAATGAGTGCGCCAACGCGCTGCGTGTAGAAACCGGTGAATGCGTCGCGACCGAAGACTTTTTGTTGCAGAAAAGGGGTGAGGTCTTGGTCGAGCGCTTGTAGTTGTTTATTACCCAGTACATCGTCAATGATGACGGCGCCATCCTCTTCCATGAAGTGGAGCTGGTCTTCCCGCGAGGCGTTAGCCGGGAGATGGGTAATCTGGGCGCTCATGATTCGTCTCGGCTCTGCGGATCACGATTAATAATAGGTCAATAGGTCGCTCAGGTCCCGCGACCAATCAAGGGGTTTCGTCCTCGCCGTAGATGGCCACCACTTTGCGGCCCGCCGCATCGATTGATGCGCGGTACATGCCGGGCGTATTGAATACCAATGCGACTCTGCCCGCGGGGTCTACCGCGACAACGCCGCCTTCACCTGCGGCCGCCACCAGCTCTTCCATAACGACAGTGCTCGCCGCTTCCTCGAGGGTCACGCCGCCAAACTGCATCCGAGCACAGATATCGCGCGCCACGGTATGGCGAATAAAGTACTCGCCGTGCCCGGTCGCCGATACCGCGCAGCTGCGGTTGTCTGCATAGGTGCCGGCGCCGATCACGGGTGAGTCACCGACGCGTCCCCAGCGCTTACCGGTCATACCCCCTGTTGAAGTGCCGGCAACGAGGTTGCCCGTCTGATCCAGGACCGCCACGCCGACCGTGCCGAATTTATGGTCGGCCTCAGGCTTCAGACCCGCCTGCTCATTGGCTTTGTAGGCCTCAAGTGCCTCGCGCCGGCGCTCTGTCGCAAAGTACTCTGCCGGCACAGGGTCGAAGCCCCTCTCAAGGGCAAAGGCTTCGGCGCCCGCACCTGCCAACATTACATGAGGAGAATCCTCCATGACGGCGCGGGCCAATGCGATAGGGGATTTAACGGTGCTCACCCCAGCCACCGCTCCCGCGTCGAGGTGCTCGCCGTGCATGATGGAGGCGTCGAGCTCGTGGGTACCCTCCCAAGTGTAGACAGCACCGCGCCCGGCATTGAAAAGGGGCGAGTCTTCCATCATCTGAATGATACCGACCACCACATCGAGGCCGGATCGGCCCTCACGCAACTCCTCATAGCCGCGGGTAATTGCGTCGTGCAGAAATGCGCGGTAGTTGGCCTCGAGCTCCTCGCTCATTGCGCCTCGCTCGATGGTGCCCGCCCCACCGTGTAGTGCGATGGCAACGGGCGTTTCGTCGGCGGTAGACAGCATCGAGATCCCCAGCAGTATCCACAAGCAGTATTTCATTAACGTTCTCAAAAACGGCGACAACCGGCATAGTGTGATTTGAACGGGCCCAGCACGCAATCAGTGTGAGTCGACTGCCCTCGAACTGATTTTTATAGGTGCCTTTACATTAGCAGCGTGGAGTCACCGATATCGGGTCAGCCGATGAGTCCGGAGAGGATGTTTGAGACCA
>CBFHSJ010000154.1:0-3678 GCA_965658485.1 Luminiphilus sp.
TCACTCCCGAGCGCCACTATGTCGAGTCCTGCCAGATATTGAGTCCTGGCAGGTTGAGGCAAGCTAGCATTGGCGCGGACTAGCATCAGCGCATAAAAGAAACGGGCGGTGTACCGGGCGGTTGTCTGGCATAATCACATTGGACGAGCCCAACTGCCCTGCGCCAGCCTGAGCTCTACATTCTCTTTTTGCGACCCGGTCACTATGAACGCCGCCATTGTCATGCCAGCATTGAACGAAGCGGCCACGATCGAGACGCTTTTTCACGATATTCAAACGTCGGTCAGCCTGCCGATATGGCTGGTAGATGATTGCTCGACGGATGCGACTGGTGATTTGGCATCGAAGCTGGATGTGAGGGTTATCCGACTCCCCGCAACGCTTGGCGCCTGGGGAGCGACCCAAACTGGCCTGCGGGAAGCGGCGAGCAAGGACCTGGACTTCGTGATTACCATGGATGCGGATGGTCAGCACAACCCTGAGGATATTCCTGCTTTGCTCGCGCCACTCATTGCAGGGGAATGCGATGTGTCGATCGGATCCGCGCCCGACCGAGGATCCAGGCTCCGGCGCTTTGCCTGGCGACTGATGCGGCTGACCTCGGGACTGCGCTGCACTGATTTGACCAGCGGCTTTCGCGCGCTAAATGCCCGCGCTATCGACCTTCTTGCTAGCCCCAGCGCGAGCAGTCTGGTTTATCAGGATGTCGGGGTGCTACTTATGCTGGAGAAAGCGGGCCTCAGGGTGGTCGAGGTTCCCGTGGCAATGCCGCAGAGATCCGACGGCAAGTCCCGCATCTTCGGCTCCTGGCTAGCGGTCGCCCACTATATGGCACATACGCTGTTGCTGAGTGCGGCAAAACGCAAACGTCCATGGGGCTCGCGATGAAAGCTCATACGATGAACTCTTACGTGTTGTCTTCACTCATGCTGGGTGCACCCCGTTGATTACGCTATTGACGGCAGTATTTGGCGTGGCGCTCTCTGCGCTGATGCTTTATTTAATGCGCAGGGATCACCTGCGAATATCTCATGGCTTGGGTTGGACAGTGGCCATTCTCGTCTGCTCCCTAATGGGATTCGCGCCCAGCCTTTTTGATGCGGTCGCCGTGGGCATTGGCGTCAGCTACGCCCCTATCCTGGGAGTTGCACTGGCCATTGGGGCGCTGGTGATCAAAGCATTATTGACTGACATCGAAATCAGCAAGCTCAAAACGCGGGAGCAACGCCTGATTCAAAAAGTCGCATTACTGGAGTCGGAAATCAGAGATGTCACCGGTCGTCCGCCGATTGACGACTGACGGCTGACGGCTGACGGCTGACGAGAGCGTCATCGCCTCAGTTGGTGGCCAAGTCCGCGTAAGTGGAGAGCACGACACTGGGATGCCCCTCCGCAGTGATCTTGCCCTGCTCAAGCAGTATCGCGCGATCACATAGCCGCTCCACCTGTTGCTCTGCGTGGCTGACAAGCACAACAGCACGATGCTCGTGAAACTCTTGCTCTAAGGCCACACGCGCTTTCTCGCGAAAAAAAGCATCGCCCACGCTGAGCGTCTCGTCGATAAGAACGACCTGCGACCGATTCATTAGCGCGGTGCCAAAACCCAATCGCGCACGCATACCCGCGGAATACTTGTTAACGGGCTCGTCAAAAAATTGACCCAACTCGCAGAACGTCTCGATGTCTCCCAGCGCTCCTTTCGCCTCTTTACGAGAGAGGCCCATCAGCAAGCAAGACAGAAAGGCGTTATCCCGACCGGACAAGTCCGGTCTGAACCCAAGGCCCAACGTCAATAGCGATACCGCGACACCTGGCGCCCAACTGACCTTGCCGGATGTTGGTGCGAAGATCTTCGCCATCACCCGTAACAGGGTGGATTTACCGGACCCATTGCGGCCAACCAGTGCAATGCACTCGCCGGCACCAACCGTCAAGTTGATGCCTCCAAAGACCGCATAGCTCGCGTCAGCCTCACGGTCGAAGTGCATCGACACGTCAGTCAAGGTGAGTAGCGCGGTCATCGGGTAATGACCTGCCGCGCGATCCAGAACTGTAGGCGGCGATACGCAGCACACACAATGATCAGTAGTAACAAGGACTCGCCGAACGCCCATGCCAGTCGCATAACTTTGGGCGCCGCGCCAAACATCAAGACCTGCCGGTAGCAATCGATCAGGTTGGCGAGGGGATTCAGCACCAGCAAGCCGTCTCTGAGGCGCGTGTCCGCGATGACATTGAGATCCCAGAAGATGCCCGACATGAAGAGCAAAAAGACCATACCCAGCTGAATCAGCAGGCGAAAATCCCGTTTAAAACTGACTAGCAGTGCCCCAAGCAGACCACAAGCAGTAATTAACATGGCTTGGAGTAGCGCAACTGGGATCAACCACAACCACACTGCCGACGGAGCATAGCCACCCATGACGAGAAAACCGATCAAAAAGATGAACACGACGAACTGTCGGTAGAAGCCCTGATGAATGACTGCGAGGGGGAACAGCTCCTTCCGCAAATGAGTTTGCGCCATCAGCCCTTTGTTTGCCTCAAGACTACTCGACGCCTGATTCACGCTCTTCGAAAACCAAATAAAAGTGAGCTTGCCCACCATTAAAAAGTAAAGAAAATTCGGCTGGCGACTATCCAGCAGAATCTCAAAAACGAGGTAGAAGACCCCTACGTAAAGGAGCGGCTCCAGCACCCACCACAGGTAGCCAAGAAAATACTGCCGGGATTCTCCCTTCAGATGAAAGCGCGCCAGCGTATCGACGAGGGTCACTGTTTGGCTAAAGGTCACGATTAATCTCGCCTTGTGCGCTCAGGGGCTAGAATACAAAGCCTGCATTGAGGTCTTTCGCTTCTATACTCCGATATTATCACGGCACTGCTGATCACCCACGACCGTCATGAGACATCACCCCCGCAAGCGCTTCGGCCAGAACTTTCTGCGCGATGAGTCGATCATCGAAGCGATAGCGCGCGCTATCGCGCCTATCAATTCCGACCATATCGTTGAAATCGGCCCTGGAGAAGGTGCGCTCACCCAGGCACTTATTAGCAGCGAGTGCAGGCTTGACGCCATAGAGCTCGATCGCGATCTGCGCACCCGCCTCCTGGCCGCCTTCAGCACCTACCCGGGGTTTACGCTGCACAGCGCCGACGCGCTCGATTTTGACTTTGCATCATTGGCACCCGCTGACACCCGCCTCCGGGTGGTGGGAAACCTGCCCTATAACATCTCAACGCCGCTGATTTTCAAGTTGCTGGAGCAAGCACAGATCATTACTGACATGCACTTTATGCTCCAACTGGAGGTCGTAGAGCGATTGGCGGCTTCACCCGGAAACAAAGATTGGGGACGCTTGGGTGTGATGACGCAGTTCCGGTGCGAGGTAGAGCAGCTTTTTGAGGTGCCTCCTGAGGCGTTTTACCCACCACCCAAAGTGCGCTCAGCTGTGGTGCGGCTTACGCCCTACCCCGCGCCGCCATACCCGAACGTAGATCCAGGATCACTTGCGCGCGTCGTCACGCAGGCTTTCTCGCAGCGCCGTAAGACGCTGCGCAATAACTTCAAAGGCACGATGGAAGACAGCGATTTCGAAACCCTCACAATAGACCCCGGCGCAAGAGCTGAAACACTGTCAATTGCTGACCTTGTGGCGATCGCAAGACACCTGCAAG
>CBFHSJ010000155.1:0-3625 GCA_965658485.1 Luminiphilus sp.
TGTTTTCTCGGTAATGCGGTAAGCCTCGCCCAGCGGAGCGGATGCAGCCGCCTCAACCGCTGCAACCAATTCAGCATCGGCTTGGGGTGCCTGCCAGTCCCAACGGGGCTTACCTGCCTCGCCGACAAGCTCGTTAATGGCGTTAATAACCGTTTGCATTTCCTGGTGTGCGAACAACACTGCGCCCAGCATCTGATCTTCAGTCAACTCTTTGGCTTCTGACTCCACCATCAGCACTGCATCTTTGGTGCCGGCGACAACCATGTCTAGCTGGCTGTCTGCCAAAGCCGTGTAGTTCGGATTTAGAATGTAGCCACTGGCTTCGGTGAAGCCAACCCGAGCTCCGCCGATAGGGCCATTGAACGGGCAGCCGGAAAGCGCCAGCGCTGCAGAGGTGCCAATCATGGCGGGGATATCAGGGTCGGTCTCTTTATCGGCCGACATAACCGTACACACAACTTGAACCTCATTCATGAAGCCATCTTCGAACAAAGGACGAATGGGGCGATCAATCAGTCGCGAGGTGAGCGTTTCTTTTTCGTTAGGTCGGGCTTCACGCTTGAAAAAGCCGCCCGGGATCTTACCGACTGAGTAGGTTTTCTCTATGTAATGCACGGACAGCGGAAAAAACGGCTGTCCTGCTTTGGCTTTTTGTTCGGCAACGACGGTACACAGCACGCTGGTGCTGCCCATAGTTACCATGACCGAGCCTGACGCCTGTCGCGCAATACGGCCCGTTTCCAGCGTGACCTCGTGGTCACCGTACTGGAAGGTTTTCTTCACTACATTCACGTATTTTCTCCAAATATGACGAGGCCGGCTCTGGGCCGGCCCTGACTGGTCCTCAGCGGCGCAGACCCAACCGCTTGATCAATTCCGCATAGCGGGCGGTGTCTTTTTGCTTGAGGTAGTCGAGTAATTTTCGACGTTGGTTCACCATGCGAATCAAACCACGTCGTGAGTGGTGATCCTGAGCATGATCCTTAAAGTGAGACTGCAGTTGCTCAATGTTTGCTGTGAGCAGAGCGACCTGCACTTCCGGAGATCCGGTATCGCCCTCAGACTGCTGATAATCCTTAACAATTTGTGCCTTGACGGCTGCTTCCAACGCCATGGTTCTTTCTCCAACCTGCTTGATGAATCGAGCCTATCCGTGCAGGTTTACAGACAGGTTCGTGGAACGGCACTTGCCGCTTGTCTATTGGGCGAGAAGTCTCTTTGGAGCTAGCTTCCCATCATCTCGCATATCGCCCACGCCAAGAAAAAGACCCCCCGCGTCAGCGATGCGCACCATACCACTCTGGGGCCCGTTTGGCACTAGTACAGGTTGGCCCTGCCGAATGTAAAAAGTTGCGGCCTCAGACAGTGATAGGCGAGGTAAATGCTGTATGCAGGACTCAATCGGCTTTAACCATGCATCAAGATCTGAATCGCCCCCAGCCTCACTTACCGCAGTCAACTGCTCGGGGGTGACACAATCATCGAGGACAAAAGGCCCAGACTGGCATCGGCGCAGCACCGCGACGTGCGCCGGTAAATCCAGCGCGGCGCCAAGATCTTCAGCCAGCGCGCGAATATAAGTGCCTTTGCTGCACTGAACGCGCACCGTGACACGCACCTGCTCACCGGGCTCAAAGGACAGCAGTTCAAAACGATAGATATGAACCGGCCTGGCCGCACGCTCAACCTGCTCACCCGCGCGAGCACGCTTGTAGAGTGGCTGGCCATCAACCTTCAGTGCGGAATACATGGGTGGCACCTGTTCAATAGCGCCAGTCAGCGTTTTCATCGCCTGAGTCAGTTCGACTTCTGTGAGTTGGGAGGCAGACGCCTTGGCAATCACCGCGCCATCGGCGTCGGCGGTTTCGGTGCCCACACCCAGGACAAAGGTGCTCTCGTAACCCTTGTCCGCATCGAGCAAAAACTGCGAGAACTTGGTGGCCTCACCGAAACACAGCGGCAGCACCCCTGTTGCCAGCGGATCAAGACTGCCTGTATGGCCAGCCTTGGCGGCACTAAAAAGGCGCTTGGCTTGCTGGAGCGCTGCATTCGATGACATGCCGGATGGCTTGTCGAGCACCAGCACACCGTCTACCTGTCGCCCCTTCCTCCGACGCCCCAACGTTAGTCTGCCGTTTCGGAGGCGTCCTCGGGACCACCTGTGTGCAGTTGCTCGTCTGCCTGGCGCACTTCTCTCAGCAGGCTCTCCATGTCGCGTCCTCGCCCCACGCTCTCATCGAATCGGAAGCTGAGTCTGGGTACGGTGCGCATGGCAGAGGCTTTAGCCAACTGGGATCGGAGGAACCCAGATACTTTTGATAGCACGGCTGTCACCTCTGTGCGCTCTTCGGGTGACGCCTCATTCATCAATGTGAAGAACACTTTGGCATAAGACAGATCGCGGCTTACCTCTACGCCAGTAAGATTCACTTCCTGAACGCGAGGGTCTCGCACCGTGCTTTGCAACAGCCGCGCCAGCTCTTCATGCAGAAAATGACTGACGCGCTGAGTTCTCTCAAACTCCTTGCCCATGACGGTGTGCTTTAAAGACTGCGAGCGATTTCATTCACGTCGAACACCTCAATCAAGTCACCGACTTTCACATCGGTGTAATTCTTCACACCGATACCGCACTCAGTCCCGTTGCGAACCTCATTGGCGTCATCTTTGAAGCGACGAAGCGACTCCAACTCGCCCTCGTAGATCACCAGATTGTCACGCAAAACTCGGATGGGCTTGGACCGGTAAACGGTACCCTCGATCACCATACAGCCGGCGATCAAGCCAAACTTGGGTGAACGGAAGACATCGCGCACCTCGGCGATGCCGACAATTTCCTCTCGCATTTCGGGAGACAACATCCCCGAGAGCGCCGCGCGGACATCATCGATAAGATCGTAGATCACGTTGTAGTAGCGAATCTCGATACCCTCATTTTCTGCCGCCGCGCGGGCCTTACTGTCGGCACGGGCATTGAAACCAATAATGATGGCTGAGCTGGTCATCGCAAGGCTGATATCAGTTTCAGAGATACCACCCACTCCGCCAGAGACGATGTTGACCTTCACTTCCTCGTTGCCGAGGTCGGTCAATGCGCCCTGTAACGCCTCGAAGGAGCCGCGCACGTCCGCTTTGATAATGAGGTTGAGCGTCTCGACAGATCCGGCCGTCATGGTCTCGAACATGTTGTCGAGCTTGGCAGCTTGCTGACGCGCAAGCTTGGAAGACCGCATCTTTTCCTGTCGGAAATCGGCGACTTCGCGCGCTTTCTTCTCGTTTTCGACCGCTACAACAGGGTCTCCGGCGTCAGGCGTACTGTCCAGCCCCAATACTTCGACCGGGATACTGGGGCCTGCTTCTTGAATCGGCTGCCCGTTCTCATCGAGCATGGCTCGAACACGACCGTATTGCAGTCCCGCCAGAACAATATCGCCCTGCCTCAAAGTCCCCTGTTGAATCAGCAACGACGCAACGGTACCCCGGCCTTTATCCAGTCGAGATTCGATCACGATGCCTGAAGCAGGCACATCTGCCGGCGCAACCAGTTCAAGCACCTCTGACTGCACTAATAATGCATCCAGGAGCTCATCGATTCCCTGCCCGGTATGCGCAGAGACGGGGATAA
>CBFHSJ010000156.1:0-3621 GCA_965658485.1 Luminiphilus sp.
CGATTGCTGTTGGCCTCACGCAACACACCCGCGCCTTCGAGCCCTGGCGCAATTGGCACCCAATCGACCGACTGACTGCAGAGTTTGTGCAGCAGGCCTTCATTTGGGATGTCTTCGACGCCATTGAGAGTGGCCGCTACGCCATGACCAACACAGATTTCACCGCTGACATCGAGGGTCTTGCAGGCACTCAGGACTATGTCGGCATCAATTATTACGGCCGCTTTTATGTGCAAATGGATATCGATGCCATGGCAGCAGGTCCGGTTACACACACGCGCGACCCGAATGACCCAGATGAGCTGACTAGCGACCTTGGATGGGCCCTTTACCCTATTGGATTTAGTGACGTGCTGAATGAAGCTTGGACACGCTACGGCAAGCCGATCCAAATACTGGAGAACGGCATTGCCGACTCGGCTCAACCCGACTCACTGCGCCAGACCTTTATAGTCACTCACTTGCGCGAAGTCTGGTATGCCATGAACGTTCTCGACGTCGACATCGATGGATACTTCCACTGGTCACATTTGGATAATTTCGAATGGGCGGAGGGCTTCGGGCCACGATTCGGTTTATTCTCTGTCGACTATGAAAACGACTTTGCGCGCGCTCCGCGCGACAGTGCAGGCATCTATGCAGAGATCATTCGTGCCGGCATCAGCGACAGGATGTGGGCGCAACATCGCGGGCCCTTTTAGTGGATTTAAAAATGTCCACTCACATGGAGGCCTTTGCCCAAGTGCTCTATGACCCGCGGACGCCTTCGGATCGGCAATGATGATGTCAGCGAGTAGACAGATGCCGGGTCTAGAGCAGACTTTCCCGCGATGCGGGCACCATGAGTATCTCAGTATGATGCGATTGCGTCGCTATCTGTTGATCTGAGCGCTAACGATGAGCACCGGTTGCGCAGGTCCGGTGCGCCCCGAGTTAGAAGGGTGATATTGGGACGGCTTTATTAGTGCTGCTACATCTAGGCGCTGCTACATCGACGGCCTCGCGGCTTCAGAGTATGTTAGACCGAATCCTACATAAGGCGCCTTGCCGCGCAGCCTCTGTCTCGCACCGCCTCCCTGTGACCGCCGACGCACCTCGCCAACACGACCTCTAACCACCTGCATACAAACCAGAAAAAAAGCACTGTTGACTGTTTTTGAGGTCAGAGTTACCTTGCCTGAGCGCTTGGGGCGACAGACGTCGCCCTGCACATTGCATCCGGGATGTAATCTGTTGCAATGTCTCCACAACTGGGAAAGCCATCAAAATCAAAACATCCAAGGAGACCCAACGTGTCCATTCCAAAGGAAATCCTCCTGCACGCGTATCGCACGATGAAGACAATTCGCGAATTCGAAGAACGGGTCAACGCAGAAATCATGAACGGCCAGATTCCAGGGTTTACGCACCTCTACACGGGTCAGGAAGCCAACGCTGTCGGTGTCTGCGCCCACCTCGACGAGAGCGACACCATCATCTCGACTCATCGCGGCCACGGACACTGCATCGCCAAGGGCGCGGAAGTCTCGGGCATGATGAAGGAGCTATTCGGCTCTTCTGAGGGCCTCTGCAAGGGCAAAGGCGGCTCCATGCATGTCGCAGATATTGATAAAGGCATTTTGGGTGCAAACGGCATCGTGGCAGGGGGCCCACCCATTTCAGTGGGTTCAGCACTGGCCGCGAAGATCCGAAAAAACGGCAAAGTCGCCGTGTCGTTCTCTGGCGATGGCTCGGTCAATCAGGGCACCTGCTTTGAAGCGATGAATATGGCTGTTGTGTTGAAGGCGCCCGCTGTTTTTGTGATCGAGAACAACTACTACTCCGAACATACCTCCATCAACTACGCGGTGGGCTGCGACGACCTCAAGGCCCGCACCGAAGCCTTTGGCTTCCCGGTCTTCGTGGCCGATGGCGCAGACTTTTTTGCCGTCTACGAGGCAGCGGGCAAAGCGATTGCCCACGCACGTGAAGGCAACGGCCCCGCCGGCGTGTTTGCAGAACAGGGTCGTTACCATGGGCACTTTGTAGGAGATCCACAGGCCTATCGGGCTGAGGGCGAACTGGAGGATCTGCGGGAGAATCATTGCCCGCTCAAAATCTTCCGCGCAAAAATGGCGGAGAGCGGTGAGCTCAGCGACGCCGAACTCGACGCTATCGACACCGAGGTCATGGCAGAGATCGAGCAGTCTGTAAAAGACGCCAAGGCCGCCGCGCGACCCACGGCGGAGCAGGTCACGGAAGACGTATACATCTCATACACCGCCTCGGCCTAAGGGAGAGAAGACCATGCCTGAGAAAACCATGCGCGATGCGATCAACGAGGCTCTGCACCAGGCGATGGAGCAGGACGAGTCAGTCTTTGTCATTGGCGAAGACGTCGCCGGCTGCAGCGGCAGTGCGGGAGACGTGGGCGCGGTCGGTGGCGTCTTTGGCGTGACCGAGGGGATTTACCACCGCTGGCCCGACCGTTGTATCGATACGCCTATCTCGGAGTCCGCCATCGTGGGCGCCGCCGCCGGAGCCGCACTGGTCGGAATGCGGCCCGTGGCCGAAATTATGTTCGCCGATTTCATTGGCGTCTGTATGGACCAGATCGTGAATCAGATGGCAAAGTTCCGTTACATGTTTGGCGGCAAGAGCCGCTGCCCTGCCGTCATCCGCTTCGCATCCGGTGGTGGCTTCAGCGCCGCCGGCCAGCACAGTCAGGCGATGTATCAGGTGATGACCTCTTTTCCCGGCCTAAAAGTCGTCGTGCCTTCAAATGCCTATGACGCTAAAGGACTGATGTTGTCGGCCATACAAGACGATGACCCGGTGCTGTTCTTCGAACCCAAGATTCTCTACCAAGAGACCGCTGACGTTCCCGACGAGATGTACACGATCCCATTCGGCGAAGCCAATTTTGTCCGTGAAGGTGATGACGTTACCGTCGTTGCCTTCGGGCAAATGGTCCCCAAAGCGGCGGCTGTCATCGATGTACTGGCTGAGGAGGGCATCAGCTGCGACCTGATTGATCCGCGAACAACCTCGCCACTAGACGAGAACGCGATTCTCGAATCGGTTGAGGCCACCGGCAGACTGGTGGTTGTGGACGAGGCGCCGCCCCGTTGCGGTCTGACCGCAGACATTGCTGGCTTGGCGGCAGATAAGGCTTTCAGCAGTCTGAAGGCGCCAATCAAGCAGGTCTCCGCGCCCCACAGCCCAACGCCGTTCTCGCCTGAATTGGAGGCGGCTTATCTGCCAGACGCGGACAAAATTACCGCGGCGATCAAAGCTACGCTAGCTTAAGCAGCGCGATACCAGGAGCGGAGTAGTGAGCGATATTTATCCCATCGCGGTGCCCAAATGGGGCATTGAAATGGTCGAAGGCACCATCACCTCCTGGAACAAATCAGAGGGCGATGCCATTGCTAAAGGCGATGAAGTCTTCGAAATGGAATCCGACAAAATCGTCAACGTATGGGACTCCCCGGTAGACGGCGTCCTCCGTCGTGTGCTGGTGCCCGCGGGCGATGCGCATCCCGTGGGCGCCCTTCTAGGCGTGATCGCAGACGCCAGCGTCGCGGAGAGTGACATAGATGCTTTTATTGCCGAGCACAGCAGTGCGCCTGCTGATTTGGC
>CBFHSJ010000157.1:0-3605 GCA_965658485.1 Luminiphilus sp.
TTTGTCTTCCTTTTATCTTGCCTTACAGGCCCTGCTTCAGGGACGCCTGAATAAAGGGGTCCAGTGCACCATCAAGTACTGACTGTGTATTGCGCGTTTCGACCCCGGTTCGGAGATCCTTGATTCGGGAGTCATCCAGCACATAAGACCTTATCTGACTTCCCCAGCCGATGTCCGCCTTGCTGTCTTCCATCGCCTGCTTCTCGGCGTTTCGCTTGAGCATCTCCATCTCATAAAGTTTCGCACGGAGCTGCTTCATCGCGTTATCGCGATTTTGATGCTGCGAGCGCTCCGTTTGGCAACTGCTAACGAGTCCCGAGGGCTCGTGGGTAATACGGACTGCGGAGTCAGTCGTATTGACGTGCTGTCCGCCCGCTCCCGAAGACCGATAGGTGTCGACACGCAGATCCGCCGGATTGATCTCGATTTCGATATTGTCGTCAATTTCTGGCGACACAAAAACGGAGGCAAAGGAGGTATGCCGCCGTCCGCCGCTGTCAAAGGGTGACTTGCGTACCAATCGGTGTACGCCCGTCTCGGTCCGCAACCAACCAAAGGCATACTCGCCTTCAAACTGAATGGTCGCGCTTTTGAGGCCCGCCACTTCGCCTGCGGAGGCTTCGACCAGCGTCGTTTTGAATCCCTTGTCCTCGCCCCAACGCAGGTACATACGTAGCAGCATCTCAGCCCAGTCCTGAGCCTCGGTGCCTCCTGAGCCTGCCTGAATATCGAGGTACGCGTTGTTGGGGTCGGTCTCACCAGAGAACATGCGACGGAATTCGAGCTTCTCAAGCTCAGCCTCAAGCCCAGCTAGATCCTGTTCTACGGATTGCGTGGTCTCTTCGTCGTCTTCCTCGACAGCGAGATCCAGCAAGTCACTGGCATCGTCACAACCAGCATCCAACACTTCGATAGTCGCAACAACGGCCTCCAGCGAGGCCCTCTCTCGACCCAACGCTTGGGCTTTATCGGGATCATCCCAGACAGTGGGCTCGGCCAGTTCGAGCTCGACCTCTTTCAGTCGATCCTGTTTAACAGCGTAGTCAAAGATACCCCCTGAGCACGTCAGTGCGTGCACGAATATCTTTGATTTGATTGATAAGAGGCGCTATTTCCACGGGCTTTCCAAGTTTGTCAGTCCCCACCGGGGAACCGTTCAAATAAGGGGCGTGAGTTTATCGGGTTGCGTGCATGACTGCCATATCCGTTCGGGCTGCGGGATCGCTAACATGGCCAGAAACACTGAATAATCACCTGTGCACGGCGTTCACCACGATACTCATTCACATCCAGGCGATAGAGCGCATGGAACATGCCTAGGGGCGCCGCCAGCCATTGCGGCACGTCAACATTGAAGGCGATACCCTCGATTTCTGTGCCCTCGGCATCGAGTGTGAGCTTGAGGTGTTTCTCACCGACGATGCGATGACTTCGCACAGAGAATTGTCCGTCAAACAGTGGCTCTGGAAAGTGCTGACCCCAGGGTCCACCACTCGCCAATTGCTCTGCTAGCGGGAGTCCGAAGTCGCTGGGCGTGAGCGCGCCGTCACTTTCTTCGGTTCGCTCGGGCGGAATATGACCTAGTGCTTCAGCCACCGCGTCGTTGAGTGCCTGCTTAAAGCGATTCAGGTCATCCCTCGCCAAGCTCAGGCCGGCCGCCATCGCATGGCCGCCGAATTTTGTCAGCAATCCGGGATGTTGGGTCGCCACCTGATCGAGCACGTCTCGCAAATGGAGACCGGCTATCGATCGCCCTGAACCCTTCAGCATGCCCTCCTCTGCGTCAGCAAACACCAACGTCGGACGGTGCACACGCTCACGAATCCGTGACGCCAAAATACCGATCACGCCCTGGTGCCAACCGGGGTCATAGAGCGTCATGGCAAACAGCGAGGCATCACTCTCCAAATCGATGGACTCCAGCTGCGCCAGTGCATCCTGCTGCATGGACTGCTCGATATCCCGTCGCTCTCTATTGAGTTGATGCAGTTTTTCGGCAAAGCCTCGCGCTGATGCAGAGGACTCTGCCAACAAACATTCGATACCGATCGACATATCGTCGAGACGACCCGCCGCATTTAGCCGCGGGCCAACAATAAAGCCGAGGTCACCCGCACTCGCCTGCCGATGGTCACGCCCTGCCACTTCAAATAGTGCCTCTATGCCAGGCCGAGCACGACCGCCGCGTATTCGTGCCAAACCTGCGGCCACCAGAATGCGATTGTTGCGATCGAGCGGCACCACGTCAGCAACAGTGCCGAGTGCGACCAGATCGAGTGCGTCACCTAGATTCGGCTCTTCGATGCCCTCGGCGCTGAACCAACCTCTGTCGCGAAGCGTCGCGCGCACAGCGCTCAGCACATAAAACATGACCCCCACACCGGCAAGCGATTTGCTGGGGAACCGACAGTCCGGCTGATTGGGGTTTACGATGACGTCCGCCGTAGGCAGTGAATCCCCGGGCAGATGGTGGTCCGTAATCAGGACGCTGATACCCTTGGCCTGAGCCGCTGACACGCCCTCGACGCTGGAAATACCATTATCGACCGTGACGATGAGATCGGGCATTTGCGCGGCTGCCATCTCGACAATCTCGGGCGTCAGCCCGTAGCCAAACTCGAAGCGATTGGGGACCAAATACGCCACCTCGCGAAGCCCCATCTGCTGTAGCACCGAAACCGCCATAGCGCAGCTGGTGGCACCATCCGCATCAAAATCTCCGACAATGAGTACTCGGGCCTCACCCTCTATGGCATCAGCCAATAACTCGGCGGCGTCAGCCACGCCCTTGAGACTGGTCGGCGGTATCAACTGATCGAGGCCGAGTGAAAGCTCACCGGGATCTGTGATACCTCGACCCGCATACACCCGCTTCAATACTTCGGGTAGCGCCGCGTTTTGGAGGGCGGAGGAAATGTCAGCGTGACGCCGACTGACGTTAGGTGGGCTCAGCTCCGACACTGCGCCGCCATAAAGGCATGCACCGCCGCGATATCGTTGTCCAAAGTATCAAACCGCTCCTCGCGATCAAAAAGATCCGCCAGATGATCTGGTAGCGCGGGGGTTTGACCTGTCTTTGCCCGCGCCACGGCTGCCGGGAATTTTGCAGGGTGGGCAGTGGATAGGGTCACCATTGGACCCTCGCCATCGCGTGCACACAGCCGCGCCGCTCGGGTACCAATTGCAGTATGGGGGTCCAAAAGCTGCCCCGTTTTCTCCCATGCTAACCGGATCTCCTCACAGGTTTCCTCGTCGGAGACTTTGGCGCTGGTAAAGAGCTTTTGGGCTCGCGCGAGTGCGGAATCCGTGAGACTAATCTCGCCCTCAGAAAAATCAGCCATCAGCTGGGCGATTTGGGCGGCATCACCGTCATAAAGATCAAACAACAGCCGCTCAAAGTTGGACGAGATCGATATGTCCATGCTGGGGGATAGAGAGGCCTCAATCGGTTGCCGGGCATAGGTGCCCGAGGTCAGCATGCGATGCAGCACGTCATTGCGATTGGTGGCGATCACCAAATTATTGATAGGCAGACCCATGCGGTGCGCCAGGTACCCCGCGTAAATGTCACCAAAGTTGCCGGTGGGTACAGCGAAATTAACCGG
>CBFHSJ010000158.1:0-3571 GCA_965658485.1 Luminiphilus sp.
ACGGCCTGCTGCCTGCCAGTCTTGCGTTTGCCGCCGGTGCCTTTATCTGTATCGCGCTGGGTGACTTATTGCCGGAGGTGCAGTTTCACAGTCATGACCGGCTGCGGCTCACACTGCTCTTCTTGCTAGGCGTAGGCATTGCGTTTGCACTGGGCTGGCTCGAGCCCGCGCACTGAGAGTTCTCTAGCGCTCTGCGCCCAGGTTTTTGGCTAATTGCTCGGTGCGCTGGGGGTCTGATTCGGTATCGAGCCAGCCATTCAGTTCATCGTTGATGACATCCGTTAGGGCAGCCAGATGACCGTCCTGGGCATTGAGGCAGGGAACGTATTCATAACGCGTACCGCCGGCTTCGAGAAAAATGTCCCGGTTCTCCATGCCGATTTCCTCAATCGTTTCCAAACAGTCGGCAGAGAAGCCCGGGCACACTACTTGCACCGCTGTCACCCCCTGGCTTGGGAGCGCCTCCAGGGTTTCGTCGGTGTAGGGTTGTAGCCATTCCTCGCGCCCGAACCGCGATTGAAACGTGGTCATCATCTCGTCTTCTGACAACCCTAAATTCTCGCCAATCAGTCGAGAGGTTTTATGGCACTGGCAGTGGTAAGGGTCGCCCTCGACCAGATATCGCTTGGGCATACCGTGGTAAGAAAGCACCAGCTTGTCTGTGCGTCCATGGGTTGCCCAGTGGGCGCGGATGCTGTCTGCGACGGCGGCAATGTAGCGCGAGTCGTCATGATACGAGCTGATAAAGCGCAAGGCGGGCAGCCAACGTCGCCGCGTTAAGTCGCTACTCACCTCATCAAATGTCGAGCCAGTGGTCGGCCCCCCGTACTGCGGGTAGAGCGGCAGTACCACCAGTTTTTGCACCCCCGCTTCAAACATCTCGGTCAGCACATCGGCGATTGCGGGTGAGCCGTAACGCATGGCGCCCCGGACCACAAAACGATCGCCATGTTGGCTTTTGAGTTGCTCCGCTACGCCGGCTACCTGATCCTCCAGATGCGCGAGTAGGGGTGAGCCACGCTCATTCCAGACCGCAGAATAGGCTTCGGCCGAGCGTTTGGGGCGCGTATTGAGAATGATGCCGTTCAGAATCAGCCACCAAATGGGTCGCGGCACTTCTACAACACGAGGATCCCACAAAAACTGCTTCAAATAGGGCTTCAGCGCCTTGGCGGTCGGAGCCTCAGGCGTACCGAGATTCGTCAGCAGGACGCCAATGCGCGGCACGGTCGCATGCTGATAATCGGACTGGCCGAGGTATTTCATAGTGGGTTCCTGAGCGCTGTTGGCTTGATTTGCGCGCCCCAGCGCAAGATCACTCGGGCCGCGATTGTACCTTATACGCGAATTGACTCGTCTCTGATCAGTGCGTAAAACGAGGGCTCGCCGGACCCGATCGCGGCGCACTCACAAGGCAATAACAGGACCTGACCATGAGTCTCGATTTTGACAGTGCTCGGTTGCCCAACCCGCATTTCACCGAGGAACATCACGCATGGCGCGAGGCGCTACGCAGGTTTATTGATACCGAAGTCAGGCCCTATGCGGATGACTGGGACGAGGCGGGTGCGATCCCCACCGAGCTGTGGCCAAAAGCGGCTGAAGTCGGTCTTCTTGGATTGGGCTATCCCGAGCAGTTCGGCGGCACGCCTGCAGACAGCTGGCACTCCTGGATTGTGAATGAGGAGCTCTCCCGGGTCGGTGCGGGCGGTATCAGCGCCTCTCTCATGGTCCACGGTATCGGCCTCCCGCCAGTCCTTAACTGGGGGCCGGAGTGGATGCAGGCGGAGGTTGCGCCGCAGGTGTTGAAAGGCGAGAAGTGGATCTCGCTGGGGATTACCGAACCCGGCGGGGGCTCAGACGTGGCTAACCTCGCAACCACCGCAGTCCGCGATGGCGATCACTACGTTGTCAGCGGCAGCAAGACGTATATTACCGGGGGTATGCGCGCCAACTGGGTGTCGACCGCAGTCAGAACTGGCGGATCGGGCGCGGGCGGTGTCTCCATGCTGTTGATTCCAACTGATGCTGAAGGTTTCTCGCGGACACCGCTGGATCGCAAGATGGGTTGGTGGGCATCAGATACCGCCACCCTCTACTTTGACGAAGTCCGTGTGCCGGTCGACAACCTCATCGGTACAGAGAACGAAGGCTTCAAGGTCATCATGACGAACTTCAACAGTGAACGGATGGGCATGGCCGCCGCCATGGAGGCCTATGCGAGAGTCTGCCTTGAGGAAGCGGTTACTTGGGCGACGGAGCGTAAAACCTTTGGCAAGCGTCTGGCTGATCATCAAGTGATTCGCCACAAAATTGCGCAAATGAAGCAACAGCTTAACGCCACCCAGGCCTATATCCGCTCTTGTTATGAGTCGATTGAAGCGGGTACGCCCAACCCGGGCGATATCGCCTTGTTAAAAGTTCAAGCGAGCGAGGTGATGGAGTTTTGCGCCCGTGAAGCCATGCAGATTCTAGGCGGCCTCGGTTATATGAGGGGTAATCGGGTTGAACGGATTTACCGCGAGGTGCGCGTCAATGCTATTGGCGGCGGTTCCGAAGAAATCATGCGGGATCTCGCTACCCGGCAGTACGGACTCTAGCGAACAGGCCGTCGCTCGACGCAATCAGGCACGTTTACCGGCGGGCGCTCATGCGCTGACAGGGCCGACCGGCGCCCGACTCAGGCGCCGCTCCTGCTGACAATTTTGCATGCCCTGTGCCACACTGCGCCAGCGACGATCAACAACAAAATTTGGGATGGCAGGAGCATCATCATGAGAGATAACAAAGCGACGTTATCCGCGTTTCGCGAGGAAGTATCCGCGTGGATGTCGGAAAATGTGCCGTCGGACCCCGGTTTTCTCTTGCCACTGACTTTTCTGGAAGTGGGCACCGAACAGCAGCTCGATTTTCTGCGCGAGTGGCAGCACACACTCTGGAGCGCGGGCTATCTGGGCATGCACTGGCCCAGTGAGTACGGAGGCCAGGGTGCTGATTCCGCTTATCAACACATCGTCGACAAGGAACTGGCGAAGCACAACGCGCCGATCATTTTTAACACGATTGGCCTTAACTGGGTTGGGCCGCTGCTGCTCGATATGGGCACTGACCAAGAGAAAGCGAAGTACATCAAAAATATCCTCTCGGGCGAAGAGATCTGGTGCCAGGGTTTTTCTGAGCCCGATCATGGCTCAGATCTGGGTGCGGTGCAGACTCGAGCAGTGCGCGACGGTGACGACTATCTCGTCAACGGTTCCAAAATTTGGACGACCTTGGGGAACTACGCCGACCATATGATTCTGTTGGCGCGCACCAACCCCAATACCGAGCGCAAATACGACGGTCTGTCTTTCTTTCTCTCGCCCATGAAGATCGATGGGGTCGAGGCGCATCCCATCCGCAAAGTGACGGGTGAGTATGGCTTTAATCAGACATTCTTTACCGACGCCAAGATACCGGCGAGTTGCCTGATGGGCGAAGAGGGCGGCGGTTGGATGGTCGCTATGAAAACACTGGAATACGAGCGTGGTGTCACGGCGGGGCAGGCCAGTGGGTACTGGGGTGTCACGAT
>CBFHSJ010000159.1:0-3561 GCA_965658485.1 Luminiphilus sp.
TATGGCGGGGCCGTCAAAGCGGCGCTCACCGACGTAGCCCCACTGACCGAGGTGGTGTTGCCGGCGGGCGAGTCCCATAAAGATATGACGTCTATTCAGCAGATACTCGATGCGGCACTGGCAGACAGGCATGAACGAGGCAGCCTGTTTGTAGCCCTCGGCGGCGGTGTGGTGGGTGACATGACGGGCTTTGCTGCTGCCTGCTTTTTGCGCGGCGCGGATTTCGTGCAGGTGCCGACTACGCTATTGGCTCAGGTGGATTCTTCTGTGGGCGGTAAGACGGGCGTGAATCATGCGATGGGTAAAAATCTCATCGGCGCCTTTCATCAGCCGCAGCAAGTGGTGATCGACCTCGACACGCTCACCACCTTGCCCGCCAGAGAATATGCGGCAGGGCTGGCCGAGATTATCAAGTATGGTCTCATCCGCGATGCCGCATTTTTTGTCTGGCTCATAGATAACGCCGAGGCACTGAAGAGCCGGGATGCGGCGGCGCTGGCGGTTGCAATAGAGCGTAGCTGCGCGATCAAGGCTGCGGTCGTGGCAGCCGATGAGCGCGAGGGTGGCGTGCGGGCGCATCTGAATTTTGGACACACTTTCGGTCACGCCATCGAGCGGATTCAGGGCTATGGTGACTGGCTCCACGGTGAGGCTGTGGCCGCAGGTATGGTTCTTGCCAGCCGGCTGTCAGTGCTTCGCGGCACGCTTGATCCACAAGTGGTTGACCAGCTAACGGCGTTCAACCACTCGGTAGGTTTGCCCGTCTCTCCCCCGGCGGATGTGACAGCTCAGGCGATGTTGGATGCCATGGGCAGTGACAAAAAGGTGAGTGGCGGGAAAGTTCGCTATATTGTCCTCTCTCAGTTGGGTGAGGCAGTGGTGGCTGAAAACGTTACGGATGACGACATTGCACGCGTGATCGACGCCTGATCGGCGAAGTTTGCGCTAATTGAGCGCCCCTTTTCGGGCGTGTACACTACGCCCCCTTTTGTTCTTGCTCCGTAAGGAGCGGTTTCGCCGGTATATTGCGCCGGTTCAGAAGCGAAACGGTTTATGAATCATGCTGTAGCAGCGGGCGATGCCGGTAAACAGTCGGCACCCTCTCGCGGACTCTACCGTCCCGAAGAATTCCGGGACAACTGTGGCTTTGGTCTAATCGCCCATATTGAGGGCGAGGCTAGCCATCGCTTGTTGCAAACAGCGATTGAATCGCTGACTTGTATGACCCATCGCGGCGGCATTGCCGCCGATGGCCGCACGGGGGATGGCTGCGGTCTATTGCTGCAGATGCCTGACGCCTTCATGCGTGCGGAGGCCAAAGCCCTACTCAACGTTGATCTTGGAGAGCACTACGCGGTCGGTATGCTCTTCTTGAGTCGTGATGAGTTGTTGCAGCAGGCATCCCGTGAGGCCATAGAGGCCGCACTGACTGCTGAGGGGCTGCCGGTATTTGGCTGGCGCGAGGTCCCTATCGATGAAAGCGTCTGCGGTGAGATCGCGCTGGATCAATTGCCGCGGATCGAACAGGTGTTTGTCGATGCGAGCAGCGTCGATCATGAGCACTGCGTGGGCAGGCTATTCACCGCGCGCCGACGCGCGGAAATGGCGCTGGAAAGCGACCCGGATTTCTACATCTGTAGTCTGTCGGACCGGGTGGTTTCCTATAAAGGCTTGGTCATGCCTGCAGATCTGGCGCGGTTTTACCCCGACCTGAATAACCCCTCGCTACAGACCGCGATTTGCGTGTTCCACCAGCGCTTCTCCACTAACACATTGCCGCGTTGGCCGCTGGCGCAACCCTTCCGCATGCTGGCCCACAACGGCGAAATCAATACCATCGAAGGTAACCGCAGCTGGTCGAGGGCGCGCGGCGCCAAACTCGATTCGCCGCTATTGCCTGATCTGCAGGCTCTGGCGCCATTGGTGAACACCGAGGGCTCGGATTCCTCAAGCCTCGATAACATGCTTGAGCTCCTTACCACCGGCGGCGTCGAATTGCCGCGTGCGCTGCGCATGCTGATTCCGCCTGCCTGGCAAAACATCGAGGGCATCGACCCTGACCTGAAGGCCTTCTACCAATACAACGCCATGCATATGGAGCCTTGGGACGGTCCTGCGGGGATCGTGCTCACAGACGGGCGTTATGCCTGCTGCTTGCTGGATCGCAACGGGCTTCGCCCGGCGCGCTGGGTCACGACGGATGATGGCTTTATCACATTGGCCTCTGAGGTCGGCACCCATGGCTATCAGCCTGAGCAGGTGATTGCTAAGGGTCGGGTCGGGCCCGGTCAGATTCTTGTGGTCGATACCCAGGAAGGCAAAGTACTGCACACCAAGGATATCGATGAGCTACTGAAAACCCGTCAGCCCTATAAAAAATGGCTGCGGCAAAACGCGCGATTGATTGAGGGTAGCTACACGGGAGAGCCTGTGGCCGCGATCTCCGGCGCCGAGCTGGATGTGTATCAGAAGATGTTTCAGGTCAGCTTCGAAGAGCGGGATCAGGTACTCAGACCGCTGGCAGAGTCCGGCAACGAGGCGGTGGGATCTATGGGTGATGACACGCCTATGGCCGTGTTGTCGCGTCAGGAGCGCTCGCTCTACGACTATTTCCGACAGAAATTTGCTCAGGTCACCAACCCGCCGATAGACCCGCTGCGCGAGTCAATCGTGATGTCTCTGGAAGTGGATCTGGGCCCTGAGCGCAATATCTTTGAGGAGTCGGCGGATCACGCCCGTCGCATCAGCCTGACATCGCCCGTGCTGTCCCAGTCCAAGTTCAAGAACATCACTGGGCTGTCTGAGGAGGGCTTCACCGCTGTGACGGTGGACGCGACCTACGACCCCGCCGACGCCAGCTTGCGCCAGGCTCTCGAGGCGGTCTGTTCCAGTGCCGAGGCGGCGGTTCGGGAAGGCAAGAGCATTCTGATCCTCTCTGATCGGAATATTGGCGAGAGTCGTGTCCCCTTGCATAGCCTTTTGGCTACTGGCGCGGTCCATCACCACCTTATTCGAGTGGGCCTGCGCGCCGACTGTAATCTGGTGGTCGAATCCGGTAGCGCCAGGGACTCTCATCACGTTGCCTGTCTGCTCGGCTTCGGCGCGACTGCAGTGCACCCGTATTTGGCCTACAGCGTGATTGAAGACCTATTGGCCAGAGGCGAGCTACTGGGTGATCCCCAGTTATGCCAGAAGAACTTCCGCAAGGGCATCAATAAGGGGCTCTTGAAGATCATGTCCAAGATGGGTATCTCGGCGGTGAACTCCTATCGCGGCGCCCAACTTTTTGAGGCGGTTGGCCTGGATAGTGAGCTGGTCGATATTGCCTTTACCGGTGTGACGTCGCGTATTGGCGGCGTCACCCTCGATCAACTGGAGAAAGACCAGTGGCAGGTGGCGAGCCGTGCGCGCTCGCGGCGCAAGTCGCTCGATCAGGGCGGTCTCCTTAAGTATGTGCATGGCGGCGAGTACCACGCCTATAACCCCGACGTGGTCATGAGCCTGCAGGCCGCTGTGGTCAGCGGCGATTACGCGGACTATCAGCAGTATGCGAACCACTGT
>CBFHSJ010000160.1:0-3506 GCA_965658485.1 Luminiphilus sp.
CAGCCTAATTAGTTGACCCTTGACAGCCGCCTGGCGGCTCAAATCTCCAAGAAATAAGGTGTTGGGTGAGGTATCAAGGTGTTGCCACTGCGTGTATCCTGTCCCTCCGGGATGATGGTTTGACCGTTGATGGCAATTAAAAAAGACGCAGATAGTGCTCCTGCGGCGAACGGCAACGGGAAGTGGAATGTTCCCACGGGCCGCCGCACGGATGAGTGGAGCGAAGCGCTGGTGCTGGTCGGCGAAAGCCAGGACCGGGGTGCCTTCACGCGTTTTTTCCGGCATTTTGCCCCGTTAATCAAAGCATTTGCCCTTTCTGGCTCGAGCTTGTCAGCGTCCCACGCCGATGAGCTCGTCCAAGAAGTGATGCTTAAGGTTTGGCAAAAAGCGGGTGGTTACAACCCGGAAAAGGCCGCTGCATCGACCTGGGTCTACACCATCGCGAGAAACTGCCGCACCGACATGTTCAGACGTTTGCAGAAGTTTGATACACCACTGGCTTCCGATGACTTTGAGCTGGAAAGCGGGGAGGAGGAGTCTTTCGTGGTCTTGCATACCCGCCGCGGCGCCGAGCGGGTTCGTGAACTGATGAGCGATCTGCCGCCTGATCAGGCACAAATACTCGCCAAGGTTTATATGGAGGGTAAGTCGCACTCTGAAGCCGCTGCAGAGCTCGATTTACCGCTGGGCACAGTGAAATCAAGGGTGCGCCTTGCTATCCAGAAGCTCCAAGGGTTGATGGAGGCTTAAGTGGCGACGGTAATTCTTCAGAAAGTCACAGCTTTACTGGTGGTGGCAAGTAAACCGTTTGCGCGCGACCCTCGTAACGTCAACGATATGAGAGTGGTTTGGATTAAATAGCGATGGTCAAACATCACCCCCCAAAAGAGTTTTTAACGGAGCACGCTGCCGGCGTGTTGCCTGTGGCTCAGTCTGCCTGTGTTGCGGCACATCTGAGTTACTGTCAGCGGTGCCGTCAGGTTGTGCGCAAACTCGAGGATATCGGCGGCGCGCACTTCGAGCAGCTGGATCCTCACCCCGTGGGCGACTCGCTGCTTGAGCGCGTCATGGCCCGTCTCGACGATCCGGAGCCTCTTCGGTATGCGCCGAATGAAGCATCTGAAACGCAGCTTCCTGGCCTGCTCGACCGTCTGATCAACGGCAATTACGCCGATCTGGTGTGGAAGCGTGTCACGCAATCCTTGAGTATCAGTTATCTCAAAACCGGCGACCCCAACCACGAGTTTGCGTTGTATCGCATCTCTGAAGGTGGCCGCATCCCCGAACATACCCATGGCGGCAGCGAGATGACGCTGGTGCTGCGGGGTGGCTTTGCCGATGAGAGCGGCGAGTACCATCCGGGTGATTTCCTTGTTCGGGAGGGGTGGGACAAGCACACCCCGGTCGCACTGGAAGGTGAAGAGTGTATCTGTTTGGCGGTGCTGGATGCGCCTCTGCGATTCACTCGGTTGCGACACCGCTGGCTCAATCCGCTCCTGAAACTCCGCGCGGGCTGATCTTTCACCGACTCGTCTCCAGTGGCGCTGTAGAGGGCTGCTCCTGCCAAGCGGGCGTCTCAAAAATCAGCCGACTGGAAATCCAATAACACCGGGATCGCGGTGATCCCAGAAAACCAGGCGAACTTCACTATGCAATTAGTCATACCCCGTGAAACCCAACCGGGAGAGAATCGCGTCGCTGCGACTCCCGAGACGGTGAAAAAGTTGGTGCGGCTCGGTGCGGATGTGGTCGTTGAGTCGGGTGCGGGCGCGGGCGCCGGCATCAGCGATGCAGACTACGAAGCAGCGGGAGCTGGCATCGGTTCTGATCGGTCCGCACTGCTGAGCAGTGCAGACATGGTACTCCGGCTGCGCAAGCCCGAGATGGATGAGATCAGCCAGCTTAAGGCCGGCTGTATTCACGTGTCTTACCTAGATCCGTTTAACGAAAGAGATCTGATCAAGGCCTTTGCCAGCCAGAACGTGACAGCGGTGAGCATGGAGATGATCCCTCGCTCAACCCGTAGTCAGAAGATGGACGCGCTGAGCTCCCAGGCAAACCTCGCGGGCTACATGGCGGTGATGTTGGCGGCTAACAACATGCCCAGCATCATGCCCATGATGATGACGCCGGCCGGTACGCTGAAGCCTGCGAAGGTGTTCATCATCGGTGCGGGTGTTGCAGGCTTGCAGGCCATCGCGACCGCCAAGCGCCTCGGCGCTCGGGTCACTGCGTTTGACACGCGCCCGGTCGTGGCCGAGCAGGTGGAATCCCTGGGTGGAAAGTTCCTAGAGATCGATTTGGGTGATACGGGCCAGACGGCTGATGGCTATGCCAAGGAATTGACGCCCGAGCAGGTGGAGATGCAGCGCCAGGCACAGAAAGCGGTGATTGCTGATTCCGATGTGGTGATCACGACGGCGCAGGTCTTCGGCCGCAAGCCGCCGGTGTTGGTCACAGCCGACATGGTCGAGGGTATGTCCCCCGGTTCTGTGATTGTCGACATGGCCGCTGAAACCGGCGGTAACGTAGAGGGCTCTGTTCCTGATGAGGTGGTAAACGTTAACGGTGTAACTATCGTGGGGACCGCCAACCTCGCCAATCTAGCTCCGCGCGACGCGACCCAGATGTACGCGAGCAACATGTTTAACCTCGTCGAGGACACCTGGGACGAGGAGGCCAAGCAATTTGTGCTCGACCTTGAGAACGACATTCTCCCCGGCTGTGTGATCACCCATGACGGCGCAATTGTTCACCCCACCATCAAAGACATTATTGAGGGAGGCAACTGATATGTCCGGCGCGGAGTATTTGCTGTTTATTCTGATGTTGTCGATTTTCCTCGGCTTCGAATTAATTAATAAAGTGCCAGCGACGCTGCACACCCCACTCATGTCGGGTGCGAATGCGATCTCGGGCATTACGGTGGTCGGTGCGGTCGCCCTGGCGGGCACGGGTAACGAAAACGTGGCGATGTGGTTGGGGGTTGGTGCCGTGACACTTGCCAGCATCAACGTCGTAGGTGGTTACATGGTGACCGACCGCATGCTCGGCTTCTTCAAGAAGAAGGAGGACTGATCATGACGACTGAATTGATGACACAACTGGGTTACGTTCTTGCGGCAGGCCTATTTATTTTTGGCCTGAAAATGCTGGGTTCGCCGGCAACTGCCCGTCGCGGCAACATGATTTCCTCCATCGGTATGCTGGTGGCGATCGTTTCAGCGCTGCTCGATCAGGGCATTGTCGATTTCACCTACATTGCTGCCGGTATGGTGGTCGGTGGTGCCATTGGTGCCATTGCCGCGCGTGCGGTGGCCATGACGGCCATGCCCGAGATGGTGGCCCTGTTCAACGGTTTCGGTGGCGCGGCATCACTGTTGGTTGGCTGGGCGGCGCTTTCGCCCGATTCCGGCACCTTTACGTTAGTCACAATCGTGCTGTCTATCTTGATCGGTGGCATGACCCTTACCGGTTCGCTGGTGGCCTACGGCAAGCTTTCCGAG
>CBFHSJ010000161.1:0-3504 GCA_965658485.1 Luminiphilus sp.
CGCTGGCAGTCGGGGGAGACTCAGTGAAATTTTGTAACGTGTGCGGCGGGCCGGTTGCTCTGCAGATTCCCGAGGACGATGACCGTGAGCGACATGTCTGTCAGAACTGCGGCGCCATTCATTACGTCAACCCGAAGGTCATCGTGGGCTGCCTGCCCACGGTGGGCGATCGTATTCTGCTGTGTAAGCGCGCCATCGAGCCCCGCTATGGCAAATGGACGCTGCCCGCGGGCTTTATGGAAAACGGAGAGACTTCGGCCGGGGGCGCGGCGCGCGAGACCTGGGAGGAGGCCGCCGCCAAGGCCATTGATGTTGAGCTCTATCGCATCTTTGATGTGCCCCATATCAGTCAGGTGTATCTTTTCTATCGTTGCGGTATTGAGAACGATGAGTTTGGTGTCGGCCCCGAGTCGTTGGAGAGCGCGCTCTTTACCGAGCAGGAGATCCCCTGGGATGAGCTGGCGTTTCCCGTGGTAAGGGAGATGCTGCAGGAGTTTCTCGAAGATCGAAAAACCGGGCAGTACCCGATTCGCAACACGGTCATTGAATATCCCCGCCGCTAGTTCGTCGGCTGTGTTGACGGTCTGCTGATCTCTGTGCGGCGCGCCGGCGTAACAGGTTTGGTTTTGGTTAATTGATCCGGAGGCCAACATGGCATTTCCCAAGGTGGGCAATCTGGCGCCCAAATTTTCACTCTCAGATCATGAGGGCAATACCGTCTCTCTCTCCGACTTCAAGGGCAGGTCGGCTGTAGTGGTGTACTTTTACCCCAAGGCAATGACACCGGGCTGTACGGTGCAAGCGCAGGGGCTTAGAGACTCGGCCAAGGCGCTCAAGGGCTTGAACACAGTGGTGCTGGGCATCAGCCCGGATCCAATCAACAAGCTCGCAAAGTTTGTGGAGCGAGACGCGCTCACCTTCCAGCTGCTCAGCGACGAAGACCATGCAACGGCCGATAAATACGGCGCCTGGGGCCCTAAAAAGTTCATGGGCCGGGAGTTTGACGGCATTTTGCGCACGACCTTTATCGTGGGTAAGGACGGCAAGCTAAAAGCGGTCATGGACAAGTTCAAAACAAAGGATCACGACACTGAACTTTTGGCCCTGCTCAAGACATTAGATCTGGGTTGAGCGGGAGCGCCAAATCCATGAAATGAGATGGCGAGGTTGAGCGCCTCCTCTGGTCTGTTGTGGCTGATGGCAGTCCCGCGTGGCTTCTGCGCCAAATTGGACAAGCCCCTGCCGTTGCCACTCGCTCGCGTCTCGTCATTAACCTGAATTCTTTAAGGCGCACTCCCAAATATCAATATTCGAGCGCGGAGTTTCAAACGCAGACGGCTTTGAGATCAGAATGCGCCGAAACGGGTAATCCTTTCAGACTGTCCCCAAGAAGCCGCACGGGGCATGCTCTGAGTTACGGCGTTCAAGGCTTGATTTTGTAATCAAAAGGATTCCCGCTACAGTAACTTAGCCTTAGGAGGTGAGTCATGATATTAAATCGCGCCGCTGTCTTGGCCTTGGTATTGCTTGCGGGGTGCGCAGGAACCCCCGACGCGACAGACATCTCAGAAGAGATTTCTCGAGGTATGAACTACGAGGAGATCTTTGTGATGCTCAGCGATTATGAGATGGAACGTGATTTCAGGGGTGACGTTACCGCGCTCCAATACTGCAGCGGCTCGAGCAAAAACGCCGAATACGTGATCGTATGGTTTATTGGCGATCAGGTGGAGGGCGTGACTCACTATCACCAGGAAATACCGCGCGACGAGCGTTGCGGCTGGTTCTTCAGCGAGGTCGACTGGGCGCAGGCCCCTGCAGCAGTTAAAACTGAGCTATTTATCGAGTAGCCACTTGAGTGACGCAGCGTAAAACCTTCAATTCGCAAGCAATAGGACACAGATGCAAATATGTGCGGGGCTCAGAGGCAGAAGGTTGGGTGCAGGAGTTGATCACCGACGGTTAAATGAACTCGCGGGTGTAGTTCAATGGTAGAACGAGAGCTTCCCAAGCTTTAAACGTGGGTTCGATTCCCATCACCCGCTCCAATTCACAGAGGTTGCGCGCACGCTGAGCTACATCTATGCGGCGGTACAGACGAGTAACAACGATATTCAGGCGACCAAAGAAGAGGTTTGGGCGCTGAGTGACTTGATCATTGCGGCATATGAAGAAGGGGCTGCTGAAGAATAAAGCGCATGCCCCGGTGGCTGTTGGAGCAACAAAGCAACGCTTTACCGCCATGCCACGCTCGCGGACTTAACCCCTATTTGGATTATCGAGCTGTTGGCAATACCGCTCGTTACTCGTCTTTTGTCCAGGTTTTGTTTGATCCATTCGGTGCTGGGGCAGGTATCAGTACAGTTCCCGCACTCAGGCACTGCTCATGATCTTCGGATTCAGTCAGTACAAGCTCGCCGCGGCCGCAGGCCGCACTCGCGATCTGCACACCAATATCAACGTGGAGCGAGCACAGTCGGTGCGAACTCCCGCGCAGGTCTATGATCTGGCGCATCAGCGACGCCTTAGAACGCTTCAGTCCTATATTGAAGAGGGCTATACCTTAAGTGAGGCGGCGCGCTTGCTCGGCGTCTCGACGCTGACCGTACTTCGCTGGGATGATCACGGCCGCCGATAACGCGCTACCCCGCGCTAACTGAGTCTCCTGCTAACACTGTACCCGCCTCCAACACCGACGCATAAATTCCCAGATTGCCCTCACTGTTCGCGACCAGCTTGCGCATGATCTGCGTATCTTGCGGGAGGTCGTCAAAGCCGTGTGTGGTCATGGAGCATCGGGGGCACGTCATCTCGATTTTCAGCTTCACACTGCCCACCGATACTGTTCTGCCCACCCACGCTTGCTCGGGGAAGGGGTGATCGCTGTCCGGGATGTCCACCAGCAGGTTGGGTCTGAATCGCCGAACGTCAAATCGCGATTCACCGTCTAGCCGATTCATAGTGGCCAGTGACTGCTGACTCATGATGGAGAGCGAGAACGCATCAAAATAGGTGCCTGGTGGCGACTCAAATTCGAGCAGTTCTTCGAATCCAGTGAGATCAGGGAGCGGCTCATCTGGTAATCGGCCGAATACCGCCCGCAACTCCTGCTCAAAATCCCTGGTGTCTGGTGCGCCGCGGCGGTAATGGTCCAGCTGGTGGGCTGGGAGCAGTGGCCACAGCGTCACCGGGTGATTCAGCTTGTCGCTGAGCCACTCGTTTATACCCTCAGAGCTTGCCGAGGCTGAGTCCCCATCGGGGGCTGTGATGAGCGGTGCTGCAGGCCCAGATTGTGCTGCCAGCGTCATCAGCTGGGGGATTTTCTTTCCGCCCCGAATGCCGCCGCGTTCCTCATCCCGCACCGCCCAGCCTCGATCACCAGCGATGCCAGCCTGCCCGATATCGGCCTCGCTCAGTGCCTCTCCCATCATGGATTTCACAGGGTAGCGGTACATGTTTGTGACTGAGGCATTGCTCATAGCGATTTTCACGTAAGGGGTTTAG
>CBFHSJ010000162.1:0-3475 GCA_965658485.1 Luminiphilus sp.
TATTTGCCCGACATGCCTTATCAGCCCTTCTATCCCAACGAGGAATTACCTTGGGTACGGGAGGTCGAAGCAGCCACCGATGCAATAGAAGCTGAGCTAACGGCTTTTCTCTCGAGTCGAGCACAGGCCTTTGCGCCTTATGTCCACGGCGGGCTGGAACTGCCGGGACAAACACCTGACTCGCTCAAAGATCATGATAACTGGACGGCGGCCTTCCTTATGCGAGACGGCGTCGAAGATCCGGATTGGTCTGCTAGCTGCTCCACGGTCAGCGCCCTAATGGACACGCTGCCGTTGACGGCTATCGAGGGGTTTTCGCCGTCGGTGTTGTTCTCCAAACTTAAACCAGGCGCTCGCATCGACCCGCATACCGGGCTGTTGAACTGCCGTTTGATCTGCCACCTGCCGCTGGTGGTGCCCGCCGATTGCGGCCTCAGGGTGGGGGATGAGCGCCGCGATGTGGTGCGGGGTGAAGCCTGGGCCTTTGACGACAGCATCAACCACGAAGCGTGGAACAATAGTGCGGAGGACCGCATCGTGCTGATCTTTGATGTCTGGCATCCGGACCTGACAGAGCAGGAGCGGCGGGACATCACCTCGCTGCTGGAAGCGGTATCTGCCTAGCTGAATGTAATCGCTCAATCCTCACAGCGATCTGTTACGGGAAAAAATGCCGATTTTTCAATCACGGGGATCGGTTTTATGCGGGTTGACGCCATGGTCCGCGGTTCCTATACTCCCGCGCCTCAGTTTGTAGTGCACGCACTACCCTGACGCCTGCGGTGAAGAAGCAAATGGGCTTAGCCGCGTGAAAGGGGGCGTTTAGTGAGAGTATTGATGCGGGGTGGAGCAGCCTGGTAGCTCGTCGGGCTCATAACCCGAAGGTCGTCGGTTCAAATCCGGCCCCCGCTACCAATTCGATGGCAGCTCGTTGCTCGCTTGTCATCGCTTCGGAAGCCCCTTTTGGGGCTTTTTTGTGGCCGAAGGAAAAGTGGCCGGGAGGACACAGGCATGTCGGGCAAGGAAGCGCAATTGATGCTGCTTTTGCAGCCGACGGTGGAGGCGATGGGGTATACGCTGTGGGGAATTGAACTTATTTCCCCGGGCAAGCGTCCCACGCTGCGGCTTTACATAGAGGCTGACGAGGGTATTAGCGTGGATGACTGTGCTGCGGTCAGTCATCAGGTGAGTGGTGTACTGGACGTTGAGGATCCCATCACCAGTGAGTACACCCTAGAGGTGTCTTCACCCGGGGTGGACCGGTTGTTATTCAGTCCCGAGCATTATTCCCCCTATGCAGGGGAAATGATCGATGTCCGGTTGAGATTGCCTGTCGAGGGTAGACGTCGCTTCAAAGGTACGCTGATTGCAGTCAATAGCGAGACGGTGGTCGTGGCGGCAGACGGCCAGGAATTTGAACTGCCCCTGCGGTCTGTAGATCGCGCGAGGGTGTTTCCCCGACTGGAGATCGGTCAGGGCAAGAAGTGAGGTGGCATTACCCCTTAGGAAAGCCCCGTTATGGGGGGCTATCCACCAAAGCGAGAGTGAAACGATGAACAAAGAAATTTTGATGGTTGCTGAGGCGGTATCAGCGGAGAAGGGTGTCTCAGAAGACATTATTTTCGAAGCGATTGAGCTGGCCCTAGCCACCGCCACCAAAAAACGCTACGACGAGGAGGCCGATATTCAGGTCACCATTGACCGTGAGTCCGGCGACTACGTGACCAAGCGTCAGTGGTTGGTGATGCCTGATACCGAACTGGCGCTTCTAGGCACACAATTTACGACGGAAGAGGCCGCTGAGGTGAATACCGCACTGCAGCCCGGCGACTATCATGAAGAGGTGGTTGAGAATGTCGACTTTGGCCGAATTGCGGCACAGACCGCCAAACAGGTCATTGTTCAACGTGTCAGAGACGCTGAGCGCGCCCAGATCGCGGATGAGTATCGAAGTCGTGAGGGCGAGCTGCTCGCCGGCACTGTCAAGAAAGTGACCCGCGACAACATTATTGTTGACTTGGGTAACAACGCGGAGGGCCTGCTGCCCCGTGGAGAATTGGTCGGCCGTGAGACGTTCCGTATCAATGATCGTGTGCGGGCTATCCTGACTGAAATCAATACGGAAGCCAGGGGTCCACAGCTGATTCTGTCGCGCGCCTGCCAGGAAATGCTGGTGGAGCTGTTCAAAATTGAGGTGCCTGAAATTTCCGAGGGCGTCATCCAGATCAGAGCGGCAGCCAGAGACCCCGGCTCCAGGGCAAAGATTGCGGTCAAGACGGGTGACCAGCGCATCGATCCGGTGGGCGCGTGCGTCGGCATGCGGGGTTCAAGGGTTCAGGCGGTTTCCAATGAGCTCGATAACGAGCGAGTGGACATCATTCTCTGGGACGACAACGCCGCGCAATTGGTGATCAATGCCATGTCCCCCGCTGAGGTGGAATCCATCGTGGTGGATGAAGACAACTCCACCATGGAAGTCGCCGTCGCGGAGGACAATCTTGCACAGGCAATCGGTCGTGGTGGCCAGAACGTGCGCCTAGCGTCGGATCTGACCGGTTGGATCATCAATGTGATGAGCGTCGATGAGGCAATTGAAAAGCAAGAAACCGAGGCGGGGGAAGTCATTGAGCGTTTCATGGCGGCGCTGGATATCGATGAGGACATCGCCACCGTCCTGGTCGAGGAAGGCTTCACCACGCTTGAAGAAATCGCTTATGTCCCGCTCGAAGAGATGAATGCCATCGAAGGCTTCGATGAGGAAATCTCTGAGGAGCTGCGAGCCCGCGCAAAAGATGCGCTGCTCACGATGGCGATTGCCTCCGAAGAAGAGCTAGACGCCAACGAGCCCGCCGAAGATCTGCTGACCATGGACGGCATGGACAAGCACTTAGCGTATGTATTGGCAAGTAAGGGCATCGTCACCATGGAAGACTTAGCAGAGCAGGGCGTTGACGATTTGCTGGATATTGAAGAAATGACAGAAGAGCGTGCGGCAGAGCTGATTATGACTGCCCGCGCCCCTTGGTTCGCTGAGGAGGAAGAGGCGACCGCTTGACGGTTTCATGCGGCATAGCACTTCAGGTACTGAGCGGTTAGGGAGAGAGACATGGCACAAGTGACAGTAGAGCAATTGGCGGAGACGGTGGGTGCATCGGTGGATCGATTACTCTCACAAATGAAGGATGCGGGCCTGCCGCACGCCTCTGCCGATGAGGCGGTGTCTGAGGAGGACAAGCAAACACTGCTCGCGCATCTGAAAAAAAGTCACGGTGAGCGCGTCGATGCCCCGAAAAAGATCACCCTGAAGCGCAAGTCGGTCAGCACGCTGCGTGCTGGTGGCGCAGGCAAGCGAACAGTCAATGTCGAGGTCCGCAAGAAGCGCACCTACGTCAAGCGAGAAGATGCGGAAGGCACCGAGCCAGAGGTCGATGCCAGCGCCGAACCAACTCAGGAAGTGGCAGAGGAGGTGATCACG
>CBFHSJ010000163.1:0-3284 GCA_965658485.1 Luminiphilus sp.
TCATTATCCTGTTTCCGTTTGCCAATGAAATCTATGGCTTCGTCTCGGCACCGCTAAGAGAGCTGATGCCAGAGGGCTCAACCATGATCGCCACCGGGGTGGCGTCGCCTTTCCTCACCCCCTTTAAGCTCAGCCTGGTGCTCGCCATATTTATGGCGATACCGGTGATTCTTTATCAGATCTGGGGGTTCGTGGCGCCAGGGCTTTACCAAAAGGAAAAGCGCATCGCGATGCCGCTGCTCGCCTCCAGCGTGCTGCTATTTTACGCTGGGGCGGCTTTTGCCTACTTTGTGGTGTTTCCGCTCATCTTTGCCTTCTTTACGAGCGTGGGCCCCGACAGTGTGCAGGTAATGACCGACATAAACAGTTATCTCGACTTTGTGCTGAAGCTGTTTCTGGCTTTCGGTATCGCCTTCGAAATGCCGATCGCCGCCATAATCTTAATCTGGACTGGGGTCACCAGCCCCGACACACTCGCTAAAAAACGCCCCTACATCATCGTTGGTTGCTTTGTCTTCGGCATGCTGCTCACGCCGCCCGACGTGATCTCGCAGTCACTGCTAGCGGTCCCAATGTGGTTACTTTTCGAGCTTGGGGTGTTTTTCGGCAGACTGTTGGAGCCCAAGGCCCAAAGCGTGAGCGGCGAATAAGCGCTCCTTTGGAGGAATGAACATGCGATGGCAAAAAATCAGCCTGAGCATTCTGACCGCGACGTTGCTCGGATGGACAGTCTCCGCTGCCATCGCGGCAGATGTGGATACTGACAAGTCGATTATTGCCGTCAGCGCAAAAATCGAGGAAGAGCGCGAGCTGACGCCTGCCGAGCTACTGGCGCGCTCTCAGGCACTCAACAAGACCTATGAAGCGAGCCGGTCAGCGGCGAGTGGCCCTCCTCCCTTCAGGCGGCCGCGGTTCAAATCAAGCTCCGAGTCTCGCTCAAGCAGTAAATTTGCAGCGCTGGGGTTTTGCCCAGGGTAGTCGTCGAACCGGGTTTGTAAACGGAGTCCAATCTAGGGGTTGGTGGGGCGGCACTCCGGATCGTAAGTCAGGCCTTTTTTGCCGTAACACCAAGCCTCCCGCGAGGCGTCGCCATCCAACACCGCATCGGCATCTGGCTCGACGATCTCTGTCTGCAGAGAATCAGCCGATGCGCCAGTCACCAGCGACAGCCATACCACCCCCGCCAGCAGCCAGCGACCTCTGTGGGTACGCTGTTTTGATGAGCGGTGGGATGCGCCTGCCGTCCTGGCCGCCAAATGCTGCCATGTCTTCAACAGGAACACGATGGAGGGAGGACTATAACGTCCCATTAACGGATTACGATCAGCTTATCGCGAGTGGAGCTCAGCGCGATGCGCCAAAGATAACAATCGCGGCACCCGGCGCGTTCATCAGCCCGCACACCTTGCGATCTTTTTGGCCGCGTCCCGCGTAGACTGTGCCCTCATAGGCATTACATCCAACCACCGAGCCCTGCTGTGACTGAATCGTCGATCGACACGCCACCCCATCACACCGCGACCGACCGCAGCGGGGACCCACCCCACGCCAAATCGCTGGCGCCGCTCAGGGAGCTGCTTGGCTTTCTATGGCCCCACAGGGGCCGGATGATTGCGGCGGGTACAGCACTTGTGTTCGCGGCTGGCGCGCAACTGACGCTGGGCTATGGCGTCAAAATCCTTATCGATGAAGGCTTCGCGGGGCCCGATCCTTCGGGGCTGTATAAGGCTGTGGTGTTTATGCTGGTGGTTGGTATCGCTATGGCCATTGGCGCCATGATCCGATTCTATCTGGTGTCATGGTTAGGAGAGCGGGTGAGCGCCGACCTGCGCAGTGCGGTATTCAATAACCTAGTGCACATGCAGCCGAGCTATTTCGAGAGCAACCACTCGGGCGAGATCATGTCGCGCCTCACTACCGACACCACCCTATTGCAAACACTGATCGGCTCATCGGTGAGCCTCGCCGCGCGCAACGCGCTCACACTCACCGGCGCGCTGACGCTCATGGTCATCACCAACCTCAAACTCAGCCTGGTCATTCTGGTGGCAGTCCCGGTAACACTCGTTCCCATTCTGATCTTTGGTCGACGCGTGAGAAAACTCTCAAACAAAAGCCAGCAAACGATTGCCGAAGTCGGCAGCCATGCGGGCGAGATTTTTCAGTCGATCAAAGTAGTGCAAAGCTTCAACCGGGAAGGCGCCGAGAAAACCGCGTTTGATCGCGATGTCGAGCGAGCGTTTGTGGTGGCGCGGTCCCGAGTCTTTCAGCGGGCGCTGCTGACAGGCTTCGCCATCTTCCTGCTGATGGGCGGCATGGTCGGCATGATGTGGTCCGGGGGCGTCGATGTGATTGAGGGCCGCATGACCGGCGGTGAACTGGGGGCGTTTGTGTTTTACGCCATCATGGTGGGAACCGCATTTGCGACCCTCTCCGAGGTCTGGGGTGATCTACAGCGTGCCGCCGGCGCCGCAGAGCGCTTGATGGAGCTCCTCGCCGAGACCAGTGAGATTCCTGACATCGGTAGCCAAACACCTGCTAGCAGAACCGCGTTGGCCTTTGAGGGTGTGCACTTCGCCTACCCCAGCCGGCCGACCCACCCCGCACTGAATGACTTCACACTGGAGATCGCCCACGGCGAATCCGTGGCTCTAGTCGGGCCCTCGGGCGCTGGCAAGTCGACGGTATTTGAGCTGATGCTGCGCTTTTACGACCCGATCGCAGGCGCGATTCGATTTGGTGGCGTAGACCTCCGCGATATGACACTCGATAGCTGGCGCCAAAAGATCGCACTGGTACCACAGCAGCCCACGCTGTTTTCGGGGGATATCTTCTACAACATTGCCTACGGCGCTACCGAGCCAAACCAGGCGGCAGTGGAAGCCGCTGCGCAAATGGCCCACGCCCACGAGTTTATCCAGACACTCCCCGAGGGCTACCAGAGCCATCTGGGGGCGCAGGGTGTTCGTCTGTCAGGGGGGCAACGCCAGCGTATCGCGCTAGCCCGCGCCATTCTCAGCGACCCAGAGTTGCTGCTACTGGATGAGGCCACCAGTGCCCTCGACACCGAGAGCGAGTGGTACGTGCAGCAGGCACTCACTGAGATCATGCAAGAGCGCACCACGATCATCATTGCCCACCGACTCTCCACCGTAATCAACGCGGATCGTATCGTGGTCATGGACGAGGGGCAGGTAATTGACAGCGGGCCCCATGATGAACTGATGGCCCGCTGCGAGCTCTATCAGCGCCTGGCACGACTCCAGTTTCAGACCGAGCACGTG
>CBFHSJ010000164.1:0-3014 GCA_965658485.1 Luminiphilus sp.
CCCTCTCCTTGAAGAAACGCCCGTCGAGGAATCGATCACTCACGCTCTCCACTTTTCCACTGACCTGCGCGACTAATCCGACACGCCTTACCGGCTCGACGGTACCTTGCGTGCGAACTGAGATCCTGTGATCGGCAGGCGCAGCCAGGATGACATCCACTAACGGGCGACGCGGTTCCGGAAACTGCGTCGGCTGGGTTTGCGGCTTGCCCACCAGCACCACAAAACAGATCGCCAAACCGGCAGTTGTCAACACTGCCGAGCCGAACAATCGGCGGCGGGAAAAACGGCCACTCTTGACGCTGTTGTCAGTCATTGCTGAATCACTACTTTCCGTGTACGTGAACGTTGGGGGGCGGGATTCTAGCGGTATACGCGGAACAAAGATATTTAGCCCATTGTGCAAAGCTACCAAAAGGCTTTTGCGAGGGGTTTGTTCAGTTTTTCTGGGCTTTATCGACAATACGCAGTAACGCTGCCGCAATGATCTCGGGCACCTCCTCCTGCAGAAAATGTCCCGCCTCGGTTCGTATAACAGGTGCAGCTGGGAACAGCCCCCGCATAACGGGCAGGCCCTTGGCCAGAATGGGGTCGTTCATTCCCCAAACCAGCTCTGCCGGAATATCTAATCCCTCCACGTAGCGCTCAACATCCCGCAGCGCAGCCGCACTGGCATGGTCAGGTCCATCAGCCACCATTCGCATGAGCGCCAGAGCCGCCTTCGCATTGCCGCTATCCTGCAAAGGGCGACGGTACAGATCCATCACTTGGGGAGACAGGGTAGCCGGGTCGCCCTGCACATCTGCCAAGCGCGCGAAAAACAAAGGAGACATGGCCTCGACCACGAGTTCTCCGACCAGCGGCGTTTTCACCAGCGCATGGGCCCTGCTTAGGTCCATAGGCGCACGGGGGGCGCGAAACCCCGTGTTCATGACCACAGCCCCTTTCAGCACTCCGGGAGATAATGACAAGGCTCCCATACCCACGGGCCCTCCCCAATCCTGACCCGCATAGACTGCTTCTGTGAGGTCGAGTGTCGTCAACACACGGTTCATCCAGCGCATATGATTTTCGAGGGTGTGTTCGCTCGCCGGGATCTTGGTGGAGTAACCAAGACCTACCATGGTTGGCATGATGACCCTGACGCGATCCAAAGGCAGCAGTGCCGCGACCTTTCGATACAGCAAGCCGGTAGTCGGATTGCCGTGCTGGAGGTAGACCGGGTAACCCTGACCGATCTCCAGCACATGGATCTTGATCCCGGGCTCGACTTCAATGAAATAACTCTTGTAATCAGCGCTGACAGCGGCGGCCGCATAGTCGGGTAGCGGGAAAGCCTCGAACTGGCCCACATTTAGATCAACTTTTCCCTGGCCCTTGGGGATGATGCGCTCGCCGTCCCGCACTAACACCAGGGCAGAAACCGCGAGTAAGGCGGCGAGGATCGCCACTGCTTTTAGCGCATTTCTCATCGCTGGGATCCTCTGAACCCCCACTGAGGTGACACCTAATGTGACGCCTTATTTTAGCGTGTGGAAAATTGCCACGGCCACCGGTGTTTTTAGAGGGCAGATTCTAATTTTCGACGCCATACTGACCTCGAGTTTGCACACACCTCAATGAGGAGAGACATCATGGCAGAAGTCAAAACCAAAGCAGCACCTAAGGCTGCAGCGAAGAAAGCTGCGGTAAAAAAGGCCCCCGCCAAGGCCAAAAAGGCGCCCGCCAAGAAAAAGCCGGCCGCCAAAACCAAGGCCAAGGCAAGCACCAAAGCCAAAACCCGGGCGCGACCTAAGGCCATCGATACCGGCCGCAACGCACTGCTTGCAGGCCTGGGCGTATACGGCAAGGCCTACGATCAGGTACTGGAGCAGTTCGCCAACCTGCAAGAACAGGTGGACGAGGCGCAAACGCGTCTCACCGAGCGCCGCAAGCAGGCCGAGGATCTCTACAAGTCACTGGTTAAGCGTGGTACGGCTGTCGAGAAAGAGGCACTGAAAACCCTGGCTGATCTGGAGCTCGACTCACTGGCTGATCGCTCCAAGCTTGAAGCACAGATGAAAAAAGCGAAGTCCCGCTTTGACGATCTGAAGAACAAGTTTGGTAAAGCTGCCTAAACCCACCTTTTAGAGTCTGCTTTTTTTCGGGGGAGCGTTGCTCCCCTTTTTTAGGGATGTGCGCTTTCGGCACGATGTAGCGGAATCCCGTCAAACCGGGAGCAGATTTACGTGAGCATCGGAAACTCGTTTCAGTAGGCGGCCGGGCCTGCAGTGCCCGCCTTCTGGGCACGGTACACTGGGACCCCATGAAAACCGCCGAACGCATTCTGGTCGTCGCTACCGAGCTCTTCAATGAGCGCGGGGAGCGGAATGTCACAGCCAGTGACATCGCACTCGAGTTAGACATCAGTCCGGGAAATCTCTATTACCACTACAAAGGTAAAGACGACATCCTCTCCTCGCTGTTTTCCCAATGTTACCGGGAACTCGCGGGCACGCTGGCAACGCCCATTCTGGAAGACGCCTTTCTCGAGGACAGCAATCCATTGGAGCGGAGCTGGTTGTTTTTGACGGTACTGATGGAAGTGATGTACCAGTACCGCTTCCTGTATTTGAATCAGAGTGATCTCATGCAGCGCTACCCCGAAATTGACCGGGGCATGACGCGGCTGCTGTCACTCAAACGTCAGACCACCAAGCAACTTGCGGCGGCGCTGCTAGCTTCCGTGGATATCAACGCTCACCCGCAGCGGCTCGACCACGTCGCAGACAGCATGGCGATGACGCTGATGTACTGGTTGAGCTTTGAGCATTTGACCGGGTCACACCAAACGCCCCAGCAGACCATCCATCGCGCTGTGCTGCAGGTGCTTTCGCACTGTGCGCCATATCTGGGAGCGCAGCAGACTGACTTTTATCGTGAGTGCGAATTAATCGATGCAAGACTGCTCGATACCCACTCCCCATGAGTTACTATTCCGAGTCGTCATCGCCCGCGCCAACACGTTGAGCGGG
>CBFHSJ010000165.1:0-1270 GCA_965658485.1 Luminiphilus sp.
CGCGTCTCTCAAAGGCCGTCCAGTCGCTGGGCTGCTGATGCTCAACATGCTGTGCGGCGACCGCTACACCCCAGGCAAAGTCCTCAGGAAAGGTCAGTGGATAGGGAGCATCCAGTCGCGAGGCTGTTTGTTTACCGCGGGCCTCGCCAAACAGCCAGGGCGTAAACAGTAGTACACCGACAAACGCCAGCACGGCGATCAAAGCGATTCTTTTCATAACGGCAAATCCTAGGTGAGAGGCGTGATGGGCTGCCACCTACGCGGCTACATCCATGTTACGGATAAATTCAAAACCATCGCAGCAATTTGAATATAGCAACCTGTGCAACAACCACCGCAATAAGGATGCCGCAAAATACGAGAAAGGCTTCCGGATCGTCCGCGCCGGGGATGCCGGGCACGTTGATACCCAGCAGTCCGGTCAGAAAGCTAAGTGGCAAGAATATGGCAGCGATGATAGAGAACACATACGTGTTGCGGTTCAATCTCTCGGTCAGAATGTTGGCCACCTCTTCCTGCACCGAATGCGAGCGCTCTCTTAAGGCCTGCAGATCTTCAACGAATCGCGTGATGTCATTTTGAGCTTCCTGCAGCCGCAGAACGTGATCTTCATCCAGCCATGAAATGCTCGCTTCTGTCAGTTGTTGCACGATGTCTCTTTGAGGTGCAAGAAACCGGTTGAAGATGATGGCCTGGCGTCGGGTTGAGACGATTTGTTCCCGGATGCCTGACAGGTCCATTTGCAGAATGCGGTCTTCCAGTTCATCGATCCCGTCAGCCAGATCACCCATGACGGTCGACATACGGACCATAGACCCCTCTATGAAGGTGGTGACCAAATCACCGACGTCGACAGGGCCCGTCCCGGACTCCAGCAGCCCCTGCATTTCTTCCGCACCACGAAGGTTGCGAAGCTGAACCGAAATAAAACGGCGGTTTTCGACCCAAATACGAATGGAGACCATGTCCTCGGGCTCTGCATTGTCATTCAAGTTGACGCCGCGGAGGATCAGAAGCACTCCATCTTCCCGGATCTGCATGCGTGGCCGGGTGTCCTCGGCCAAGAGCGCGTCAACAAGGGTCTCGTCTGGAAGTTGGGCGTCTTTTTGCAGCCAGCGGCGAGCCCCGGTGGACCGGGCGCTGAGGTGAATCCATAACGGCTTGTCAGCCGCGGAGCCCGATGTTGATCCCGTTTCATCGAGTGCGGTACCCGAGCCATCACCGTTCAGGGTATAGGCGCAAATAAAGGTGTTAGACATCCGGCTACCCT
>CBFHSJ010000165.1:1277-2839 GCA_965658485.1 Luminiphilus sp.
CGTTTCATCGAGTGCGGTACCCGAGCCATCACCGTTCAGGGTATAGGCGCAAATAAAGGTGTTAGACATCCGGCTACCCTCGTGCCATGGGTGGTTGTTTTTTTCGAGCGGGATCTGTCTTGGATAACACCCATAACATACCGAGGGCGATTAAGAAGCGCAAAGCGGGGTGCAACGGGGCATTCGTGCCCGCAAAGCACTGCTGTTATCGTGCTAGAGGGTGTCGAGTATCAGCTGGATGTCGTCGCGGTTAGTTCGCGGATTGACGATGCAGAATCGCAGCACCGTCTCGCCTTCATGTTTGGTGGGCGTGACCAGTCCATCGCCGCGTTCCAGTAACGCATCACTCCACTCCCTGTATTGCTCTGGCGTCCAGCCAATGCGGCGAAAGACGCAAATCGACAGACGTTGCTCGGTGACCATTTCCAGATTGGGATGTGCCTCAATCATGGCCGCTGCCTCTCGGGCGCAATCTAGAGTCACTTCCACGGCCTCCGCGTAGGCCTTTGTCCCGTGCACAGCGAGGCTGAACCAGAATGGCAGGCCGCGCGCGCGGCGGGACAAGTGATGCGCATAGTCACTGGGGTTCCAGGTGCCGTCGTAGAATACTTCCAGATAGTCGCCGTGCTGTCGGTGCGCTTTACGCGCTTTTTCCGGGTCCGCGTAGATCAGCGCGCAGCAATCAAACGGAGCAAACAGCCATTTGTGGGGGTCTACGATAAAGCTGTCCGCGCGTTCAATGCCATCAAAGAGCGGCCGGGTCGACGGTGCCGCCAACGCCGCGCCGCCGTATGCGCCGTCCACGTGGAACCACAGATTCTCTTTGGCGCAGATTTCGCCGATCCCCTGCATGTCATCGATGATGCCGAGATTGGTGGTGCCAGCGGTGCAAGCCACGGCAAACAACCGGGCCCGGTCCTCTGTGTTGAGTTCAGCAATCGTTGCCGCAACATCCCGCCCGGTAAGCTGGTGTCCGCCTGACTGAACCAAATCGGCATCCATGACCTGCGCCGCCTGTTCCACCGAGGCATGCGCACCGCGAGAGGAAATAATCAGTCCGCGCTGGCTGCCATATTCCGGGTGTGCCTGCCGCCAATCGTGGCGCGCGGCAACCAGCGCGGAAAGATTGCCCGCCGTCCCGCCGCTGACGAACACGCCGCCCGCTTCTGCAGGCAGCCCCGCGATATCAGAAATCCACCGCAGCGCCTGGTTTTCTGCGTAGATAGCGCCTGCGCCTTCGAGCCAACTACTGCCACAGATGTTGGAGGCCCCGACAACCAGATCAAAAAGGGTCGAGGCTTCCGAGGGGGCCGTGGGTACGAAGGCCAGATACCGTGGGTGATCCTCAGAGATACAGGCGGGCGCCAAAGTCTCCACAAAGAGCTTAAGCGCCTCTTCGCCTCCCATGCCTCCCTCAGTAATAGTCTGACCCGCAACTTCCTCGAGTGTCGTCTGGGGAAGAGGGTGATCGATCGACGGCGGATCCATCCGCAGTCGTTCCATTGAGTACGACAATATCAGTTCGGATAGTTGCTCAATATCGGCTTGGACTTTATGCACGG
>CBFHSJ010000166.1:0-2793 GCA_965658485.1 Luminiphilus sp.
GGACAAAACCGAGCTCGAGACCACAAATCATCGTTTCTCGGTGGCCGGGCGGCTGATCCGCAATCGCGGTGCCTTCCTTCTTATTCAGGATGGGTCGGGCACCATTCAGCTGTATCTTAACCGTGACACCCTCTCTGAAGAGGCTGTTCAGGCGATCAAGACCTGGGATCTGGGAGACATCGTTGCCGCATCAGGCCCGTTGCATCGCAGTGGTAAGGGCGATCTTTATATCAACATGGAAGAGGGGCGTTTGCTGACCAAGGCCCTCCGACCCTTACCCGACAAGTACCATGGTCTGGTCGACCAAGAGATGCGCTACCGGCAGCGCTATGTTGATCTCATTGTAAATCCCGAGGCACGTGAGGTCTTTCGTATCCGCGCGGCGACGGTTCAATGTATTCGGCAATTTCTGGTTGAGCGGCAGTTTGTTGAGGTTGAGACGCCGATGCTGCATCCCATTGCCGGTGGTGCCACGGCGAGGCCCTTTATTACGCATCACAATACGCTCGATATGGAGATGTATCTCCGTGTGGCCCCGGAGCTCTACCTCAAACGCTTGACGGTGGGCGGTTTGGAAAAAGTGTTCGAAATCAATCGTAACTTCCGCAATGAGGGGCTCTCAACTCGGCATAACCCAGAGTTCACCATGCTGGAGTTTTACTGGGCCTATGCAGATTATCGTGACGCCATGGATCTCACGGAAGAGCTGATGCGGGAGCTCACGCAATCAGTCTTGGGCTCGACAGAGGTGGTTTATGGCGACGCTACCTTCCACTTTGATCGACCCTTTGACCGAATGACCGTCGTTGAGGCGATACTCAAGTACAATCCAGACCTGACGAACGAAGACATCGCTGAAAGAGACGCCGCCGCCGCGATCGCTGAGCGTCTAGGTATCAAAGTCGAGATGAGCTGGGGCCTTGGCAAGATTCAAATCGAGATTTTCGAGGAGACGGCAGAAGCACAGCTACAGCAACCCACCTTCATCACTGCGTATCCTACGGAAGTCTCGCCATTAGCTCGACGCAGCGATGACGATCCTTTCGTTACCGATCGCTTCGAATTCTTTGTCGGTGGACGAGAGCTGGCTAACGGTTTCAGCGAGCTCAATGACGCGGAGGATCAGGCGGATCGCTTCAAAGCGCAGGTTGCAGCCAAAGAAGCCGGAGACGACGAGGCGATGCACTTTGATCACGACTATATTCGCGCTTTGGAATATGGCCTGCCGCCCACGGCGGGCGAGGGCATTGGCATCGATCGGCTGGTGATGTTGCTGACCAATTCGCCGTCCATTCGGGATGTGATTCTGTTTCCTCATCTCCGGCACGAATAATCTGTTCACAATGCTGGTCTGGCCGCGCAGCGCGGTGCTATGCTCCTACAAACCGATAGGGGCTCGTACTGTGGTGAAGCACCAGCGTCTCGTTTATCTCCTTTTCCTTTCTGCACTCTTGCTGCTCTCCAGTTGTGCCTTACAGCCCTCGGATTCTGCGTCGGGTAACGCTGAGCAGAGCGGGTCGGATCAGAGCCCGGCAAGTGAGCGAGAAACGGGTGTTTGCCAATGCTCCGGTGACTCCCCATCGGATCTCTTCATGCTCGGACTTCAGGCGCTTTCCCAAGGCGATTACGTGGCTGCTGGGGAGCGCTTTCAGGAGCATGCACTCTCTGGTGGTGAGCAGGCGCCTAGAGAGGCTGCCGCCGGGCAGGCGCTGATAGAGACCCTCTCTGAGTACTCCATAGAGGGAGGCCCATCGGCGGTGGGCGAAGTGAGTGATCGGGCGGTGCTGATTGATCTAGTGCTGGTGTTGATTGCGGGGCTCGAGCAGCAAATAGCTAATCTGGGCGCAGAGAATGCTACGTTGGTAGCCGATCTAGATAAGCGGGAGGAAGCGCTTAAGCGCCTGCGGGAGCTGACGTTGGGTCAGCCGGAAGCGTAACCTGAAACAGGGACCCTTGATCGGGTTGGCTCTGTAACGTAATCCTGCCTCCCAGCATCGCGCAGAACTCCCTCACGATGGCAAGACCGAGACCGGTGCCCCCATACTTCAAACCGGTGTTCGATTCAGCCTGAGTAAAGGCTTCAAACACTCTGCCCTGCTGTGCCTCTGTCATACCAATACCGGTGTCCGCGACCGAGACGATCAATGCGTCTTTGCTCATTCGCGCCGATACGGTGATCTCGCCGTCTTTGGTGAACTTACAGGCATTGGAAAACAAATTAGTGACAATTTGCTGCAGCTTTCCTCGATCGCTATTCATGTCGCGCATGCTGTCCTTATCAATATCCAGCGTCAGGCGGTTATTGTTTTGCAGAAGCAGTGGCGACAGCGCATCGCACACTTGCACTAAAAGGCCTGCGGGGCTGAAGACCTCGCGGCTCAACTGCATCTTTCCGGTCTCGATTTTCGACAAGTCTAGAATGTCGTTGATCAGCGTGAGTAGCTGCTTGCCGGAGAAGATGATCGTCGTGAGGTCATGATGAAACTGCTCGCGATCGATTTGCACGCCATCTCCCAGTTCGTCCTGGAGCATCTCCGAGTAACCGATGATGGCATTGAGCGGCGTTCTCAGTTCGTGACTGACATTGGCCAGGAACATACTTTTGGCAGCATTGGCAGAGTCGGCGTCGGCGCGCGCCGTATTCATCTCTTCGATCGCTGTTTGCAATTTGGTCGACATGTCGTTGAAGGTCCGGGCCAGATCACCAATTTCTCCTGAATCACGCTGCGCGTCGATGCGATAGGTGAGGTCTCCGGAACCGAAACGCTCTACGCCGCGCTTCATGCGCGTTAG
>CBFHSJ010000167.1:0-2763 GCA_965658485.1 Luminiphilus sp.
CGGGCAGTAAACTCAGGGCAAGGCCCACAAACAGCAGCGCCATGAGTAAGACCAGAGCCACCAGCGTTCGCTCCAGCCAGCGGTACCGGTTGGTCAGAATTACCCCTGCCGCTATCAGACTGATCTCCAGAACAATGAATGTAAATTGGTCTGAGAGGAAATGAGTCAGTCCAACGGCGGCGCCTGACACATTGCCTGACTGGTAGGCCGCGTTACCAATGCCTATTGCTACCACGATCAGCGGCGCAATTAACCAGCGGCCCCATTGAGCGCCACCAAAATCGCGTGCAAGCGCAGCCAGATCTCGCTGGGTGGATAATGATGAGCGGACTGCCAGCTCCTGCAGTACCAAAGTGGCGAAAAGTGCAAACAAGATTGTCCATGCTAGGGAGATCCCGCCGGATGCTCCGGTTGCAGTAGCGGTGGTCAGCGTCCCCGGTCCGATAAAGGCGGCCGCCACCATGGCCCCGGGCCCAAACTTAAGCGCCACGCAACTCGCTCAACGGCCGGACAAACCGACGCGTCGCGTCAGAGATCTTGTCAGCTGGGTCCTTAGGGGCCATGTGTATGAGGACTCAGTCAGTGCCGACCCAGCCTGCATGAAAGCCGTAGGGCACTCTAAATGGCATGATTATTGTGGCGACGGGCCCTGCGGTGGTATCCCGCGCATCGATAATCTGGCATTCGCTTTGGTTTTTGGCCTCGTCATGGACAAAACACACCAGATAGCCATCGTCCTCTAAAACACTGCCGACCTTGGGCGCAAATACTGCTTCACCACCATGGCGGTTGGGGCCGTAAACATACTCGCTGGTGATGCCCGACTCGTTGTCGTACTTCATTACGCCGTCGAAGGTGAAGGCGCGCTCGGTATTAAAAACCCCCGCATAAACGTAACGCGTTTTATGGCACGCGTAATCATCGTTAACCCGGGTGAAGTCACAGGGCGTCTCACTCAGTGTGCGTTCGCTGACATCACCTGTAATCAAGTTAATCCGCCACTCATGCAGCCGACCCTGATTCTCCTGAAGGTTGTTGCCCTCCGAGGTGCCTGCGCCCGCGATATCAGCGGTATTCGATCTGGAAGCCTGTAGCACCACCTCGTCATCCTCGTCCCAGGCATTCGCGGTATGGATGACAACCCCGGTCTCGACATCAAACCACCGCACATCTTCATCGATGCCGAAGCGCGGCATGACTCCAATGCGGGACCCATATTGCGGCTCAAAATCGACCGCTGGGCCGCCCGCGATCGCTCGACCCACATCCAATGTGATCGGAAAGTCCAGAAACAGCGTGTATTTCTCTGTGGCCGCAAAATCGTGCATGAAGATGGATCTGGGGATCGTGATAGGAGAGGTGTGCACCAGATCACCGTGCTGGTCGATCACCGAGTAGCTCACGAACGGTGCCTGAAAGGAGTAGCCGTAAGCGATCATCTCCCCGCTTTTTTTGTCGACCTTCGGGTGGGCGGTGAACGGATGCGTCAGCTTGGCGTCGAAATCAGTCGGACCTTTAGTTCGTAGATCGGGCAGGCTGATCACCGTCGGCTGCGAGGGTTCATGTAATGCGTACAGCGTATTGTTGTGATACGCGAAAGCCGTATTAGCGAGATTCTTGGAACTCGGAGCGCCTTCGGGAATCCGTGAGGGTGTGGGGTCCATCAGGGAATTCATGCCTTTATAGATCCAGTCACCGCGCTCTTGCTCGAGCTTGAAACCCTCGTTCTCGATGAATCGATTGCGGTAGCGCGCTTTGCCGCCGTGGAACTCGATGGCGTGGATCATGCCGTCACCGTCAAAGGTGTGATAAGCCTCTTCACTAAACACATGCACGGGGTTGGGTCCGACACGAAGAAAGTGGCCCTGTAGGTCGCTGGGTATGGCGCCGACCACCTCCATACCCTCAGCATCGCGCTCCTCATCTACCGGACTGAAGTTGCCGTCGAGGAAAAAATTGGAGGAGGGTGCGTTTGCCTGAACGAGTGCCATGCACGGTTACCTTGTTTGGATCACAGAGCGGACTTGCAACGAGTTAGCATAAAACCAGTATATCTCCAAATAGGAGCTGGCTCGGTATTGTCCTAGATCACTATGTGCTTGGCTGGCCATCCAACGGGAGCCACGATATGGTCGGGCAAGCAGACTGTCAGTCGGAGTTGAGCGAAGATATGAGCGCCAAAACACCATTCTTTTTACTATGCGCTGCCTTCACGCTTTTGCATGCTTTTGCATCTGTGGCAGCAACCGAGTCTCTCGGAAATTTGGCTCAATATCCTCCAGATCGTATCGCGCTCACGATCACCACTGCGGATAACGGAGCCCCTCAACTGCAGCCCGAGAAGCTCGTTTTGAACTCCGGCCAATATTACCGTCTCACCATTGATTGTCCTGACGTAAGGGATGACCTCACGGGCTGGCGAATCGAAATGTCCGAGTTTTTAAATAATGCCCATCTGCGCTTGGTGACTGTGGGTGATATTGAGGTGCATCTGCAAGGCCTCAGCTTCAATGCCATTGAGTGCGATGAAATTGGATCAGCGCACGTCAGTTTTGTGCCCATAAAACCCGGTGCTTACCCCCTCTACGTAGGGAATGTGCCTCTCGCAGTGGGGCGACCGATTGGTGAGTCAGGCGTGCAAACTGAGGGTAAGTTTATAATGGGCGAGATGCTGGTCCGCTGACAGAGTCGAGCGACTGAACCACAGTGGCCCAACGCATGGCCGCTTGCCCTCATCCTACCTAGTGATGACATGAGTGATGA
>CBFHSJ010000168.1:0-2741 GCA_965658485.1 Luminiphilus sp.
CCATTACCGCCATCGATACTGACCGGGGTCGTATAGAGTGCGACCACGGCGTAATCGCACTCTATACGACCCCGGTCAGTATCGATGGCGGTAATGGCACTGCTGTTGTCACTCTCGAGTGCTTTGACAGTGATGCCGCTGATAATACGCACGCCCAGCGCCTCGGCTTTGGCCGCCAATCCGATCATGGCGCGTGAGTTGTTAGCGTAACCGCCGGGCATCTCATGGAGGACGGAGGTGATACCTTGTGCTCGCCAATCCGAGAACAGATCCTTCATATAGCGCTCACTATCGGCAGCGCCCTCGATGAAAACCGACTCATAGCCAATTGCCTGTTGCTGGGCATGGATTGTCGCCACATCCTCACGCATGGGCTCACAGCTGATCTGCATGTAGCCCACTGGGTGATAGCTGTAGGTCTCGGGGTCGCTCTCCCAAATGTTCACGGAGTGGGCCATCAGCTCGCGCATGGCGGGTTGAAAATAGTTGTTGCGGATCACCCCGCAGGCAATACCCGTGGCGCCGGAGCAGATGCCCGACTTGTCGAGAATGATGATGTCGCGTCCGTCGCCCTTGCCGGTCGCTTTGAGTTGCAGCGCGAGATGGTAGGCGGTGCTGAGTCCGTGAATCCCGGCACCGATGATGATGTAGGGGCTACGAGTACGGATGGCCACAGAGTCGTCTCGCCGATGTCTTGATGGCGCAGTTTTCAGACCAGTTTGTTGTGCTTATTCTGATGGTTCGAACCTCTTTCGGTGCAAGTGTAAATCCCAAGGAGCCAAGCGGTCGGGGTGGTTTCGAAAAACGATGGCCCGCCCGGCAGGACTCGAACCTGCAACCTACGGCTTAGAAGGCCGTTGCACTATCCAGTTGTGCTACGGGCGGCGCGAGAGAAGTATCCCACCCTCAAAGAGTGGGGCCAAGTGAAATGCTGCTTGGCTGCCGATCAGGCAGCGGACGCGCTTACCACGCCAGCCAGCATGGTGCGCACGCTCTGATCCAGCAGAGCTTCGGGTTGAATAGAGCGATCAAACAGATCGAGCAGTTGGTTGGCCTCGAGGGTGGCAATGCCATGCCCCATCGACCAGATTTGCGTGGCAAGGTGCATGCTGTTCACCGATGCGTGCCCGTTCGCCTCGCAGAAGGCGCGTACGAGATCCACGAGCACCATAAAGCCGCCGTGTTCCTCGCTCACTTTCTCACGTCGCTCCGCCATATCTCCGCGGTCCTCCCACATCAGTGAGAAGAACGCGCGTTTGGCACGGGCATATCCCAGATAGGTATGGCCCATGGCGAGAATGCTGTCGATGGAGCCGGCGGGGTGCTTCGCAGCGGTATCGGCTGCTACGTGTCCCAAGCCTAAAATCGCCAGCTCTCGCACTGCACGCAGCAATTCTTCTTTATCTGCAAAGTGCCGGTAGGGCGCTGCGGCACTGACGCCTGCGCTCGCCGCGGCCTCTGCCATAGAAAAATCGAGGGAGCCGTTGCGTTCGATGAGCTCAGCGGCGGCGACGATCAAGGCATTGCGCAGATCACCGTGGTGGTACTTGCAGCGCGCCTGACTCATGCGGCCTCGTTGAGGGCGATGGGCGCTTCAGCCGCTGCCTGAGGGCTGGGCTTCAGGAAGTGGCGCCCGGGGTGCATTAACAGGGTATAGAGCGGCGGCACGAGGTAAAACGATACGACCGTCGACAGCAGTACGCCGCCTGCGATCGCCATCGCGAAGGGCGGCCAAAATTGGCTGCCCTCCAGAATCAGAGGTAAGAAGCCGCCAAATGTGGTCACCGTAGTTGAGACGATGTGTCGACTCGCGTCCATCACCACATCGACAATCGCATCGGGATCCCCAAGGCTTGCCTGGTCATTCAATTTGAGCCCGCTAAGAATGATAATCGCCGCATTAATCGAGACGCCTACTGAGCCAATGACGCCAATCAGTGCCTGAATACCTAATGGATACTGAAATACCGCCAGTGCCAGCAGGCTCAGACCAAAGGAGCAACCGGTGACGCCAAACGCGATGCCGGTCAGTCGCCAGGAGTTAAAGGTCAGTAGGATGGTCGCCAGCATGGCAGCAAGGATCGTGCCCAGCGGTGCCATCAGGTCATCAACCAACTCGCCACGCTCCTGACTATCGCCACCGAACTCCAGAGAGTACCCGCTGGGGAGGGCAATCGGATTGGCTTTTAAATCTGCCGCCAGCATTTTCAAGGCTTCCTCGGGCAATACGCCGCGTTTGAGGAATCCCTGCACGTTATTCAGTCGGTCACCATTTTTGCGAGCAATGGGGCTCTCATCAGGGATGAGCGTCACACTACCCAATGCGCTGAGAGGCACAGCGGGTACCAGTGTCTCGTTGCCGAGGCGCCGCACAGGAATGCGGATATTGGTGAGGTCGTCGGTGCTGTCCCATTCCTCGCGCTTCAGGATCGCCCGAACCGGCAGTCGCTCGGTGCCCTCAAGTAACTCGCCGCCGACGCGTCCCTTCAGGGCGCTTTCAATCCCCCGTGCGACCTCGGCTTTACTGAGTCCGGTGCGTTTTAACGCAGATTCGTCGAGATCGAAGACCACTTTAGGTGGCGCTGGCGCCATCGATAACCTGGTATGTGTGATATCAGGTAGGGCGGCCATACGCTGCCGGAATTGCTCCCCAAGTTCCTTTAGGATTTCCGTGCTGGGACCGTATAGCTGTACCTCAAGTGGCGCCTCCACCGGCGGGCCCTGGTCAATACCACGAACCA
>CBFHSJ010000169.1:0-2703 GCA_965658485.1 Luminiphilus sp.
CTTGGCGATGCACAACTAGGCCCGATCTATCTGGGCACACTCGGTGTCTTCTCCCTGATTACCGGGTTGCTGGCCTTTCTGATAATTGGCATGAACATGCTCGCCTCGGTGAACTGGGACCCTGTCCAGTTTGTGCGGCAGTTGTTTTGGCTGTCTCTGGACCCTCCCGGACCCGAGTACGGCTTGTCGATTCCGCCACTGAACGATGGCGGTTGGTGGTTGATCGTCGGTGCCCTACTGACTACGTCGATCATGTTGTGGTGGGCGCGTACTTTCCAGATTTCGCGCAACCTCGGCATGAGCAACTACCTGGCTTGGGCGTTCGGTGCAGCGATATCGCTCTATCTGGTACTGGGCTTTATTCGCCCCATCTTGATGGGCTCCTGGAATGAGGCGGTGCCCTTCGGCATCTTCCCTCACTTGGATTGGACCGCGGCGTTCTCGTTGCGCTACGGCAACCTGTTCTACAACCCATTCCACATGCTCTCCATCGCGTTCCTGTACGGCTCCGCCGTGCTGTTTGCGATGCACGGCGCAACGATTCTAGCGACCAGCCGCTATGGCGCAGACCGGGAGATAGATCAGATCACTGATCGCGGCACCGCAGCTGAGCGCGGCGCGCTGTTCTGGAGATGGTGCATGGGCTTCAACGCATCCATGGAATCTATCCACCGATGGGCATGGTGGTTTGCCGTACTGACCGTCATCACGGGCGCAATCGGCATTCTGCTTACCGGCACCGTTGTAGAGAACTGGTACCTCTGGGGTATGAAGCACGGCATTGTGCCGCCCTACCCACCGCTTGAGGCGACGCCAGTGCTTGACCCAATGATGGAGGGTGCACAATGAAAATCATCAATGTGAAGTGGTTCGCCAGCGCCGCAGTACTGGGCGCAGCGCTGTTAAGTGGTTGCGACATACCGCCCCAGGAGACCGTACAACGTGGCTACCGGGGCACCGGCATGGAGGCGGTTTATAGCCCCGAGGTGCTGGCAGACCTCGTTGCGGCCAATCAGGTGCCCGAGGTCATCCCCGCGGTGAGCTCGGACGGCCCCAAGGCAGGTGACATCTATCAGAACGTACAGGTACTTGGTCATCTGTCGGTCGGTGAATTCACGCGCCTAATGGCATCCATCACGCAATGGGTCTCTCCCGAACAGGGATGCAACTACTGCCACGTAGCAGGTGAGGGATTCGCCGCTGACACGCTCTACACCAAGAAGGTGTCGCGGGTCATGATTCAGATGACGCAAAACGCCAATCAAAACTGGGGGGCGCACGTCGGCGGTGCCGGTGTGAACTGCTACACCTGTCACCGCGGCAATAACGTACCCGAGTACGTATGGAATATTGGCGTCCCGCCACGTCACGCCTCGGGCATGGTGCACCAGATGCAGAACGTTGCGCATCAGGAGTCCAATGCCTACGCATCACTCCCCTTTGACCCCTTCACGCGCTATCTGCTCGAGGACAACGCAGCCCGGGTCGCTGGTGATACTCCATTGCCCACCGGACACGAGTCATCGATCGAGAGCACCGAGTACGTGTATAGCTTAATGATGCACTACTCCGATGCGCTGGGCGTGAACTGCACGCACTGTCATAACAGTCGTGCGTTCGCCGCCTGGGATCAGAGCAACTCAGAGCGAGTAAAGGCATGGCATGGACAGCAAATGGTCAAGGAGATGAACAACGCGTACATCAATCCGACCAATCAGTGGCTGCCCGCTTATCGGCAAGGTGCGCTGGGTGACGCTCAAAAGGTCAACTGCGCGACCTGTCACCAGGGAGCCTATCAACCCCTGTTAGGCGCCAACATGATTGCGGACTATCCCAGCCTGAGTCGATTGGCTCCTGCTGCGGAGCCTGCCGAGGCGATGGGTGAGGGCATGGAAATGGAGAGCGCCAATCTCGACAACGACTCGATGTCGGGAGAAGCGCACTAGGTATAAACGGGGCGGCACTGCCGCCCTACTCTGCCAGCTCAATGGGCAGAACAGTTCTGAGTCAGGTCGATTTTTGGCCCGATGAAGAAGGATGAATACGACACTCGCGAGTGAAGTTTTGATCCAAAAGGCGTCGCCTGAAAACACCTCGGTGTGATCAAGCGGCAAATGTAGAAAACAAACGTACATGGGAGGTATTAACCATGAGTAGTTTGTCTGATAGCGAAGCTAAAGAGTTCCACTCAGCTTATGTGACTGGACTCCTCGGCTTTGTGGGCATTGCGATCGTTGCACATTACTTGCTCTACGTGTGGAAGCCCTGGTTCTGAGAACCAAGGCACTGCCTTGTTCACAGCGTTTGGCCTAAAAACCACCGCGCTATAAACGAAACGGAGACAATTTTATGCACAGATTCTGGATGTTATTTGACCCACGCCAAGTCCTGACGGGTCTCACAGTGGCACTATTTACGCTGGCACTGACTATCCATTTTATTCTGTTGAGTACTGACAGATATAACTGGTTAGGTGATCCCAACGGCGGCGGCCTTGCCGTTAGCACCTATCAAGAGGCTATGCCTCCTGCTAGGAGTTAACACGTGTTACAGGCCCCTACCGGGGGCCTGATGTTTTACGACCCGCGGTGAAGCCGTCAGGCGGAACCAGTGGTGACAGACGTGGAAAAGTTTGCGATCACCCTGCCCCCAGAGCTGTCGATCGCCTTGAAGACTGAGCCACTTTTCTGACATCACTTCCCT
>CBFHSJ010000170.1:0-2674 GCA_965658485.1 Luminiphilus sp.
CATATCGAAAAAGTCTGTCTCGCAACCGAATTCCCGTAAATGCGCAACGACATAGCTGTTGGCAATCTCGGCGCTCTCTTTCATCACATCCCCGAGCTGCCCAGTGAGCTTGAAGCCACGGTTGAGTGTATGGATCTTGGAGGATTCAATACTGAGAGTCGCCCCGCCCATCGCGGTCCACGCGAGGCCCGTGACCACTCCTCGGCCACGCTGGGCACGCTCAGGTTTGAATCGCGCCTGACCAAGAACCTCCTCGACCTCCCGCTTGCCAATGCGCACCCGCTTGATGTCTTCCTCCACCATTTTCAAGATGCACGCTCGCACCAGCGAACTGAGCCGCTTCTCCAATCCCCGCACACCGGCCTCCCGGCTATAGGCATCGATGACTAAACGAATGGCGGCGTCGTTGATGCGGATCTGACTGGGTTTAGCACCGTGGCGCTCGAGCAGCTTTGGCCACAAATGATTTTTGGCAATCGCCAGTTTTTCCTCGGCGATGTAACCCGACAACCGGATCTCCTCCATCCGATCCAGCAGCGGCCCGGGAATGGTATCGAGCTGATTCGCGGTGCAGACAAACAAGACCTTGGACAGGTCCACACGCAGATCAAGATAATGGTCCAGAAACTCGCTGTTTTGTTCGGGGTCGAGCACTTCCAATAGGGCAGAGGCCGGATCGCCCTGAAAAGAGGCTCCGATCTTGTCGATCTCATCGAGCATGATCACGGGGTTAGCCACCTCAACTTCTTTCAACGCCTGCACGAGCTTTCCCGGCATGGCTCCGACGTAGGTGCGCCTATGGCCCTTGATCTCCGCCTCGTCGCGCATGCCACCCAGACTGAACCGGTAAAATTTGCGACCTAGGGCTGCGGCAATCGATTTGCCGATACTGGTCTTACCCACACCCGGCGGGCCCACCAGCAACAGAATAGATCCATCAATACTGCCCTTGAAGGCGCCCACTGCTAAAAACTCTGTGATGCGGGCCTTTACGTCAGCCAGCCCGTCGTGATGCGCCTCAAGCGCAACCCGCGCCTGCTTGAGGTCCAGATTGTCCTCTGAATACACGCCCCAAGGGACGGAGGTCGTCCAATCCAGATAATTGCGGGTCACACCGTATTCAGGGGACCCCGACTCCAGTACCTTCAGTTTGCTGAATTCTTCTTCAATACGGTCCCGTACTTTTTGCGGCGGGTGCAGGTTTTCAAGCCGCTGCTGGAAGCGGTCAAGGTCTGAAGTATTGTCGTCTTTAGAAATGCCCAGCTCTTTCTCGATCACCTTCATTTGCTCTCGCAGAAAGAACTCACGCTGATTTGCCGAGACCTTCTCGTTGACCTGAGTGCTGATCTGCCCCTGTAGCGTAGCCACTTCCTTTTCACGCTTCAGAAGCTCCAGGACTTTTGTCATGCGCTGGGTCAGGGGCAGGGTCTCGAGGATCTCCTGTAATTGACCGCCGCTCGCCGTGGTCAGCGCTGCCGCAAAGTCGGCCAACAGGCTCGGCTGATTGGGGTTGAACTGCCCGATGTGTTGCTTTAACTCCTCGCTGTACAGAGGGTTAAGCGGCAGTAATTCCTTGATCGCCGCGATAATCGCCATGGCGTAAGCTTTGATCTCATCACTCTCGCGATCTCCCTGGCTACGTGGGTACTCTACCTGAGCCACCAGAGGCCCTTGCTCATTAAGCCAGCGCACAATGCGGAAACGGCGAAGCCCTTGTGCAAGAAACTGGCCACCATGCTCTGCCATGGGCGGTCGGTGCAGTCGCACGACGCAGCCGGTATTAGGGAATTGTTGTGCAGTGGCTTTGCCAGGGTCTGGCTCGTCGACAAAAGCGAGGCCTAACAGCCCAGAGCCTTGCTTCGTGATGGCATCCAGCGTCGCCTGCCAGTTGTCAGGATTGAATGAGACCGGTTGCACCTGTCCCGGAAAAAAGGGTCTGCTGGGTAACGGTAATAAGACGAGCGTATCGGGTAGCACATCATCGGCCACGGCCGGCGTTGCCGGGTCATAGTCCGCTGCCGGCGCACCCTCGGGTGGCAGTACCTCGCCGTCGTACTGAGTATCGTCTTCCCTGTCCATTGCGCCTCCGTCCGGGCAGCGCCGCTGCCTGCCTGATGGGAGGGATATGAGGGCGAAGTTGACGCAATTCAAGGTGCTAGAAGCGCAGCACCAGTCACTGACAGTGCCACCATTGGCGCTACAGAAGCTGAGCCGCCAATAGATTCAGGCACTATTATCCACAGTGAGCTGTCCGCGAGGGATCACCGGCGTTCGAAGTCCATTTCCAGAGGGATACCGGCTGAGCGATGGGAGCCAGCCGATCAGGCAGGTCTACTCGTCACCCTGAGAGGGCACTAGCGGCTGTGGCGTCACGGGGAAAGCCGCAATTTTGGCACTGCCGCCTTCAGAGATGCGCGCGGCGCCCTCTTTGTCCACTTCGTCAATGCGAACAATAGACTGCAAAGGAATGTAGCTTCGTTTCACACCCGAGAACTCGTTCTTCAGCTTATCTTCGCTAGGGTCAACCAGGATCTGGGAGCGCTCACCAAAAACCAGCTCTTCTATCTCAACAAAGCCCCACATATCACTCTGATAGATCTGCCGGGCAAAAACCTCATAGACCTGACCACCATTGTGGAAAATGACTTTGTACATGGGTTGAGATGACATGAGG
>CBFHSJ010000171.1:0-2670 GCA_965658485.1 Luminiphilus sp.
AACACACCCATCAGACGTTGCAAGGTCTGGCCGATGGCGGGATATTTGAATCCAGCGAGGCCTGTTGGCGACGGCTCACGCAGGGCGATAACCCCAGCCGTGAACAGACTGCGTGCCGACTATTTGTCCTCACTTGTGACCGACCCGCCGCGCTCGACCGATTACTCTCGGGTTTGGGCGAGTTCCCTCTGCCCGTGCCCATCGAGGGTGTCTGGATCGTCGACGATTCCCGCGACGACGAAAATATCAAAGAGAACGCGGCGATCATTGAGAGACAAGCCGAAGGTGCTAGGGTGCCGGTGGTACACGTGGATCTGACTTTTCGCCGGGACCTGATACAGCATCTGAAATCCGCTCTACCCGAATACCGACACTCCGTGGAGTGGTTTCTGGAGAGATCCGTTTGGGGCGCTCAGCCCACCTACGGTTTGGCGCGGAATCTCGCACTGCTTCTCAGTGTGGGAAAGCGTTCACTCGTGCTGGACGACGACATCATCCCTCAGGCCATTGCACCGCCATTGGCCGCCGAGAATTTGGCTTTTGCGACCCCGAATGACCGCGAGGCACAATTTTATGCGTCACGCGAGGCACTGAGCGAGCATGCCTTACCGCTACCTGACTCGCCGCTGTCGATGATGCTTGACGCATTGGGGCAGCCGCTCCCCGCGCTGATCGCTCAGTACCTGACAGATCACACCAAACTGGTCGGTACAGACGGTGAGTTGCTCACCCGGCATAGTCAAGCCAGCAGGGTCTTAATCAGTCAGTGCGGCTCTTGGGGCGATCCTGGCACTGCTAACGGAAATTGGATTATCAACTTACCGGTCGCATCAGTTAAGAAATTGCTTAAGCAGAGCGACGACTTGCAAGGGCTGCTAAGCGCGCGCAGTCATTGGCACGGTTATCGCGGGCCGGCGTTAACCCACTATGGCACGCTGTCGCAACTGACGGGGCTGGATCACAGCGTAACCCTGCCACCCTACCTGCCCGCGGGCCGCGGGGAAGACTTACTATTTGGCATCATGATGCAACGCCTACACCCCGACTGTGCTGTGTGGAATGAGGGCTGGGCAATCCGGCATGAAAATGCAGAGGATCGCGAGTACAGAACCGCCATGAGCCCTCTCTCTGCCAAGCCGGGCCTGTCACTACTGGCGGACTTTCTCGGCCATGAACCGCGCGATCACTGGGGCCTTTCTCCGGCTGCACGACTGACCGGGCTCGCACATCAAGTGCGGGCGCTGGCCACAATGGAGTTAGGTGCTCTCGAGAACATCGTTCGCGAGGAGTTGGTGAGTAAGCGCGGTGCCTTGCTGACCCAATGCATCGACAACCTTAAAGAGCTGGGCGCCATGGCTGATCTTCGCGGCGCTCCGGCGTGGAAAGCCTTCCTCGAGCAGTCACGTGACCAATTGGTGAAGGAGCTTCAAACTCCAGAACCCAACCCGCTGGCAAAGCTTGGAGGCGTGGCACAGGATCAGGCTAGTATCCAACAACTGCGGGAACACGGAGAGCAATTCGGCGACGGGCTGGAAGCTTGGCCCTCAATCTGCGAGGCTGCAGCAACCTTTAGGATCTGATCGAGCGTCGGTAACACGCCATTTAGCGACGACTTCATCGCCGACTGATCTTTGTTCATGCCCCCATGCGCAGCACTTGGCTTGGCTTGCCGAGAGAAGGCGCAAACCGCTTGATCACAATGCCCGTGGAGTGATCTTCAAGAAATGGCTCAGGGCGCCCGCCTCCCGCTCAATCAGTTCCGTAGCGGTTTGCTTCAAATTACGGATATTGCCTCGCGAGGCGTCGTCCATATCGTCGCTCGCATAGTGCAGTTGTGTTTGCAAACGCAAATACTGATCGCCCAAAAACAAGCGCATTTGGTGATCAGCCGCTTTGGACGCGCCATCGAACATGCAGTCCAATAAGGACATGACCCACAACGCGCTTCCCCAGGTGCGCGCCTCGTCATAGGGAATTGGCCGGGTTAACTCGCCGGTGCCCAAAGAGAGCATGGCGATGGGTTCATCGGGAAACAACTTGCGAGCTTCAGCATAGGCCGACACAGCGGGTGAGTTGATGAACACTCCCCCGTCGATCAACGTGCGGCTTTGTTCCGCCCACTGCAAATTAACCGGCTCAAAGTAGGTGGGCGCCGCCGAAGTCGCGCGCGACGCCTCAGCGCACGAAAGCTCGCTATGGTCTGCGTGCCAGCTCTTAAGGAACACCGTTTTACGGCGCTGGATATCGTAACTGGTGACCATCACCGGCGTACCGCAGTCACGCATCTTTTTATCTCCAAAGTATTTATGGAGAATCTTCTCAAGCGCTTCATGAGAATACGCCTCTTCGAAGAGGCCACCCGCCGTTCGCAATTTGCGCCACAAGGATCGCTCAAAGATTTCTGCACCATGCCGCTCATACAGTGCCGCCATACTTTTTGCGGCTAACAAAGGCCGACCCTCATTATCTTGAAGCGCCAACCCCAGAGCCAAAATGCCGCCCGTCGATGTACCAACGATCAAGTCAAAGAGTTCGCTCGCAGGCGCGCCCATTTTCCGCTCAAGATGGGCAACCACCAGCGCTGGGATAATGCCCCGAATGCCTCCGCCATCCAGGGATAACACTCGCCTCACTGGGCGCTGCGGGTTAGCCATGCGACAACCGCCTATC
>CBFHSJ010000172.1:0-2640 GCA_965658485.1 Luminiphilus sp.
CAGGCTGCCAAGCTTGGCTTGTCGGCCGGCACCACTGACACCGGATCCACAAGAGGCAATCAATCCACTGGGATCGATCACGCCCGCCTCGAGCAACGGCAGAAAACCCAGCTGAACGGCGGTAGGGTAACAGCCGGGACAGGCGACCAATTGAGCGTCGCGGATCTCGTCGCGATTGACCTCGGGTAGTCCATAGACCGCCTCGGCGCAGAGTGCGGGTGCCTCGTGGGTCTCGCCGTACCACTGCTCCCAAACGGCAACATCGCGCAAGCGAAAGTCAGCAGACAGATCCACCACACGAAGTCCCTGCTCAATCAGAGACGGTACTTCGCGCATGGCGACGTTATGAGGTGTGGCAAAGAACACCAGGTCGCAGGAGGCGTAATCTGCCTCGGCGGGGTCCGTGAAGGCCAGATCACAGGCGCCCAAGAGGCTCGGGAACAGATCGTCCAAACGGCGGCCGGCCTCACCACGTGAGGTAATGAGAGACACCGCGACGCCCGGATGACGCAGCAGCAGCCGCAACAGCTCCACGCCTGTATATCCGGTTCCGCCGACCACTCCGACCCTGATCATTTTCGCGCCTGCTTCTGTTAGTGTTGCGGGGCGCGTACTGTCTCACGATCAATCGCGCAGTGTCATGGGCGGGCGGGCTTTTTACCAAAGCAAAAAGGACAGCTACATGCTGTGGATACAGGGGTTTCACGTCATCTTTGTCGTCTGCTGGTTTGCAGGCATCTTCTACCTGCCGCGCATCCTCGTTTACTACGCCCAAAGCCCCGACGTTGAAACCAAAGCAGTGCTCGCGGTCATGGCGCGCAAGCTCTATCGCTTCGTTACACCCTTTATGGCGCTGGCGATTGCGCTCGGGCTGTGGCGATTGAGTTTCCAGTGGGAGTACTACCTGTCGTCGGGCTGGATGATCGCTAAACTAGTGGGGGTCGTGTGTTTGGTGGTCTACCATTTTCAGACTGGCGTCTACGTGGGCAGGGTCTGCCGCGGAGAAGACGACCGAACCCACGTGTTTTATCGGGTCTTTAATGAAGTGCCCGTCTTATTCTTGTTTGCGATCGTGCTGCTGGTCTACTTGAGACCCGCACTGAGCGGCTGATCTCACTGGGGTGCGCGAAGGCGCCCGGCCTGCGATAATTGACGCAAACAAAAGCAACATTGGTCAGTCATGAGTCGATCTGAAGTGCTCTTCGAGCGCGCCAAACACACCATCCCGGGTGGCGTGAATTCGCCCGTGCGGGCCTTCAAGGCGGTGGGCGGGACCCCGCGGTTCATGGAGCGCGCCGAGGGCGCCTACCTCTTTGACGCCGACGGCAAGCGCTACATCGACTATGTGCTCTCTTGGGGCCCAATGATCATGGGTCACAATCACCCTCGGGTGCGTGAGGCGGTGGTCGAGGCTGCCCAAAGCGGGCTCAGCTTTGGCTGCCCCACCGAGATCGAAATCGAACTCGCTGAAACCATTAGCACGCTCGTGCCGAGCATGTCGCTGGTGCGCATGACCAGCTCGGGTACCGAGGCCACCATGAGCGCCATTCGCCTGGCGCGTGGCTTTACCGGGCGCGACAAGATCATCAAGTTCGAGGGCTGCTATCACGGCCATTCAGATTCGCTGCTGATCAAGGCGGGCTCCGGTGCGCTGACGTTTGGCGTACCCAGCTCTCCGGGCGTGCCGGAGGTGCTGGCACAACACACCGTGACCCTGCCCTTTAATGATCTCGCGGCACTCGAAGCCGCGATGGACGAGCTGGGTGATCAGGTCGCCTGCGTGATTACCGAGCCGGTTGCCGGCAATATGAACTGCATCCCCTCGGTCGAAGGCTACCTTGAAGGCATGCGCGAGCTTTGCACTCGCCATGGCGCTGTGCTGATCTTCGACGAGGTGATGACCGGCTTCCGATTCGGTACCGGTGGCGTTCAAGGCTTTCTGGGGATCACTCCGGATATCACCTGTCTGGGTAAGGTCATCGGCGGCGGCATGCCGGTCGGCGCTTTCGGCGGGCGTCGCGACATCATGGAACAGATCTCGCCGCTAGGGCCGGTCTATCAGGCGGGTACGTTATCGGGTAATCCGGTCGCGATGGCCGCGGGTCTTGCGACCATGTCTATTATCAGTGAGCCCGGCTTTTATGATGATCTGTTCCGCCGCACAGGTGACCTGTGTTCGGGTATGCGCGAAGCCGCGGCCACCGCGGGCGTGCCTTTCACCACGAATCATCTGGGTTCTATGTTTGGTGGGTTCTTCACCGAGGATGAGACGGTGACCCAATACCATCAGGTCATTAACTCCAATGTGGAGGCTTTCAATCAGTTCTTCCATTTGATGCTCGACAGCGGGGTGTATCTCGCACCCGCATCGTTTGAAGCCGGTTTCATGTCATCAGCCCACACCGATGGCGACATTGCGACCACAGTAGACGCTGCGCGCGCAGCTTTTTCAGCGCTGTAGGGAAAGGGAGAGAGATCATGAGTGCACGCGGCGCTTTTCCTCATACCCGAATGCGACGACTCAGGGCCTCGGCTTTTGCCCGCGACATGGTGCGCGAGAGCTCGCTGAGTCCCGCGGACTTTATCTACCCGGTATTCGTTCTCGAGGGCACGGGACAACGCGAGGCCGTGCCCTCCATG
>CBFHSJ010000173.1:0-2575 GCA_965658485.1 Luminiphilus sp.
TGCGCCAAGCCGCTTTGCCAGCATGGACATCATAATGTTTGATTCGTCGTTGTCAGTCAGCGCACAAAAAACATCGGTGTTTTCGATATTTTCTTGTTTGAGTAGCAGCGGCTCATTGCCACTGCCGTGCAGCACGATGCTGTTTTCCAGCATGTCTGACAGCACCCGGCACCGGTCATAGGAGCGCTCGATGACCTTGACCTGATAGTCTTTTTCGAGACGCTTTGCGAGGGTGGCGCCAATATTGCCGCCACCTCCAATCATGATCCGGTTGTAAGGCTTATCGACCTCACGAAGCTCGGATGTCACCGCGCGAATATGCTCTCTGGCGGCAATGAAGAACACTTCGTCGTCGGGCTCGACCACCGTCGCACCTTCCGGAATGATGGGGTCTCCACCGCGTCTGAATATTGCCGCGACCCGGGTGTCCACCCTGGGCATGTGTTCGCGAATCTCTTGCAGTTCCCGCCCAACGATGGGCCCGCCTGCGACGGCCTTCACGGCGACCAGCCGGATTCGCCCCTCGGCAAAATCGAGCACCTGCAGCGAGCCGGGGTTGGCGATCAACTGCTCGATATTTTTTGTGACGAGCTGCTCTGGGCCGATGATGACATCGACCGGAATGGCACCCGATTCAAATAGCGCCTTATGTTTGGCTAGATAGTCAGTGGAGCGCACACGGCTGATTTTTGTGGGTGTGCGGTACAGTGTGAAGGCCACTGAACAGGCGAGCATGTTGATCTCGTCACTGTCGGTGACGGCGATCAGCATGTCGGCGTCTTCTGCGCCGGCGTTCATTAATGTGGAGGGGTGAGCTCCGTTGCCCAACACCGTCCGGATATCCAGACGCTCCTGCAGTCGCTTCAGGGTGGCGGCGTGCTCGTCGACGACTGTGATGTCGTTTTGCTCATCGGCGAGGTGTTCAGCTAGCGTGCCGCCAACTTGCCCCGCTCCGAGGATAATGATCTTCACCGGCCTCTGGACCCTCCCAACGACCCGGGCACACCTTAAACCAAGTGAAACCCGCCACGCCATGTGGATTACTTACGTTGGTGGAGGGGTTTGCAGTTTTATTCAGCAGGCTTTCGCAACAGCGCAAAGTAAAGCCCATCGCCACCGTGCTGGTCTGGCACAGTCTGCCAGCCATGTTGGCGCGGCGTGCCGGTATCGAGCGTTACCGCATCGGTATGCGCCCCGCATTGGGCGGCGAACCTGCTGACGACCTCGTCGTTTTCCGCGGCCAACAAGGAACAGGTGACATACAGCAGTCGGCCCCCTGGCTTTAGTGCCGGCCATAGCCCCGCCAATATCGCCAATTGTTGGCTGGCAAAACCTGCGATGTCGCCGGGCTCCCTGAGGATTTTGATGTCTGGGTTCCGTCTAATGACGCCGGTCGCCGAGCAGGGCACGTCGGCCAGAATGGCATCGAAGGGTTTGGCTATTAGCGCCTCCGGTAGGTCGCTGGCATCGGCCACGAGCGGCGTCAGGCGGAGATCCAGCCGGGCGGTGTTTTCAATGACGCGCTGCAGTCGGGGCTCGCTGATGTCCAGGGCGACCAGCTCTTCAATGGCGGGCTGGAGCTCGAGCAGATGACAGGCCTTACCCCCCGGTGCCGCGCAGGCGTCGAGAATCCGTTCGCCGGCCTGGGGCGTCAACAGGCGAGCGACCAGTTGGGCGGCGCTGTCCTGAACGCTGGCGACACCTTCGGTAAACCCCGGCAACGACCCCACATCGACCGGGCGACTGAGCACGACGCCGTCGCGTGACACGGCACAGGGTGTCGCCTTAATCTCGGCGTCTGTCAGTTGCCGCAAGTAATCATCCCGAGTGCTTTTGAGCTGGTTAACCCTCAAGGTCATGGGCGGTCGATGCCGAGCGGCCAAGGCGATCTGCTCTGCTGCGCCGTCATATTGAGCGCACAGCTCGGTGTGCAACCAGGCAGGCAATGCCCGCTGCGCCGCCGGTGACAGCACCTCAGCGGCCACATTCTCCTGCCGTTGGTAGGTGCGCAGCACGCCGTTAACCACCCCTTTGGCCCACGGCTTTTTCAGTGCGCGGGTGGCGTTGACGGTCTCCGAAACGACTGCGTGGGCGGGGGTGCTCAGGTGTTCAAGTTCATACAGCCCGATGCACAGCAGGGCCATGATGTCCTGGTCTTTCCGTCGCAGCGGTTTGGCGAGGAAGCTAAGGCAGGTTGCCTCAAGACAGGGCCATTCCCGTAGTGTGCCGTACACCAACTCCTGACACAGCGGCCGCTGTGCTATGGCTGCCGCGTCGAGAGCATCCGGCAGCAGCCGGTTTAATGATTGTCCGGCCAGCACCCGACCAATGATGTCTGCCGCAACGGCCCGTGGCGAGGACACCGTCAGCCGCGGCTCGTGTCGCCGAGGCGCTGCCCGGGTTGAAATCGCGCCTGATGACCGCGCAGGAGTGTGGCCACAGATTGCGCCTTGGCGCCGGGAAGTTGCGCTTCGGTGATGACCAGCTGCCCCTCACCGCAGCCTACCCGAATACCGTGCTCATCTGCCGCGATGATCTCGCCCGCAGTGCCTCGATGAGATTCATCGATGGCATG
>CBFHSJ010000174.1:0-2497 GCA_965658485.1 Luminiphilus sp.
CCAGCCAGCGTTCGCTGTCCCGAAGCCCCTGTAATGTTCCGCCCGAATGAAACCGCAGGGCAAACTGGTTGAGACATTTAGCGGGCAGCTGATGGCCCTCATCAAACACATAGAGGCTGTCTTCGGGAGCCGGCAGGATGACACCTCCACCTAGACGCAGATCGGAAAGCACCAGATCGTGATTGGTAACGATCACGTCGGCCTCTTCCAACCCTTCGCGGGCGCGAAAAAAACTGCACTGGGCTATATGAGGACATCGCCTGCCCGTGCACTGGCTTTGATCCGTGGTAATGAGTCTACGGACGCTCGGCGACAGTTGCTCGGGCCATGCATCCAGATCTCCGTCCCAGCGCCCGTCACCCAAGGCCTGAATCATTTCCTCGAGAATCGGGCCCGCCAGTTCCTCCCCCCCGCCCGGAAATTCGTCGGGATAGAGCGGTATCAGCGGGTCAGCGCCCTGGTCCGATAGCTGATGGTCCAGCTTGAGCAAACAGACATAGCGGCCTCGACCTTTGGCCAGCACAGCGTCGAAGGTCAAGCCGCTATGTCGCATAACATCCGGCAGGTCGCGGAGCAGCAACTGTTCCTGTAGCGCCACTGTCGCTGACGCCAGTACCAGTTTCTTTCCACGAGCGCGCGCGACCGGCAGTGCCGAGACGAGATAGGCGATCGTCTTTCCCGTACCTGTGCCAGCCTCGACCACTGCGATCGGGGTCTCGGCCTCCGGGTCAGCCAGGGCGTTGGCGACCTCCGCAATCATCTGGCGCTGACCCCAACGTGGCACCAGATTAAGTGAATCGGTCAGTTCCTGATAAGCAGCTCGAATCTCGGCTTGCAGGCCCTCATCAATCACATGATCGGCCCTTGTCAGTGACATCGAGCATGAGCTGACGACTCACCGGATTCGCGTACATGGTCAACAGCCACTGTCGATGTTCACCCGGCACGCTGTCAATGCGGGCCCTAAACGACTGCTCTGTCACCGACCCTTCGTGAAAGGACAGCGCCACCGGGACGCTTTCGCCATGCAACCACTCCCACGCCCAGCGATTGGTTTGATAGAGCCGGTAATGCCGGACCATTTGCTGGTCCAGCGCTGCGACCACCTCCTCCACCGACAAATTCGCGGGCAATGGTTCGCCAAAGTGGAGATGAACGCAGCCTTTGTCGCCCGTGATACCCCTGGCAATGGAGGATACATCCTCAAACTCCGCCTTAACGTAATCTTCGCCGGCGGCAAGTTCGGCTGCCTTCAGCGCGTCACAGGGATCGACCTCATAGGAGATCACCAGCGGGACAATATTAAGGTCTGAGAGCACGGCCTCCGGTGCCTCACCGCGCTCCCGGGATAGGGTAAGCATTTTGATCACTGCGGGCTCGGTCAGATCTCGTCCGTCCTTTGCCCGGCCCTCACGATGCGCAATCCAGATCGGGTCACGGGCCGCGCTCACAGATTCACGGATATATTCAGACAGCAGCTTGGTGGCCGCCAACAGCGCGCGTGGACCGCTCACATTCCGCTTCACAACAAAGCTCTTGTTGAGTCGCATCAGGTCCGCCACCCAGGGCTTGGAGAGCAAATTGTCGCCAATGGCAATCGCCAGCGTATTGGCGCCCGCCCGGTGCAGCGCGTAGTTGGCATAGGCCGGATCCATCACGATATCCCGGTGGTTACTGAGATAGACGCGGGCAGGGCTTAAATCCAGTTTGTCGATGCCACTGACGGTAAAAACCGATGTTTTTTTGATCATCCGCGACAAATTGGGGGCGATCAGATTCTGGAGATCTTCGACTGTACGAAGTCGCTTTGCCGCCAACCGCAACCAGACCTTGCTCATCTGCCTTGCCAGCGTCGGCCACAGAGCATTCAGACGCGGCAAACGCCAAAGGGCAATGGTCTCTGCCAGCTCGGTGTCACGCGAGAGTCGTCTGAGTACCTCGGGTGCATCCAGATTGGAATACGGCCGGATCTCCGCAAACGGGTCATCGGGTTCTGACGCTGGCAAATCTGTCATGCTGGTACCGTCATCGAACGCTACTGTATTGTGCCGCTGCTGCGGAGTTTCTGATACCCTGCGCACCGCCGGCAAACTACTCCTCAGAGACCGCAAATGGAAGCTTCAAGTTCCTTTTTAGTGACGCTTGGTGGCGCGTCGCTGCTGATCAGTTGGATACTGCTGCTCATTACCGCCTGGCGGGAAGAATACGCCTGGGGCATGTTCGCCCTGTTACTGCCGCCCGTCGGTTATGGCTACGCCCTATTCCGGCTCGATAAAGCAGGAGCTTCTGTGGGCTGTGCCCTGCTCGGCTGGATTTTGATCTGGTTGGGCTGGTAAACAGGTAAAACACCCTAATATCGAGGGGCTGGGCCTCTCTGCAGTTGACATTAAACCGTGTATCTCTGATGATTCGCGGCCTTTTTTGATCCCTATGGAGCACAACGGTGGCTAATTCACCCCAAGCAAGAAAGCGGGCGCGCCAGAACGACAAGCGTCGC
>CBFHSJ010000175.1:0-2468 GCA_965658485.1 Luminiphilus sp.
CTGCGCGCCTCGGTGTGTAGCGCAGCCTGGTAGCGCACTTCCTTCGGGAGGAAGGGGTCGGAGGTTCAAATCCTCTCACACCGACCATTCTCTGGCCTCAACCAAATATGTTGTCTATCTCCCAGTTGGTAATCTGGGCGGTGGTCTACCAACAATAAAGAGTCCCTAAAATCCATGCGCGCAAGCATTCGCGGGGATTCGAATGCGCGGGTTTTGGACGTGCCGTGAACCTAAGCGCTCGACGGGAATGGCATCCCAAACTCCTTTCACAGCCGATTCGGAATGTAAAATCAGCACGTGTAACAAAAGCTTAACGCCTGGGCTGTCTATCTTTGTTATAAGGGTTGAGGGAGTGGCGCATGGCGACAATTACGAAAAAGATGTTGAAGGTATCGGCGCTGATATGGGCGTCAGTATTTTGTATTTTGGTTGTGTTGTTTGTCGCGATGCCTGGTAAAGAGGCGCTAATCAAAACATTGTGGGGTGCTCAAATCGCGGTGATTGGTTTTTGGGCTTTGCTCTATTGTATCCAGGGCGTGTTATTTGTCGGTGAGTGCGTTGCGGGGCGAAAAAAGGGTGTTTACGGCCGGGCCGACGGCGGCTGAGGTTACGCCCTTCCAAATAGCGCTGCTCAGCCGTTGCAGCTCCAGCCAACCGCGCTACTCTTCTTCGCAGGGCGTTTGTAGCCGACTTTCACCGCACAGCCCTAGCTGACGTTGCACGTCTTCATCCAGCAGCATGCCGTTTAGCGTGAGTGCAAGCAGCCACACAATTAACGTTACCCACTCACCGCGTGTCAGAGCCACAGCGATCCCCCGATGTAAGCCTCCTCCCGCGTCGTACCGCCACTAATCATTGATAGACGCTATCACAGCTACATTTGGGCGCCTGTGACAAAGTTCTCTTAATTTTGTCTCATTATTGCGGGCCTAAGACGCCTAAACCAGCCCCCGAGAACGTTATAGATCGTGCTGTGCGGAGGGGGTTTGGTATCAGATAAAAGCCGTAGCCATTACGGCCAATACGGTTGCTGCCGTCAGCAAACTATACGTGTCGAAAGATGTCATTGTGCCCTCCCACCATATTAACGGTTGAAATGCTCTTTCCCTTCCATTCGGTGCCTTCTGATTCACAGCTACCGCCGATTTTTTGTGTCGCAGGCGCTCTTTCGCGGTAAATTGAGTGGCCGTCAGCGCTAAGGACCTCGGCCTGCACATGGCCATGAGTTGTGAATACCCTTAACGATAGAGGAAAAATATGCGGTTGCTGAATTTAAGATGTGTCGTCACAGGCGGTGCTAGCGGGATCGGCGCGGCGACCGTCCGGCGTTTTGCGGCCGAGGGTGCGGAGGTTTGTATCTTGGACCGCGATTTACCCGCTGCAGAAGCGTTGGCCAAAGAGCTAGGTGAGGGCCATCTTGCGATGGAACTCGACGTAAGGTTTGAGGCGGGAGTGGAGCGAGTCGCTGATGCGGTTTTCGGCCTCTGGGATCGTGTTGATGTGCTGGTCAACAACGCGGGGTCAGAGCTCAACAAAACCTACAACGAGACGACCGTCGACGAGTGGGACAGGGTCCTGGATACAGACTTAAAGGGCCCATGGTTACTGTGTAAACATTTTGTGCCCCGCATGGTGGAAAGAGGCTCAGGTAGCGTGATTAACATCTCCTCCCTGAATGGGCTGGTCGGCTTTCCGCTGTCTACGGCTTATGGCAGTGCAAAGGGCGGGCTTGTGGTTTTCACTCGGGATATGGCCATTGAGTTAGCGACCAGCGGCGTGCGAATTAACTGCGTTTGCCCCGGCGTGATCGAGACGCCGATGATGGAGCGCTGGACAGACCTTATGCCCGATAAAAACGAAGCCAAAGCCATGCTGCGTGGGGTCATGCCCATTGGTCGCATGGGTACCGCTGAGGAAGTGGCTAGCGCCGTGCTGTTTTTCGCCTCAGCAGACTCTAGTTTGTGCCAGGGTGCTGTGCTCAGTGTCGATGGAGGTTTCACCGCCCAATAGCGAGGCGGCGTATCAGCCCAGTACGCCCTCCGACCGCAAGGCGTCGATTTGCTGCGTGTCCAAGCCAAAATCAGCGAGCACCGAGTCAGTGTGCTCGCCGTGGGCCGGCACTGGACGCGAGGGTGCCAGCCGCACGCCGCCAAACCGGGGTGGCGCTTTCACGATGCGCAGCGTGCCAAGATGCGGATGGTCGACCTCCCCGATGCTGTCGTTGGCGCTCAGTTGCTCCTGAGCCAGCACTTCGTCGCGGTTGAGGCACTTGGCGCAGGGCACCTCGACCTCGCGCAACAAGGCCAGTAACTCATCACTGGTGTACTCGAGGCACTTTTCAGCGACGAGATCCCGAAAAACCTGCAGATTCTCGACAAGCTTTTGCATGGTGCTAAAGCGCTCGTCCCCCAGTAGATGTAGGAGCCCAATCGCCTTCAGCATGCGCCCTTGCATCTCTTGATTGCCTG
>CBFHSJ010000176.1:0-1938 GCA_965658485.1 Luminiphilus sp.
GGTGGACATCACCAATTACGTGATGCTCGAGCTTGGCCAGCCACTGCATGCCTTTGATCTCGACGCGCTGGAAGGCGGAATTCGGGTCCGCAAGGCCCAGCCCGACGAACGCATCACGTTACTTGATGGCGAGGAACGCACATTGACACCCGGCACTTTGGTGATTGCCGATCATCAGAAAGCCCTCGCCATGGCAGGCATCATGGGCGGTGAGGGCAGCGGCATCAGTTCAGAGACCCAGCACCTATTCCTTGAAGCCGCCTTTTTTGCCCCGGAACTGATGGCCGGCCGCGCGCGCCACTACGGCCTACATACCAATGCATCACATCGTTACGAGCGGGGCGTGGACCCCGAGCTGGCTTATCAGGCGGTTGAGCGCGCCACACAGCTGTTCTTGGAATGTGTCGGTGGTGAAGCCGGGCCAGTAACGGATGCGACCTCTCTGGCAGACTTGCCCCGGCGTGAGCCTGTCACCCTGAAGGCCACCTCGATCCAACGGATGTTGGGTATCGATCTGGCTGCCAATGAGGTCACGCGCATCTTCGCGGGTTTGGGTTTTGTCGTTGAGACCGACGCAGACAATGCTAGCTGGCTGTGCACTGCGCCCAGCTGGCGCTTTGATATGGGTCGCGAGGCCGACCTGCTCGAGGAAATCGCGCGTATTCATGGCTACGACAACATTCCGGTTGAGCCTGTCCGCGGCGCGGCGTCAGCCGCTGCTTCAACAGAATCGGCAACGCCGCAGTCGGTGATCAAGCAGCGGCTGGTCGCCCGGGGATTCAACGAAGCCATCACTTTTAGCTTTGTAAGCCCGGAGCTTCAGCAGCTGATAGACCCTGAGATCGAACCGGTCGCATTGAAAAACCCAATTTCCAGTGATCTTGCAGTGATGCGCACCTCTCTGATTCCGGGCTTGCTGGGCGCTGCGGCGCACAACGTCAATCGCCAGCAAACCAGAGTGCGGTTGTTTGAGACGGGCTTGCGCTTCATGCCCGGCGAGAAGCTCGCGCAAACGCCGATGCTCGCGCTCTTGCTCTGTGGTCGACGAACGTCTGAGAGCTGGTCGTCGAACGCGGAGTCAGTCGACTTCTATGATATGAAGGGCGAGATCGAAGCGATGCTGCAAGCCTCCGATCAAGCGCTGACATTCCGCGGGGCAGTGAGGTCCGGTTTGCACGATGGGCAGACCGCAGAAATCCTGCTGGGAGACGAGGTTGTCGGCATCATGGGTCGGCTGCATCCCAGCCAAGCAAAGACGCTCAACTTGCCGGAGCAGACCTTGGTCGCCGAACTGGAATTGGCGGCGGTGGTTGGGCGCGCACTGCCGGATTACGAAGAGATTTCCAAGTTTCCTGAGGTACGCCGGGATATTGCGGTGATCGTGAGTCGAGAGACGCCGTCTGGTGCTGTGCTCGATGCAGCAAGGGGTTCAGCCGGGGCCACTTTGGCCGAAGCGCGAATCTTTGACGTCTATGAGGGCGATGGCGTTGCAGAAAATGAGAAAAGTCTCGCCATCGGTTTGACATTCCGGGACCAAAGTCGCACCCTAACTGACGAAGAGATTAACGAATCTCTGTCACAAGTTATTGAATCTTTGGGTGAAAAGCTGGGTGCCACATTACGGCACTGATCGGAGATATGACTGCGCTTACCAAATCGGAAATGGCTGATCGGCTTCACGAACGCCTGGGCTTGAACAAGCGTGAAGCGAAGGAGCTGGTAGAGCAGTTTTTCGAAGAGATTCGAATTTGTCTCGAGAACAATGAGCAGGTGAAGCTCTCTGGCTTTGGCAACTTCGATTTGCGTGATAAGCGAGAGCGCCCAGGTCGCAACCCTAAGACTGGAGAAGAAATCCCCATCTCTGCCCGCCGTGTGGTGACATTTAAGCCAGGCCAAAAGCTCAAGGCGCGCGTGGATGTGAGTATGGGAGATGAAGGC
>CBFHSJ010000176.1:1948-2286 GCA_965658485.1 Luminiphilus sp.
CCACGACACAACGACGAACTCCCCGCGATTCCCAACAAGCGCTACTTTACGATTGGCGAAGTCAGCGAGTTGTGCGCGGTTAAACCCCACGTTCTGCGCTACTGGGAGCAGGAGTTTCCCCAGCTGAGCCCGGTCAAGCGCCGGGGTAATCGCCGCTATTACCAGCGAGAAGATGTTGAGCTGGTGCGCACCATACGCAGCCTGCTGTACTCTCAGGGTTACACCATTGGTGGCGCGCGCCAGCGTCTCAGCAATGAGCGCCGGGAGCCATCACCCGTCGAGGTTCAAGCTGCGATCCGCGAGAGCCTCACCGATCTGGAAAAAGCCCGCTCCTTACT
>CBFHSJ010000177.1:0-2227 GCA_965658485.1 Luminiphilus sp.
GTCTTTGTGTCCGCGGCCCTTGGCCGCAATCGCCTTCTCGGTCTTGGTGCACTGACGCTTCAGTGCTGCGAAACGTTTTTTCGCCTCGGCGGGATCCGGGCCAACGGGGGCCTCGTCTTCGTCGTCTGACTCACCTCGCGCTTCCGCAGCGGCGGCCATCTCAGAGGCAGAAGGCACATGCTCAGCAGGGTCCAGGTAGCCGATCATGACGTCGGTCAGCTTGCGTTCTTCCTTGGCGACCAGGTCGTATTCGTTGCACAGCTGGCGGACAACGTCTGGGTAGTGTGCGAGCGCGGCCATCAGCTCTCGGATGCCTTCCTCGATACGCTTAGCGATGATGATCTCGCCCTCGCGAGTCAGCAACTCCACCGTGCCCATCTCACGCATATACATGCGCACCGGGTCAGTGGTTCGGCCGGCTTCTTGTTCAACAGCGGCCAGAGCAGCGGCGGCTTCGGCTGCGGCGATCTCGTCTGCGGAGCGGTCCCCCTCAGACATCAAAAGCTCATCGGCATCCGGCGCCTGCTCGAACACCTGAATGCCCATGTCGTTGATCATCTGGATGATGTCTTCGACTTGATCGGGATCGGAGATGTCCTGCGGGAGGTGATCGTTGACTTCAGCGTAGGTCAGATACCCTTGTTCTTTTCCCTTTGCAATCAGGGCTTTAAGTCGGGATTGCTGATGCAATGGGTCGGTCATACGAAGCCTGCGGTGGTGTGGCGAAAAAATAGCGGGCGAGTATAACGGCTTAGGCCCCCCAACACCAATGTCATTAGCGGGAAAATGCTATCCCTGATGCCCAACGCCAACGCCAATATTTTCAGAGGAATCACAGACTTGGCGGTGTGCGTTTAGCGGCAAAAGCCGAGGATTATCAGCTCAGCCCCTACTCATCAGCCTGTCGTAACGCTCTGAAGTCAGCCCCGGCCAGAGAGCGCCCGGATTTCCTGTGTGAGCGCCAGAAGCGCTTGTTTTTCTTCACCGGTTAATTCTGCGTAGGGCTTCCGTTTTAGGGCTTCGAAACGTTGCCTCGCGGCGTCGAGTGCGGGGTGGCGGCAGAGCTTTTCCACCAAAGCGGTGCATAGTGCTTCCAGTCCAGCGTCCTCTTCCACGGTCTCCCGGCCCGCTAGCGCATTCAGGAAGTCCCCTTCCGGCGTGCCAAACCAGTATCCCAGCAGTGCCGCGGTCGTGACCTCAGGATGTGTGCGGATATGGATGACCAACTCGGACAGCAGTACCGTGTCGCGGCTGCCTTCTGTGACCAATAACGCGTCGGGTACATGCTTCACCAAAGTGGGTTTCAGCACAAGCAGCCCCAGCAAGCGGTGAATCGGGTTCAGAGAGCTTGGTGAGAGACTCTCCACCAACGGCTCCTCAATGGGCATGACGTCCTCGGGTAGTGGCTCCTCTGGGTCTGTCAGCGGCGGCCCGTCAGGAGTTGATGGGGGCGCCAACGCATTGGGCTCTGGGCGCGGTGCTGGCGGCGGTTGAAGACGTTTGAGGCTGTCCACGTCGATGCCGGTTTTTTCCGCCAGCGCTTGATACATGAGGGTTTTGAATACGCCCTCTGGCAATCGGTGCAGGTGTGGTGCAGAGAGCTTAGAGAAGCGAGCTCTGCCGTCCATGCTCTCGAGGTCCAAGCCGTCCTCAAGATGCTTAAAAAGAAACGTCTCGAGCGGGTCGGCGTGATCAAAAAGGTTCTCTAGAAACGCTTTCCCTTTGGCACGCACCAGCGTGTCAGGGTCCTCCCCCTCCGGCAGGAATAAAAACTTGGCCTGACGGCCATCCTGCATCGCCGGCAACGTGGCCTCGAGCCCTCTAAAGGCGGCTTTTCGGCCCGCATCGTCCCCATCGAAACAAAAAACCACCTCGGGCACGATACGGAACAGCCGCTCGAGATGCGTCTCGCTGGTGGAGGTGCCTAGCGTAGCCACTGCGTAGGGGATGCCATGCTGAGCCAGTGCGATCACATCCATGTAGCCCTCCACCACCACAATGCGCTCGAGTCGACGCGGATGTTTGCGCGCCTGCCACAAGCCATAGAGTTCGCGGGATTTCTGGAATACGGGGGTTTCGGGGGAATTTAAATACTTTGGCTTGTCGTCACCCAGAACTCGCCCGCCAAAGGCGATTACGCGACCGCGCTGGTCTTGTATGGGGAACATGACTCGCTCGCGAAAGCGATCATAGGTGCGACCCTTGTCGTTTTTTACCAGCATACCCG
>CBFHSJ010000178.1:0-2142 GCA_965658485.1 Luminiphilus sp.
CCTTATGGACCCGATCGCGATACTGACCGGAGCGAGCTCCGGTATTGGCGCAGCAGCGGCGGAGCGATTTGTTGAGTGCGGATTTACGGTCATCAATATTTCCCGCCGTAACTGCCCCGTGCCCGGTGTCGAGACACTGACCACTGACTTGGCTGACGAGCAGTCCACGGCCAGAACCTGCACAGCAGTAGCAGCCACAGTGTCGGACGCCGGCGGCGGACCAGTGTGTTTGGTTCACAATGCATCCTTGATGCTAAAGGACCAATGCGACACCACCGAGGACTCCGACTTGTCTCGGGTCCTGTCGGTGAACGTGGTGGGTATCAACTCGCTGAATCGCAACTTGCTGCCGCTGATGCCAACCGGTTCCAGCGTGCTCTACGTGGGCTCTACGCTATCTGAAAAGGCCGTGGCTGGTGCATTCAGTTACATCGTCAGCAAACACGCCCAGCTGGGCATGATGCGGGCAACCTGTCAGGACCTGATGGGCAGAGGCATTCACACCGCGCTCATCTGTCCAGGCTTCACCGACACCAGCATGCTGCGCCAGCACGTCGGCCATGATGACACCGTGCTCGACAGCCTGGGGAAAATGAATAGCTTCGGCAGACTCGTCGCCCCCGATGAAATTGCAGACCTCATCCTATGGGCTCACCACCACCCCGTCATTAACGGTTCAGTCATGCATGGCAATCTGGGGCAGGTGGAGCACTGACATGACCGCCAGCACCGCTGCCATCAGCGAGCGCCGTGAGCGCACATTTTTAGTCCTAGCGGGTATTTTTCTCTCGGCCATGACGTTGCTCAATGTGGTGGGCATCACCCGCTTTATCCAATTTGGCCCGTTGGCGCTTGCGGTCGGGGTGCTCCCTTACCCGCTCACTTTTCTCTGCACTGACTTAATCAGTGAACTCTATGGCAAGGCCCGCGCGAATTTTCTCGTCAGCGTGGGTCTGGGCATTAACCTCCTCATTCTGGGTGTGCTGACAGTGGGTGCTGTGGCGCCCTCAGTGCCTGAAGCAGTGATGCCTCCCTGGCAGGTGCTGCAGCTGGCCGCCCCGGTCACGCTCCCGAATGGCACCGTGGTGGAGTCTGAAATCGGACTCTTTCAGCTGATTTACGCCACCACATCAGGCGCGGTTTTTGCCTCGATGCTGGCCTACATCGCCGCACAATACTGTGACGTGCAGATCTACCACTTCTGGAAGCGGCTCACTCGGGGCAAACACCTATGGCTCAGAAATAACTTCAGCACACTCTTGAGCCAACTGGTGGATTCCATCATGGTGGTGACCGTAACCTTCGGTGCGACTTTTTTGGCGGGCGATATTGCCGCGGCCGCCCTACTCACCCTGGTAGGCAGTAACTACGCGTTCAAGGCTGTGTGCGCATTGATCGATACGGTGCCGCTGTATCTATTGGTGCATTGGTTACGGGGCTATCTGGAGCTAGAGCCTGACCAGTACGCTATCCCTCAGCCTGACGAAGCAATCCCGACTCCCTGACAAACGGGATGGTCACGGCGCGACGCTGCGCCAGACTGAGCTGATCGAGCTGATTGATAAAGTTCACGACGGCAGGCGGGTGCCTTGGCAGTCTCAGCGAACAGTAGCGGGCGACGTCATCCGAGAGCTCGATACCCGCCTCCACGCCGCGCAGCGCAAGCAGCTCGGCAATATGATCCTCGGTAAAACGCGGCATCTGAAAAACCGGCAGGCTGCTCAATCGAGAGCGGAGATCGGGCAGTGCCTCAAGCAGTTGCTGAGGTGCCTTCCGCGCCGTTACCAAAAGCTGCGCACCCGTCTCCCATGAAGCGTTAAACAATGCGAACAGTGCCTCCTGCCAGCCAGCCCGAGACTCCACGCAATCAATGTCGTCGATCGCAATGAGACGCGCAATCTCGACATCCGCCAGCACCTGTTCAGGCGCAAAGCCGACCAGATCCCGGAGTGGAATATAGCGAGCATCCAGCCCCTCTGCATCGCAGCAGGCCTGCAGGATATGGCTCTTGCCCATCCCTTCACCGCCCCATACATAGGCGCTGTGCTCGGACACCTGACCTACAAGCAGTTGCTCGAGGGCCGCGGTCTCGGGGCGGCTGAGCCAGTTATCCCAGGTTGCGAGATCTTCGCTCCGCATCAG
>CBFHSJ010000179.1:0-2071 GCA_965658485.1 Luminiphilus sp.
CCAGTTTTCTCGGCATGGCATTGGCGCACCTCGGGTTCGCGGCGGTTGTCTTGGGTGCGGTGGTCGTATCTCAAGAAAACGAGGAGCGTGATTTGAGAATGGCGGTGGGGGATGTTGAGACGCTGGGTGCATATCATTTCAAACTGATGAGTCTGGGGCAGCAGGCAGGCCCCAATTACCTCGCCGATCAGGCCGTATTTGAGGTGAGGCGTGATCAGGAGCTGATAGCGGTACTGGTACCGGAAAAGCGCCGTTATTTCGCCAGTGGACAAATCATGACGGAAGCCGCTATCGACGCTCGCTTATGGCGGGATCTCTATATCGCGCTGGGCGAGCCGATTGGTGAGCAGGCTTGGGCGGTGCGTCTGCAGTACAAGCCGATGGTGCGTTGGTTGTGGCTGGGCGCATTGATGATCGGCTTTGGGGCGTTGGTGACCGCCTTCGATCGTCGATACCGATCGCAGAGATCCAATGTGACGGCAGCTCAGTCTGGAGTCGCAGCCGTTGCAGGCTAGGAGGTTTGTCCCGCTCGTTGTCTTTGCCGTGCTTGCCGGCTTGCTCTTTCGCAGTCTGTCGATTGACCCGACCGAGCTGCCCGCCGCGCGTTTAGGGCAACCGTTCCCCGATTTCGCTCAACCCGAACTAAAGAGCGGCCGCCAGATTTCGGTGTCAGCGCTTTCCGAGTTGCCGGCGCTGGTGAATGTGTGGGCGACTTGGTGCTACTCCTGTCGAGTTGAGCATCCTTATTTGGTGGCCTTGGCCGAGCAAGGTGTCCCGATCTATGGCCTCAATTATAAAGATGAACCGGTCAAGGCCAGAGAGTGGCTGGCACAGTTGGGCGATCCTTATCAGCTCAATGTGGTCGATGAAGAGGGCTCGGTCGGACTGGATCTCGGGGTGTACGGCGCACCAGAAACCTACGTAGTGGATGCGGCGGGGCATATTGCGCACCGGCATGTGGGTGTTTTGGATGAGGCAGTCTTTCAGCGTGACTTCAGCCGCTGGTTCCCCACTGTGGCGTCGCCTGTGGCCGCAGCGGGTTCGGAGGGCGAACAGTGAAGATTGCCCTAAAAGCGTTAATAAGCGCCACTATCTGTGGCCAATTGTGGCTCGCGCCAATTGTTTTAGCTGTGATCGAAACCTACGAGTTCTCTTCTCCTGATCTCGAGCTGCGTTACCGCCAGCTTAGTCAGGAACTGCGTTGTCCCAAGTGTCAGAATCAAAATATTGCAGACTCTAATGCGCCCATTGCACGAGACCTCCGCGTTGTGCTTTACGAGCAGTTGGAGCGGGGCGCGACCGATGACGAGATCCTGGCGTTTATGGTAGCTCGATACGGGGAATTTGTCCGCTATCGCCCTGGCGTAGACCGCAATACAGTCTTGCTGTGGGCTGCCCCAGGCCTGTTGCTAATGTTGGGTGCTGTCGGCTTGCTATTTCATTTCAGGCAGCGCCCCAGTGCCCGTTCCACTGATCTGACTGAAGCAGAGCAGGCGGAAATCACACGATTACTTGGGGAGCGTCGCGATTGAGTAGCGTGTTTCCTCTAATCGCCCTGCTGTTATGGGCCGCAGCCGCAGCAATGATCATTTGGCTACCCCGAATCTGGCGTCGAGGCGATGCCTTTGAGACGAACGAGGACTGGTTGCGGCTTCGCCAACGCGAACTCGCGGGGGAGGCAGAGGCGGCTGAGCTTCGTGAGGAAGCCGCGTTGCGGTTGCTTGAGGATCAAGCAGGGGAGCCCCCCCCAGACGTGAGCCATCGCGCATCGTATTCCCTTCGAGGACAGCTTGCTGCCGTCGCGGTGGTCGCGATTGCGGCTTGGCTACTTTATCGGATGCTGGGCGGCTGGGAGGATGTCCAGATTGCTGAGCAGCTTGGGCGGATCGAGCAGTCGGAGCCTGAGGACGTGCTCGCGCTCATCCATCGGATCACGGTGCGTGCAGAGGCACGTCCGGAAAACGCCGACTATGCCCTATTACTGGGTGAGTATTATCTGTCGGGTAACGATCCTGCCGAGGCGTTGCGATATTACGATCGGTTAATTGCGGCTGGTGCCACGGCGCCCGAG
>CBFHSJ010000180.1:0-2061 GCA_965658485.1 Luminiphilus sp.
GGGGAAGGCACCGCGCAACGCCAGATCGCAGGTTTGAAGGGGCTGTTCGCTGTATTTTGGCTCAAGGGCTGCTCGGCGCGCTGGCTTACCAGCGCAGTGTACTAAAGCCCGCGAGCGGGCGTATTCCGTGTTGCTATCGGGGCGGGCTCTGGTATGATCCGCGCTCTTTTTCGCATGACAGATGCTGACGGAGGTTGGCATGAAACCAGACATTCACCCCGAGTATCGTGACGTTTTGTTCCACGACACCTCATCGGACACCTACTTTGTCGTGGGTTCGACGGTGCAGACCAGTGAGACGAGAGAGCACGAAGGACAAACTTATCCTTATATGATTCTGGACATCTCCAGTGCTTCTCACCCTTTTTATACGGGCAAGCAGAAGGTGGCTCAGAGCGATGGCCGCGTGGCTCGGTTTAATAAGCGTTTCGGTGGCCGAAGCCTTAAAAACTAAGCATTGAATCAGCAAAGACGCCGGCCGATGCCGGCGTTTTTTTTGCCTCAAAAAATTTGTTCGAGATTTTCCGTATCGATGGCGCTACCTGAGTTGGTGTCCCAGTCAGGGAGAGATTCCTCGAGAAAGTACTCCATCACACTGCCCTCAGGTTGTCCCCTCACCCGCAGGCCGGACTCCCGGTCTACACGGAGTCGGACAATGCCTGGCGGCATAGGTGGTGCCGGTTGCGCAGGCGGCAGTGCCAGGCGCATGTAGTCGATCCAGATGGGCAGTGCGGCGGTGCCACCAAACTCGCGGCGCCCCAACGGCCCGTAGTCGTCAAAGCCCACCCAGGCCGTCGTAATGAGGTTGCGATTGAAGCCCGAGAACCACGCATCCCGCGGGCCATTGGTGGTGCCCGTCTTGCCGGAAATGTCCAGCCTATCAAGCACCCGCGCGCGACGCCCCGTGCCGCGCTGAATCGCATCGTTAAGGAAAGAGGAAATGATGAAGGCGACCCGGGGGTCCATGACCCGGTCGGCTGCGCGCACCTCGGGCACTGCCGTGCCCAATATATCTTCCATCCGCATTTCTTCGCCCTCGCTACCCCCGGCATAGGCGCACTCGGCACACGCTACCATCGGATCGGCGGCGTAAACGATCTCTCCCTTCGCGTTTTCAATACGCTCAATCAGCCAGGGCTCCACCTTAAAACCTTCATTGGCCAAAATGGCATAGCCGGCGGCAATCTCGAGAGGAGTATAGGTGTGGGTGCCGAGGGCCAGTGTCAGATTGGCCTGCATGCCTTTGGTGTCAAACCCCAGGCCCTCTACGTACCGGATGAAAGGCCGCACGCCAACGCGCTGTAGCACCCTGATCGAGACCAGATTGCGTGAGAAGGTCAGTGCTTCGCGGAGTCGCGTGGGCCCGTAAAACTTCCCGCTGTCATTTTCCGGCCGCCAGATTTCTGCGGCAGAAAGATTGTCGAGCACCACCGGCGCATCGTTAATCACTGTGGAGGGCGTAATTCCTACCTCCAACGCGCTGGCATACAGAAACGGTTTGAAGTTTGAGCCGGGCTGCCGTTTTGCCTGGGTCGCCCGGTTGAATTTGGACAATTCGAAACCCATGCCGCCGACTAATGCGCGGATGGCGCCATGCTTGGGATCGAGTGAGACCAAAGCAGATTGCGCCTTGGGTACCTGCGTCAGCCGCCATCCCTCATCCGTCTCGCGAATGCGAATCAAATCGCCGGGCGCAAGCAATGCCGCCAGGGTTTTCTCTGGCGCCGCCGTTTGGTTCACCGACCGGTACTGGCGCACTGTCTCCAGGTCACCTTCCCATGACAGAGCGATCACCTCTCCGGACTTGAGCAGTACCGACGCGGCCTCGTCCTCAACCGCGGTGACAATGCCTGGTGGCAGCTTGGCGATGGTTGGCATGTCGCGCAGTGCTTCTTGCCAGCGCTTCAGGGTCTCTTCAGGCGACTCTCCCTCGCGCGGCGCTAGGCGTCGCTCCGGTCCCCGCCAGCCGTGCCGCCAGTCGTAGGTTCTCAGTCCGCTGAGCACTGCATCGTGAGCTGCTTGCTGCAGTTCGGCCTCAACAGTGGTATAGACCACATAGCC
>CBFHSJ010000181.1:0-2023 GCA_965658485.1 Luminiphilus sp.
GTTAATCACGACGCCGCCAACACCCACGAAAAGGAACGCCTGATAGTCCGCGTAGTCGTAGTAGAAGACAGAGCCATTAATTCGGGTCAGGCCGTCTCCGAGAGTTGCCTTGAAACCACCCTCATACGACGTCAATACCTCTTCGTCGTAGGGCAGCGAACCAGGACCGCCCGCCCCGTAGAATGCGCCGAGTAGGGGAGCGTTGTAGCTGCCCGCTTTCACGCCTCGATTCACGCCGCCGTAAAGCATCAAGTCGTCCGACATGTCGAAGGTAATCTGCAGTTTGCCTGCCCAATAGTTTTCAGAGACGTCATCGCTATACTCCACACCGGTTCCAGGGAAGCACTGACTGGCGTCGCTGAAGCAGGGGTGCGTGTTAACGACAAACGAGGACTCTGAAGGTGCCACGCCAATGTTCAACTCGAAGTCTTTTTCCTCGCGCATAGCGCGCAGGCCACCGATCAAAGTCACTCGATCAGTAAGATCGAATTCCATTTGCCCATAGACGCTATAGGAGTCAGTCTCCAGGCCCGCCACCGTGCCGATATCAATCGGAACACCACCAAACACGTCAGCGAAAGATGCCTGCGGGCCCTTGAGGCCATTGTCGGACTCAGAGTCAATATTGAGATAGTAGACGCCGGCAACCCAACGAGAGCGGTCCGTTTCGCCACTTAGACGGAATTCCTGCGTGAAGCTGGTGGCGTCAACAGCGGCATAGTTGGCTAGCTGGTTGACCGGTGCAGAGTCGACGTCAATGAACAGCAGCTTTTCGTAATCTTTGTGATCGGTAATCGACACGAAATTCATGCCGTTCGACAGCTCGTAACTAATTTTAAAGTTGACGCCGGAGTTCTCTGTGCTTCCCTGATCTGCGAAGGCGAAGTCACCGGAAAATGAAAAATCGTCTCCATCCGGGTCCAGATAACCAAAAAAGTCTGCTCCAGGTGCAAGTCGCCCGGGCAGGCCGCCGCCGCCGCCAGGCAACCACTGGTCCCCATCCTCGATATCGGCGCCCGCATCGAGTCCGGTGTCGTTACCGCTAGCATCATAAAGGGCCGACAGGCGGCTCTCACCCGCTGGTGTGTTGATGACATTGATCAGCTCTGGCGGGGTATCGGGGTTGCTATCATGATCTTGGGCGATCGCGAAAGTCGACTTGCTCTGGTATGGGCCTGTGGCGACCTCGCTGTCTGAGTAGTTAAAGCTCAAATCCATACGCAGTCGGTCATTAGGCTCAAACGCCAACCGAATCCGCGCTGCCATGGTGTCGTCATCACCCAGGTCGGCTCCGGAGCCGGGGCCGGGATCCCCGAGGAAGGGCAGTTGGTCAGCGTTGCTGTATAAATTCTCAAGGTAAGGGTCTTGATCGCTGTAGCGAATCGCGGCACGCGCGGCAAACGTCTCTGACAGCGGACCTCCAATAGCGGCCTCTACGACCGTCCGATTTGCGTCATTCGGCACATCAAATTGTCCAAACTCGACATCGACATAGCCTTCCAGCCCATCGAAGGAGGGCGCATTGGAAATAAAGTGCACCAAACCGCCCGTGGCGTTTCTTCCAAACAGCGTGCCCTGCGGGCCCTTCAGAATTTCTACTCGGTCTATGTCAAATACGGCAAAGGTTTGTGCCTGCGCTACCGCAATATAGCCCTCATCGAGATAAACCGCATTGGGCGCCTCGATAATGTCATTGAAGTCATTTTGTGTGACGCCACGGATCGAGAATTGCGTGTTTTGTCCCGCCAGGTTTCCAGAGATATGAACCCCGGGCGAAAACGCGGCAATATCGAAGCTCTCGGACACCCCTAATGCGTTCATTTGCCGGCCGGTAAAGGCATTGATCGCGATAGGAACTTCCTGCAGGTTCTGCTCGCGCTTTTGTGCAACGACAACGACCTCTTCCAGAACGCCCTGCGCGAGGACTGGGCTGGATAAGGTAGCACCTGCCATGGCACTGACCAGAGTTTTGCGAAGGATGCGGGGGTTCATATGAATGCTCCGTTGTGGATCGGTAGACACC
>CBFHSJ010000182.1:0-1873 GCA_965658485.1 Luminiphilus sp.
AAATGATGCAGATCACCGACAGCAACTGATCGCACATCTCGCTGAGTGGCTGCCTGCAGAGGATATCCCGCTAGTCTATGTGTCTCACGCCGCCCACGAGCTGGCACAACTAACGCGACAACTCATTGTGCTTGACCGAGGCATCGTCGCGGCGCAGGGGGAAACACGCGTCCTGCTGGCGGCACGAAGCGAGGCCATTGATAGAGAAGCTCGACCAGTCGCAGCAGTGGTGAAGTCGACCAACGCGGAGCACAGCACGGCCACACTCCAGCTCGATCGCGATGCAGCGGGAGCAGTACTTCCCGGGGAGCGAGTGCTGCTCCAGCGCGAAGTGGCAGAGGATTCAGGACTCAGCGCCGCGCTGCAACCACAGCCCGATGAGAATGAGGGCTAGACCGAACAAGGTATAGGCTTGCACTGGCTCCCCCGCGATCCCCCAGATCAGCAGCAGCGACAGCGGGGGCGATAAAAAGATCAGGCTGGATATCCGCAAGGTCGAGGTGGTCGCCTTCATCGCGCCCATCCACAACACGAAAGCGATGCCCATCTCAAAGAGTCCTACATAGAGTCCGCCGGCCCAACCTTGCCAGGCGGTGGGAAAGGGCGTGTCGCTCCACCAGATCAGGGCGAGAAGCAGCGGCAGCGCGCCGGAGAAATTGAGAAACAGGTTCACCTCCGGGTCCAAAGACAGACGCGTATTGATGACCCAGTAAAGACTCCACAGCAGGGTGCTGAGGAGAGCAAGACCTACACCCAGCGGTTGGGCCAAATCCAGAGCAAAGGGCGCACCTCGGGTGGCGATCACCACAATACCGCCGTAACTGATGCAAGCCGCGAGCAACGCCCCCGAGCTCAAACGTTGACGTAACAGTGGCGCTGCCAGGAGAGCCAGCGTGATCCCCCAGGAGTAGTTGATCGCCATGGCTTCCTGGGCCGGTAGCCGGTCATACGCAGCAAAGAGCACCAGGTAATAGAGGCCAGGGTTCAGCCAGCCAACCAGTAAGCCGGTGGCGCGGGCTTTAGCAGACGTCGCCTGCAGATTACGCCAGCGCTCGGTCGAGCTCAATCGAATAGCAAAGAAGCACCAGCTGACGGCTGTCGCCAGGGTCACGAGCTGCAGGGGAGTGAGATATTGGAGGCTCAGGTTAAAGGCAGTGGCGACCGTGCTCCATAACACCACGGCTCCCAAACCCATTTTGACGGCGCGGCGGTCGGTGTCTTGCATAAGTGACATTCCGGTCAAGTGCGTCGGTTGGCCTTAGCGATTCAAGGCGCAACGTGACAAGATACGCGCTCCCACCGACCACACAGGAGCACACAGCATGGGACACATTGGTGAGCATGTCACCCTCGACGAACCCGCCTACATTCACGAGAGTGCATGGCTATACGGCAAGGTTTATGTGGGTCCGGGTGCCTCCATCTGGCCCAATGTTGTCACCCGCGCCGAGACCTTTGAGATCCGGATCGGTGCTCGCACCAATATTCAGGACTTCGTGATGATTCATGTGGGGATCGCCTCGCCGACTATCATTGGGGATGACTGTTCGATTACGCACCATGCCACCCTGCACGGATGCGACATTGGCGACCGGTGTTTGATTGGCATTAACGCCACCGTCATGGATGGCGCGAAAGTGGGTGAAAACTCCATTGTGGCGGGCCACACCATCATTAGTGAGAACAAGGAGTTCCCGCCTAACTCAGTGATCGCAGGTGTGCCCGGCAAGGTCGTCGCCACTCGGGACTGCGGTGATGCCAATCGTCTCAATGCCCAGTTCTACAGCGCCTCTGCTGCGCTGTACAGTCAGGGCATTGATCGCCTACCAGAGGATGCGTTGGCGCAGTTCACCAGTCTGGCAAAAGCCCCTGC
>CBFHSJ010000183.1:0-762 GCA_965658485.1 Luminiphilus sp.
AACGCATGGGGCTTTTGCGGAAACGGTCGAGCATCGTCCGCGCGCTCCGCCTTACCCATGAGCATGTCCAGCCCAAGATTAAAACGCGCGCTCGATGCATTACGACGGTAGCCACCCGCATGCAGTCCTCTCAACAATTGCGCCTGGAACGTCTCCGAAATCTGCTCCAATCGACCCTGAATCCGAACCAGATCCTGTTGCAGTTGCTGGGGAATATCGCTCAGCGTTGCAGCCAGCCTCATAACTAAGTTGTAGTGCGACACCGCTTCGCGTTGCTCATCCCGGCCCAATAGCAGATCGCCCTTGATGATTAGCCCCCTCAGATTATGAGGCTCCCGCGTCAGGACCTCGTCAACTGCCGCTTCGGCGGTCCGGTTATCGCCGCGCACCAACGAAGTCAACGTGAGCCCCAGCCAGCTCTTGGTGGTCGCAAGACCGGCATCAATAGCTGCCCGAAAGTGCGCCTGCGCCTCATCTGCGCGCGACGCCTGCAACGCCTCTATGCCCGGGCGAAAGTGATCGTCTTCGGTAGGAGAAGCCACGGTTTGCCTCATTAAAACTGTAAGCTCTATTCAACGCGCAGTCTGCGCATTGTTGGTGGGTGCATCAAGCGGCTCATTATGAGACTGATGAACCTGCCTCCTGAAGCAGCGCGCAGACTTACAGCGTATGAAAATGAAAACAAAAAAAGCCCCGTCACCGGGGCTTTTCGTTCTCATTATTGGTGCGGAAGGCGGGACTTGAACCCGCACAGCCATAGGC
>CBFHSJ010000183.1:770-1808 GCA_965658485.1 Luminiphilus sp.
CCGCACCACATCGCGGCGCTCATCCCCCACCCTGAGGCCGCAATCGGCGGGCACCACCAGCGGCAGGTGGCAGATCAAGCGGCTGTTTATGTTATGGGTATGGGACTAAGGTTATGAGACGAGGCAACCAGCCCCTGAAGCAGTGCGCTGGCTTTCCGGGGATGGTAAAAAAATCAAAAAAGCCCCGTCACCGGGGCTTTTCGTTCTCATTATTGGTGCGGAAGGCGGGACTTGAACCCGCACAGCCATAGGCCACTACCCCCTCAAGATAGCGTGTCTACCAATTCCACCACTTCCGCTTGTCAACCAGTCACTCCCCGCTGGACGGGGGTGCATCGTCAAAGGGAACATCACCCTCTGACCCAAAATCGATATCAGGCACGTCGCTGTCGAGGACCTCGGTCTCGACCGTTTCGTAAACTGGCACCTCGAATCCAAGGTCATCCTCACTCGCGGTGCGGTTGTCCGCAATCACAGCCAGACCGAAACTGCTGACAAAGAAGATCGCCGAGAGCCATGCAGTCATCCGCGTCAGCGCGTTGCCGCTACCCCCGCTGCCAAACAGCGTCTGTGACGCACCCGCGCCGAAAGAGGCGCCAACATCGGCTCCTTTACCCCGTTGCAGCAAGATCAGCGCAATGAGCGCCACAGCAACCAGCAAATGTACCATCAGCGTTATTTGTTCCATGACTCTTTCCAGCTCTGCGCCGGCTACCGACGCTTTACTCAGGGCGCGAGATCATACCGGTCACGTATGCGTGCCGCAACTGAACTAGTGCGCCTGTCGGATCGCCTCGGCAATGCCTTCCGCCAAACGATGATTCTCCCCAGCGTCGGCGCCCTCAATCATCACCCTGATGAGCGGCTCGGTGCCAGAGGCCCGGAGAACCAAACGACCCCGCCCTGACAAAACCTCTTCCACCCTCTTACTCTCAGCCACCGCTGCCTCGCAGTCTTCCAGCACAAACCCCGCCGGGACCGAGACATTGATCAACGTCTGAGGTAATTTGTTTAGCGCGCTTTTCAGCGCCAAAAGGC
>CBFHSJ010000184.1:0-1799 GCA_965658485.1 Luminiphilus sp.
TCTGGCAGCTTGTCGGTATAGGTTGACTTCAGCTTGCTTAGGCTGCGGTACTCCATCAGCACTGCCGGCAACGGATAATCCAGTGCCAGCTCCGCGAGCACCTCCTCAGCTGTGGATGGCGCTCCCTTGGGCGTCTTCCGCAACACAGGCAGCTCCAGCTGGTTAAACAGGATCTCACCGAGTTGCTTGGGAGAACCGAGATTAAAGGGCCCGCCCGCCAGCTCATGGGCCTTGGCTTCCAGCGACAGCATGCGCCCTCCTAACTCCTGACTGTGGACCGCAAGCGTGTCCCGGCAGACCAGAGCGCCGTTTCGTTCGATGCGCGACAGCACGGGCACCAGCGGCATCTCCAGTTCCCGATAGAGCGCGGCAAGCGAGGGGGTCTGATTGAGCTTTTCCGACAGCATCTGGTGCAAACGGAGGGTGACCTCAGCGTCCTCGGCGGCATAAGGCGCGGCTTGTTCTATAGGCACTTGATTGAAGGTCAATTGCTTGGCCCCTTTACCTGCGATGTCTTCGAAATGAATCGTGCGCTGACCGAGGTATTTGAGCGCCAAGGTATCTAGGTCGTGTCGGCTCCCCGCTGCATCCAGTATGTAGGACTCCAGCATCGTGTCGTCATGAATGCCGCGCAGGGTAATCCCGTGATTGGCCAATACATTGGCGTCGTATTTCAGGTGCTGGCCCACCTTGGCGGTCTGCGCATCCTCCAGAAGAGGTCGAAGCGCCTCGAGCACTGCGTCGCGATCCAATTGATCCGGCGCGCCCGGGTAGTCATGCGCTAGGGGCACGTAGGCCGCGGCGCCGGGCTCGACAGCAAACGACACACCGACGATCTGCGCCACCATGTAATCTAGGCTCGTCGTCTCGGTGTCAAATGCAAACAGCTCGGCGGCTTCAAGCCTGGCAAGCCAGTCATCGAAAACTGCTTGCTCCAAGACCGTGATGACCTCGACCGAGGCGGTGGCAGGTTCTGACTCAGCCGCCTCTGCGGCCCCGGCGTTAGTGGGCGCGTCTATGGCCGCCGCCGCACCCGCTGCGACTGCCCCCTCGTCCTTGAGTAGGGCCTCCAGCCACGTTTTGAACTCCAACTCCTGAAACAGTCGAAGCAGCGCCTCGTTATCCGGTGGGCTCGAATCCAGATCGCCCTCGGCTAACCCTAGATCACAGTCGATCTTGATCGTTGCAAGCTCATAGCTCAGCTCAGCGTCAGCCCGGGCGGTATCCAATTTGACGGCGAGACTCTTGGCGCCCCGGATCGGCAAGTCCGCAACGGCATCGAGCTGCTCATAAATAGAGTCAATCCCGCCCAGGTGCTGCAGCAACGCGGTTGCCGTTTTCTCCCCCACTCCCGCCACACCGGGAATGTTGTCGACCTTGTCGCCCATCAGCGCCAACAGATCGATGATCAGCTTGGGCGGTACGCCGAATTTGTCGACGACCCCCCCGTGATCCATGGCCGTATTGTTCATGGTGTTGATCAACGTGACATGGTCGTTAACGAGCTGGGCCATATCCTTGTCACCGGTTGAGATCACCACCTCTCGCCCACTACCCGCGGCCTGCACTGAAAGCGTACCGATGACGTCGTCCGCCTCGACTCCCGCAATGCAGATCAGCGGCAAGCCCATGGCGCGAATGGCGTCGTGGATCGGTTCGATCTGCTCGCGCAGCTCATCAGGCATGGGCGGGCGATTGGCTTTGTATTCCGGGTAAATGTCGTTGCGAAAGGTGGGCCCCTTGGCATCGAATATCACGACCACCTGATCACCTGCGTAATCGGCAACCAGCTTACGGAT
>CBFHSJ010000185.1:0-1797 GCA_965658485.1 Luminiphilus sp.
CGTGTATTCGCGGCTCAGTAACCCCACCAACGCCGTGCTCGAGGAGCGCATCGCGGCGCTGGAAGGCGGCGTAGGTGCTATTGCGACGGCCAGCGGTCAGGCAGCGCTTCATCTCGCTATCATCACGTTGATGGGTGCCGGCTCACATATCGTGGCCTCCGCGGCGCTTTATGGCGGCAGCCACAATCTTCTGGCCTACACCCTGCCCCGGTTTGGCATCGAAACGACCTTTGTAGACCCCCGCGACCCCCAGGCGTTCGCCAACGCGATTCAGGACAACACCCGCCTGGTATTCGGTGAGACGCTGGGCAATCCCAGCCTTGATGTTCTAAACATTCCGGCTATTGCCGAGGTTGCGCATGCCGCCGGGTTGCCCCTGATGGTGGACTCCACCACGACCACGCCCTACCTGATCAAGCCTTTCGAGCTCGGCGCAGACATCATTCAACACTCGGCCACCAAATTTCTGAGCGGACACGGCATTGTGATTGGTGGGCTGCTCGTCGACAGCGGCCAGTTTGACTGGGAAGCGTCGGGGAAATTCCCAACTTTGTCAGAGCCTTACGAAGGGTTTCACAACTTAATTTTCACTGAAGAATTCGGCCCTGCGGCCATGATCCAGCGGGCGCGTAAAGAAGGGCTTCGCGACTTTGGAGCCTGTATGGCCCCTACCTCGGCGTTTCATATTCTCCAGGGCATCGAGACACTCAGCGTGCGCATGAGCCGCCACGTCGAGAATACCCGCACCATCACATCGTTTTTGCTTGAGCAGGAGCAAGTCACGCGGGTCGGATACCCTGAGCTCGAGGGCCATCCCGACCAAGCACTCGCCAAGGAGCTGCTGCCCAACGGATGTGGCGCCGTATTCAGCTTCGATCTTGCAGGCGGGCGTGAAGCAGGCATCGCCTTTGTTGATGCGCTCAGCGTGTTCTCACACCTTGCCAACATTGGTGACGCCAAATCATTGGTCATTCACCCGGCGAGCACCACCCACCACCGCATGCATGCAGAGGCCCTGGCCGCGGGCGGCATTGGCGAAGGCACGATTCGCCTGTCAATTGGCCTCGAAGACCCCAAGGACCTGATAGCGGACCTGAAGCAGGGCCTCCGTGCAGCGGGCAAGGCAGCGGGGGGCAGTCGCTGATGCGCATTGAGGTTAACGGCGAGACAGCTTACTGCTACACCAACTCCCGGGATATCGAGACAGACAAGCCCACTGTGGTATTTATCCACGGCTCCGGCATGGACCACACGGTGTGGACCCTCGCGAGCCGGCATTTTGCGCGACACGGCAACAATGTCGTGTCAGTGGACCTTCCCGGTCATGGGCGTTCTAAGGGAAGCCCGTTGGCTACGGTGGAAGAGATGGCCGATTGGGTGATCGCAGTCTTGGACGCATTGGATATCTCCGATGCCGCTTTGGTGGGTCACAGCTTGGGCAGCCTGATCGCGCTCGAGTGTGCGGCCTCGCACAACCAACGCGTCAGAGCGATTGCACTGGTTGGCACCACCTCGCCGATGCCAGTGTCGGATGCCATCCTCAATGCCGCCGAGGCGGATGATCACGCCGCGTTTGACATGCTGACCCAGTGGGGCTTCAGCAAGCGCCATCAGTTTGGCGGCAACCGAAATTCGGGCATCTGGATGATCGGCAACACATTGAGGCTCTATGAGCGGTCTGGCCCCGGCGTGTTATTCCATGATATGCGCGCCTGCAATCAGTACGCATCGGGCACCGATCAGGCTAGCAAGGTCACGTGCCCTGCTCTTCTCATTCTTGGGGCCGAAGACCGACTG
>CBFHSJ010000186.1:0-1782 GCA_965658485.1 Luminiphilus sp.
AGGTTGATCATGCCGACGCCGTCGCTCAGTGCGAGGTGCTCGGCGTTGGAGACTTCCCAGAAGTGCCGGTTGTCCCACTCGGCTTCACGGTTGGGCACCTGATCACGGTACTTGGCCAGCAGCGTGTCTTCGTTGGCCGCATACCCGTAGGCGCGCTCCCAGCCGGCGACTTCCATAAAATAACCGCCAAGAGCAACCTCACGCTCATAGAAGGGGCTCACCCGGAGCTGACGTGACGTCGCGTAAGGCTCGCGTGGGTGCACCGCTGGGGTATAGATCTTCTGCGCAATCTCGTAGCTGCGATTGCGGATGAACTCGTCGGTCAGCTGAATCGGGTAATGACGCGCCGGGTCAATGCCGTGCGGGTCCATCTCCGTGCGACCGTTGGTCATCCAGTCGGCCAGCAGCTTGCCGGCGCCGGGGCCGTCTTTCACCCAGACCGCCTCGCAGAGCCACAGGTCTTTCACCTGCGGAGACTCACCAATGATCGAACCTCCGTCGGTGGTCACCGACAGCAGTCCATTGAATGAGCGGCGCTCTTCCCAGGGGAGCTCGGCCAATACCGGCGTGAGCTCTACAGAGCGCTCGTAAGCTTCCAGCACTTGATCGAGTGTCAGATCATTCATGGAGGGAGACATGCGCGCATCCTCGGGCTCCATAATGGCTGTTGCCTCAACCAGTCGCGGCTCAAAGGGCTCATAATAGCCCCACTCGAGCAGACCGCCCTCGGGGGTGGTCGGGTCGCCGGTGTCGCGCACATAGGCCGAGTTACCCTGGTCACGGAACAGCGGGTAGACGATGTCCTTGCCCGTGCCTTCCAGTGCATCCCAAGGTCCAAAGAACAGCAGCGGGTGCTCTACCGGCATGAGCGGCAGTTTGACGTTGGCTGTCTCGGAGACCAGTGAGCCCCAGATGCCAACACACAGCACCACGTGGTCGGCCATGATGGTGCCCTTCGCGGTTTTCACACCGACGGCGCGGCCATCTTCAACAATAATTTCTTCGGCAGGGGTGTAGGGGAATGCTTGCAGCTTGCCCGCCGCCACGGCCTCGTCGACCAAGTCGCCGGCCACTTTCTGAGAGCGCGGCGTCACCAGACCCGCATCCGGGTCCCACATCGCGCATTCGATGGTGTCTTCTTCGAGGAGCGGGAAACGCTCTTTGGCTTCGGCCGCCGTGATCATGTGCGCGTTGGTGCCAAAGGCTTTACCCGAGCCCACTTTGCGCAGCAGCTCCTGCACCTGAGCGTCGTCGCCCTTACGCGCGACTTCCATGCCGCCAATTTCGATGAAGTTACCGCGGGATTTGTAGAACTCGCGGCTATAGGTACTGGTGAACACGTTCAGCTTGTCGTGGCTGGTCATGTAGCAGAAGTCAGAGGCGTGCGAGGTCGAGCCGATGTCGGTGGGGATGGCCGATTTCTCGAGACCAACAATGTCATCCCAGCCGTTTTGCACCAGATGATGCGCCACCGAGGCACCCACGATGCCGCCCTGACCAATAATCACCACACGCGCTTTCTCGGGTAACGCTGCCATACGAGTCTCCTGCACTCAGTACCGGTATTGGGTGCATTCTCTGGCCTGAAGGCGCTGGCAACACCCAATGTTATCGACGATCTAGCCTGTTCAGGGCATACCTGACAGGACGTTTTTATGGTGCGCATTTGGCGCTTTTCGCGTCAAAAACGCTGTTTCAAATCCGACACCCGAATGACCAAAAGCGTCACCCTCACTGCCCGTCCCGGACTACAGGGATTGCAGGGCGCTGTGCACGTCCTCA
>CBFHSJ010000187.1:0-1744 GCA_965658485.1 Luminiphilus sp.
TGGGACAACCGGCACTTCTGGGAAGTCTCCAACGCCGAGCACCTCGCACTGAGCGACGGCGTCGGCATGATCAACCTCTCACACTTCGCGATTTTTGATGTGGTGGGTGCGGAAGCGGAGGCGCTGCTCGAGTTTTGCTCGGTGGCCAAGGTCGGTACCGACACGCCGGTTGGAAAGGGTGTTTATACGCACTTCCTCGACAGCGCGGGAGGCATTCACTCGGATCTCACGATCGTGCGCTTGTCTGAGGACAGCTTCCGTGTGATCTGCGGTGGCGACACGGGTCACCGCGACTACGTCTGGATGAGGCGCATGGTCGACAAGATGGGCCTCACCCAGGTGGAGTTCGTGGACCAGACCGAACAGATCGCCACGCTGGGTCTGTGGGGCCCCGAAGCGCGGTCTACCCTGCAAAAGCTGATGGACGACCCCGACAGTGTCTCTCATGAGAACTTCCCTTACGCGACCGCCAAAGAGATCAACGTGCAGGGCACCACGATCTGGGCGTTCCGCATCTCCTATGTGGGCGAGCAGGGTTGGGAGCTGTATTTCCCCTTCGGTGAGGGCCTCGCACTCTGGGATGCGCTGTTTGGGCTAGGTGTGACGCCGGTGGGCATTGAGACCTACGCCAATAGCCGACGCCTGGAGAAGAGCCTGCGTCTACAGAACGACGACCTCGAGATCGACTACAATCTTTACGAGGCCGGTTTGTCACGACCCAAGGTCAAGGCAGCGGACTTCCACGGCAAAGACGCCTATGTGGCGCAGCGCGAGCTGCCCGAGCAGGCGGCGTACCTCTGCACCTTTGTGCTGGAAGACACCACCGACGATAAGGGTGTGGTGCGCTACCCGGTAGGGCACTGGCCGTTACTCGAACCCGAGTCGAAGGAAGTCATCATCGACTCCCACGGGCGTCGGTCTTATACCACCAGCGTGGCCTTTGGCCCTTCACTCGGTCAGAACATCGCCATGGGCTATCTGCCCGCGGATCGCGCCAAAGAGGGCGACTCGGTACTCATGGAGTACTTCGGATGCTTCTTCCCCGCGAAGATCGTATCGGTCGGTTATCGGGCCTTGCTCGACCCGGGCAATGAGCGGGTGCGCAGCTGAATCGAAAACGGGGGCCAAGGCCCCCGTTTTTTATTGGGCGGGCAGGCAATCGACCCGGTCGTAGCTCAGGCGGCTGACCACGTCGCCCGTTGGCTCGCGGTAGCCATAGAGCAACCGGGTTCTTACCTCGATGCTGGCGAGCAACGCGTTACCCAGCTTTAGCGCGGCTTCACCACGGGCGGCGCTATAGTCGGTGAGATAGCTGAGCGCCAACTCAGATTTGCCCGCATCAAATAGCGTCTCGGCGGTCTCTACTACCTTTGCCTGTTCACGAATCAAACCGTCCTCGAACGCGACCAATGCTTCTGTCACCTCGGGCAAAAACTTTTCAGGATGGTCGCAGGTGAAATACATCAGTCGCTTAAAGGTCCTGCCGGCAAATTCGGTCGCCTCTTGTATCTGCCAGTCCTCGGTAATAAAGCCCGCGTCCTCGCCCTTGGTTAGATAGCGGTGCTTGCCAAACTGGGGTGCGATGCGCTGCACGCCAATCCGGTAGGGGATAAAAGACGAAGTGACTGAGCCGGTGGGAGCAATCCACAATAGATTCATTTCCGGGAGACCGTTGGGTTTGAGCGCCGCGACCTGTCCGTAACCGGTGGAGTCTTTCGAGATGCGCGGGTCTCTCACCGCCCGC
>CBFHSJ010000188.1:0-1739 GCA_965658485.1 Luminiphilus sp.
TGATGACAATGGCACACGCCGCCGGCAACGCCGGACTCGCTTCTTCAGAAAATTCGAGCACCATCAGAGATGCGTCCTATAGAAGCGGTGCGCAGTTCAGGCACTGGGCATAAACATGCATCGGATCGCGGAGACTGGAGAGACTTCTAACCATGGGCTTGAAGGCGCTGACCAGCGACTCAAACCAACCGCCCTGCGGTGCGGTAACCATGCCAAAGGAGCGGCTGAGTTCCTGCAACAGCACACTCTCAAAAGAGGGGGGCACGCGGGTGCGGGCAGTGCGCCAATCCTCCACTCCGGCCAATCGCGCCGCGGCCATCACTGCCTCGTCCAGACCGCCCAGCTCGTCGACTAGGCCGCGCTCCGCAGCCTCTGCACCTGTCCAGACCATCCCATCGGCCACATCCTTCACCGCTTGCTCACTCATGTCGCGGCCGGCCGCCACCAATTCGATAAAATCGTCATACGCGCCATTTGCCAGCGCCTGAACGATACTCGCCATCTCCAGAGTCAGCCCACGGTTGAAGCTTGCTGCACCTGCGAGCGGAGTGGTACCCACGCCATCGACGGTGACGCCGATGTACTCCACGATGCCCTCAATCGTAGGAAAGGCGGAGAATGCGCCGATACTCCCCGTAATCGTCGTGGGCAGCGCCCAGATCTCGTCTGCCTCTGCTGCGATCCAGTAGCCGCCTGAGGCGGCGACGGTGCCCATGGACACCACAATAGGGATGTCAGCGTCCGCCACCTCTAACAACTTTCGTCGAATCAGGTCCGAGGCGAACACGCTGCCCCCAGGGGAATTCACGCGCAACACAATCGCCGCGAGGTTCTCGGTTTCCAAGGCAGTATCGATGTAGCCGTTTATGGTGTCGCTGCCCGCCATACCCTCTTCACTGTCCCCGGGCATCAGGGTGCCCTCGACGGGTATGATGGCGATCAGCGGCAGGTTTTCCTCACTCAGCGAGCGACTCATTTTGACGTCCTCGACATAGCGATCGAGTGAGACGACCTCGGCGTAACCGTCTTCATCGGCCACCCCGACCCATTCTGCCAATGCCTCTTGCATCTGGGCATGGTCGGCAAGCACATCGACCCAGCCCGCGGCCAGCATGGTTTCCGCCAGATCGTTATCTGATGCTGCGAGCTGGGCCGGAAGTGATGCGATGAACTGATCCATTGTCCCCGCCGGTAACTCCCTCCCGGATTCAACCATCTCGGTATAGGCGCCCCAAAGCCCTTCGAGCCAGCGGGAGACCACCTCCCGTTCACCATCGGACATGTCATCGCGCAGGTAGGGCTCGACCGCCGACTTGTTATCTCCGGCGCGAAAGACGTGCATAGTGACCCGGGTTTTCTCAAGGAATGACCGCAAATATGAGCGATACACCGAGAATCCTTCCAGGAACATACCGCCCTCGGGGTGAAGCAAGATCTGATCTGCCTGAGAGGCCAGCAAATAATGAGCCTGCGAATAAAAATCACCCGCAGCGATCACTGGCTTACCCGATTCCCTGAAGACTTCGATCGCACTGCTGATTTCCAGCGTCTGGCTGGTGGAGGGCCCGACGAGATTTTCCAAATCAAACACCAAGGCGGTAATCCGCTCATCGGTCGCCGCCCAGCGGATTGATCGCACTACATCATTCAACAGCGCTGGCTGGTCGTAGTCCTGGTTGAGGAACGCAGACAGCGCGTCGACAGGGGGCGAATCCTCTACCAAAGGCCCCGACGGGGCA
>CBFHSJ010000189.1:0-1737 GCA_965658485.1 Luminiphilus sp.
TCAACAGCGATTGTCTGCCCGAAGATGCCGTAGGCACCATAGCGTCCGCCCGCATCAAGCCACCATTTATATCCATAACCGTCGTAGCCCTCAGAGGGGGTGGTACTGGCGGCCATCCACCCCTCAGGCAAGATGCGGGTGCCATCGGGGAGCACGCCATCCGCCAACGCAAACAGGCCGAGCCGCGCGTAATCGCGCAGCGTCGCACTGATGCAGCAACCACCGGTCTCCCGATCCTCGGGCAATGACAGTAGCCAATTGGCGTCTGATTCCATCCCCATGGGCTGCCAGATCTTCTGGCTCAAATACGGCGCCGCATTCATCCCAATCGCCGACCGCAGTACCTCTCCCAGCAAGTTGCTCTCGGCCGTGTTGTAGTTGAAGCGGGTTCCGGGAGGCGCCACACGAGGGAGCTGCACGAGATAATCCGTAAGCGCCACACCGTTCAATGCCGCCGCGCGGGCCACGTCAGATTCGGGGTCTTCATAGTCCTCGTTCCACGCAATCCCCGAGGCCATCTGCAGGATATCCTGCACCCTCGATTCACCATACTCAGAGCCGGCGAGACGGGGTAGGTACTTCACAATAGGGTCTGCCACACTATCGATATAGCCGTCGTGAATGGCTGCCCCGATCAACAGCGAGGTTACCGACTTGGTCACCGAAAAGGTCACCCACGGCACATCAGCGCCATGATCGGCCGCGTAGTGCTCCATCAATACCTTGCCGTCTTGCACTACCAGCAAGCCCATCATTTGCTCACTGTCGAGGAGCTCGCCGACAGTCATATCCTTCTCATTCGCGGTGAAGCGGACGCTGCTCAGATCAACCTGCGCCGGGGGCAGTGGGCTGGCTTCTCCGCTATTTCGGATCACCCGCGTGGGAAACAGCACATCAAAATGCGCAAAAGCGATCCGCCGCTCCGCCTGACTCATGAACAGCGGGCTGGCTTCTGCGCTGCCACCCGATGCCAGCACCACATCCGCGCGATACTTCGAGATCACCGACTCTAGCGTTGCCGTATCGCCCTCTGCAGCCACCCCCCCCGAACCAATCAGGACCAACAAACCGAACACCAAAATCAGAAAACGAGGCATGGCGAGAACACCTTTTTAATAACGGTCCGCTGTTGTAGCAGGAAGAGGCTCGGAGCGAAACCGCCGTGGACTTCCTAAAGACCGCAAACGGCAGCGCTCAACCTCGAAGCAATTCAGCCCCTCAGATCGGCGATCCGGGCGGCACCTTGACCGGCGCCACCTGCAGTGGTCGATCGCTGGCAATGACCCCTTGAATGAGGCGCTCGACAAGCAGTCCATGCGCGCGCCAACCCGAATCTTTGGAGCGCCCCTGTTTTTGCGCGTCCTCCGTAATTTCAATCAACGACAGCATGGCGTCGGCACGCACCTGCCCAGCCGCGTCTCCGTTGCTCAGCAGCGCACCCAGATGATTGACCCAGATCAGCTGCACGCGGCGCTCAATGATGCCGCGAGCGCCGTCACTCTGCGCGGCCCAAAGGTGCTCTCTGCCCGCCCGCAGCACCTCGGCAAAGTCAGGCAGCGTCTCTGAGAACATGGTCTGGTTGTTCAATCGGGCGGCGCGCCGAGGGTCCAATAGTTCGCCCACTGTCAGCTGGGCCGCGGTGGCGGCAGCCGCAGCGGGGTCGAACACATAGCCTGTCTCGCGGGGGAAAAGCTCTCTGCTCACCCCCGATTGCGGCGGCCTTGGGGGGATCGACAG
>CBFHSJ010000190.1:0-1726 GCA_965658485.1 Luminiphilus sp.
GAGCTGAGCCTACCCGTCATGGAGCGACTGCGAAAGGCCACCAGAAAAACAGTTAACGATCGCAAACTTCGCGGCCTCGCACTAGCGGCGATCAGAGAAACTTTTGAGGAAACTGGCCTGATAATAGGCAGGCCCGCCTCTCAATCGGTGAGCACTACGCATCCGGTTTGGCAAGACTATCTTTCGCATGGTGCTGAGCCGCCGCTGGAGCAAATGGATTTTATCGCCAGGGCGATCACGCCCAGCTATCGCACCCGGCGTTTCGATACACGCTTCTTCATGATTCACGACCAGTTTATTTTCAACGACCCGGAGCAGATCACCGATGCCAGTGGCGAGCTCAATGAGCTCCATTGGCTGACACTGAGTGAGGCGCGACAACTGGATTTGCCCGCGGTAACACGGTGGGCCATTGATCTGGTCGAACAGCGTATCCAGTTAAGCCCGGCGGAGCAGATCAAGCAGACCGCGCCCTTTGTCCGTTTCGCCAAAGGGCAGGAGATTTCGATAGACCTCTAATTGCGCCACACCAATGCGCTCTCATTGGTACACTCACCGCCCCTAGCAGGAATTGTTGTATGCAAACCACCGCGAGTGACGCCGCCAACGGCCATTTGACCGGGTACGGCTCACCTTCATATCGCCACTACGTGTTGGTCCTGCTGATGCTGGTCTACACGCTGAATTTCATCGACCGCACGTTAATCGCAGTCGTCGCCCAGCCCATCATAGAGTCATTCCAGCTCACAGACGCCCAGTGGGGTCTGCTCTATGGGCCGCCCTTTGCCATTTTTTATGCAGTGATGGGCCTCCCCATTGCGCTCTGGGCAGATCGCTCCAATAGGGTGCATATCATCAGCCTGTGCATCGTTCTGTGGTCAATCATGACGGCGCTATGTGGGGTCGCCGTAGGATTCTTCACGCTCCTACTGTTTAGGATCGGCGTCGCCATTGGTGAAGCCGGCTGCACACCGCCCGCCAACTCGTTAATAGGCGACTACTTCATCGCTCGAAAACGCGCCACAGCTCTAGGGGTGTACTCCATGGGCGTGACTCTAGGCAGCGTACTGGCCAACCTCTTTGGCGGCCCGATCGCGCAAATGCAGGGCCTGGATGTAGGCAACTGGCTAAGTGGGATCGGCCTAGGCTGGCTTTTTGGTGGCCTGGACTGGGCGAATATTGAAGGGTGGCGGATTGCCTTCGTCGCAGTTGGCCTGCCCGGCGTGTTGGTCGCGTGGCTCGTTTGGACCAGTATCAAAGAACCGCCGCGAGGCTATTCAGATCCCCCTAGTCAAAGCGCGGACCGCGCACCCGACTGGTCAGAGACCTTTGCTGAGCTGCGCAGCAAACCCTCGTTTTGGTGGATGGCGCTTGCCGCGTCGCTGGTCGCTTTTGTCGGCTATGGATTAATCTCATTTCAGGCGCCATTTTTACAACGCGAGCATGGCTTAAGCGTGCGCGACGCTGCACTTCAATTTGGTGCCCCCCTCTCTTTACTGGCGGCAATGGGGACCTTTCTCGGCGGGTACATTACCGAGCGCCTCACCGAACGCTCACCGACAGCGGTGGCCTGGGTTCCGGCGCTGGGCATTACTTTGGCTGTACCCGCCTACGCGGCCGCTTTTTTCTCAGACGATCTGACCGTTGTGTTTGTCTTGTGGGGTATCGGGGCCGTGTTTCATTACAGCTACCTCGGCGCGCAATACAACATTGGTCAGGGCGTGGT
>CBFHSJ010000191.1:0-1706 GCA_965658485.1 Luminiphilus sp.
GTTACACCGGTAACGCCGATGCGCCAGAAAGTGTCCTGCTTTGTCACAACGGCCTGCATATCGAGATTCAGGTTGACGGCAACCACGCTGTGGGCGCGACCGATGCCGCGGGCGTCAAAGACGTCTGCCTCGAATCCGCGCTGACCACGATCCAGGATTGCGAGGACTCGGTTGCCGCGGTGGATGCCGAGGACAAGGTCGTGGTCTATCGCAACTGGCTGGGTCTGATGAAGGGCGATCTCACTGACACCTTCAAAAAAGGCAGCGACACGCTGACTCGGCGCTTGAACCCTGATCGCAGGTTCACCACCCCGGATGGGAGCACGCTCACCCTGCCCGGCCGTAGCCTGCTGTTTGTGCGCAACGTCGGCCATCTCATGACCAACCCCGCGATTCTCAACGCCGCAGGCGAGGAAATCCCCGAAGGGTTCATGGATGGTCTGTTCACGACCTTTTGTGCGCTCCACGACCTGCGAGGCAATGGCGAACTCAAAAACTCGCGCGCGGGCTCCATGTATATCGTGAAGCCCAAGATGCATGGCCCGGACGAAGTGAGCCTCACCGTCGAGCTGTTCTCAAAAATCGAGGACCTGCTCGGGTTGCTGCGCAATACCCTCAAAGTGGGCATCATGGATGAGGAGCGTCGCACCACCGTCAACCTCGCCGAGTGCATTCGCCGCGCCAGTGAGCGCGTGGTGTTCATCAACACCGGCTTCCTCGACCGCACCGGTGACGAGATTCACACCAGCATGGAAGCCGGTGCCGTCACCGCCAAAAGCGCCATGAAGGCGGAGACCTGGATCAACGCCTATGAGGACTGGAACGTCGACGTGGGCCTAGCCTGCGGCCTGCACGGCAAGGCACAAATTGGTAAGGGCATGTGGGCAATGCCGGATCTCATGGCCGAGATGCTCACCGCCAAAGTGGGCCACCCCGAAGCCGGCGCCAACTGCGCCTGGGTACCCTCCCCGACCGCCGCCACACTGCATGTGTCGCACTACCATCGAGTCTCAGTGGCCGAAGTACAAAAGACGCTCGCAGGGCAGGCGCGACGGACACTGGGTGAACTACTGACCATTCCGCTGGGTGACTGCGAGAACCTGTCGGCAGAGCAAATTCAGCAAGAGCTGGATAACAACGTCCAGGGCATGCTTGGCTACGTGGTGCGCTGGGTCGAGCACGGCGTGGGCTGTTCCAAAGTGCCCGACATCCACAACGTGGGGCTAATGGAAGACCGCGCCACCCTGCGCATTTCTAGCCAGCATATCGCCAACTGGTTACACCACGGCGTGGTGTCAGAGGCGCAGGTGCGGGAGACCCTCGCCCGCATGGCCGCTGTGGTGGATGAGCAGAACCAGGCGGATCCGGACTACCGGCCTATGGCGCCCAATCAAGAATCCAGCCAAGCCTTTCAGGCGGCCTGCGAGCTGGTCTTTGCCGGCACGGCCCAGCCCAGCGGTTATACGGAACCCGTGTTGCACACTCGCCGGTTGGCCTTCAAAGCGGAGGCCTAGTCCCGCCACACCCACCCATCAAAACAAGGCGCGCTGATTCGCGCCTGATCCTCTTTTTGTGAAGATTTTGGGGTTGAAATCTCATTTTCAATTCGCGAATATATTCGCAAATCGCGACTTAATTTCAATTTGCGATTATTTGGGCCTCACTCTTCACGGAGGACACCGTTGCCGGCTTGGGTGGCTCGTTGG
>CBFHSJ010000192.1:0-1684 GCA_965658485.1 Luminiphilus sp.
TGCTCTACATGGCTGTAGCGCGGGTACTGGCTTACGTATTCCAGCTGAAAAACGCCGGGCCGACGGACTATGTGCCAAAGCCCGATGATCTCGATATCCCGCTCGAAGTGCTTGGTGACGAGGCTGAGTTAGACGCAGAGGAAGATCAAAATGGCAGCTGATACCGCCTTACAAGGCTCCCCAATGGATGTGGGGTTGAAAAGTATTTTGACGGGCCTCGGCACACCTATGGTGATGCTGTTGCTGCTGGTAATGATTGTGCTGCCGTTGCCGCCGGTCCTACTAGATTTGCTGTTTACCTTTAACATTGCCCTCGCCATCATCGTGCTGCTGGCCTCGATTTACGCTGCACGTCCCCTGGAATTCGCGGTCTTCCCGTCAGTGTTGCTGATCTCCACGCTGCTGCGCCTTGGCTTGAACGTGGCCTCGACTCGGGTGGTACTGCTGGAAGGACATACGGGCACAGCCGCAGCAGGCAACGTCATCGAGGCTTTTGGTGACTTCGTCGTTGGAGGGAGCTACGCCGTTGGATTGGTGCTCTTCACTATTCTCATTGTCATTAATTTTGTGGTGGTCACAAAGGGTGCCGGTCGGATCTCAGAGGTCACAGCCCGCTTCACCTTGGATGCCATGCCTGGCAAGCAGATGGCGATTGATGCAGACCTGAATGCTGGTTTGATAGGTCAGGACGATGCGCTCCGACGACGTGATGAGGTCTCCCGCGAGGCGGACTTTTATGGCGCCATGGACGGTGCGAGTAAATTTGTACGGGGCGACGCGGTCGCGGGCATCCTGATCCTGTTGATAAATATTTTGGGCGGCTTTGCGATCGGGACATTGCAGCATGACCTGAGTGCTGGCCAAGCTGCTGAAAACTACATTCTGCTGACGATAGGTGATGGTCTGGTTGCGCAGATTCCCTCCATGCTGCTGTCAACTGCGGCGGCTATCATCGTAACCCGCATGTCGGGTGCTCAGGACATGGGCGCGGCGGTCACCAGCCAGCTAACCAACAACCCCCGAGTGTTAATTGTGACGGCCGGCGTCATTGGGCTCATGGGCATTGTCCCGGGCATGCCTAATCTGGTGTTTCTGTCGGTTGCAACCCTATTGGGCGTGTTGGCCTACCTTAAGGCGCAAGCCAAAGCGCAACCGGTGGTTGAGGAAGTCGAGCAGTTTGAATCGGCCAAGCCCGACACGCTGGATCTCAGCTGGGAAGATGTGAATGAGGTTGACGAGATCAGCCTCGAGGTAGGCTACCGGCTGATACCGCTGGTCGACAAAGCGCAAGGCGGCGATTTGCTGAGCCGCATTAAGGGCGTGCGCAAAAAGCTCTCCAAAGAGCTCGGCTTCCTGATCAATTCAGTCCACATTCGCGACGATTTGGAGCTCTCGCCAAATCAATACCGCATCAGTCTGCACGACGTGGTGGCGGGTGAGGGCGAAGTCTATCCCGACCGGGAGCTGGCTATTAATCCAGGGCAGGGCACCAGCGATCTGGAAGGCATTCAAACTAAGGATCCGACGTTCGGCCTTGACGCTGTATGGATTGATCCCAGTGATCGCGACGAAGCGCAGAGCCTAGGCTGCATTGTGGTCGACAGCAGTACGGTGGTCGCGACTCATCTGAGCCAGTTGCTGAAAAATAACGCGCACAAACTGATTAGTCAGGATGGCGTTCAGG
>CBFHSJ010000193.1:0-1678 GCA_965658485.1 Luminiphilus sp.
GCTGCTGCATAGCATCAATGCGGTGCCTAGTGCCATGGAGATGCGTCCCCTGTTCGAGCATTACCGCGACAAGCGTCCCGTTTGGGTTCCCGATCTGCCAGGCTTCGGCATCTCAGATCGACCCGATTTGACCTATAACCCGAGTCTGTATGCGCGGTGGTTGGCGGAGTGGCTCGAGAGCCTTGATCAACCGGCCGATGTGGTGGCGCTGTCGCTCACTGGTGAGTTCATGGCGCGAGCGATTCTGGAGCAGGGTGCCAAGGTGCGAAGCTTGTCACTCATTTCGCCCACCGGAATGGGTGTCCGAACCCCACCGACGGCGCCAAATGGGTCCCGCGTGGATCGTTTTTTGACTTCACCTTGGGTTGGTCGACCGCTCTACCGTGTGTTGACGAGTCAGCCAAGTATCAGATGGTTTCTAGGACAGGCATTCGTCGGCGCTACACCGGAGCATATGGTGCGCTACGCACTAGAGACAGCAAGTCAGCCCGGCGCACATTTTGCTCCCATCAAGTTTCTGACCTTTAGTCTGTTCACCGAGCAGGCGGTGTCACGTCTCTACAGCCGCCTTAAGCTGCCCTGTTTAGTGCTCTACGACCGTGATCCCAACATCGGCTTTGAACGTTTGCCGGAACTTACCGAGGTGCACAGCCACTGGGCGGCAAAGCAACTCTCGCCCAGCCTCGGTCTACCTCACTGGGAACTCACGGCTGAGACCATTGAGGCGCTGGAGGATTTTTGGAGACCGCCGGAGCAGGGCGCGATGCGCTCAGGCGATATCTCGGATCGCGGCGCTCGCCGCGAGTCGGCCTGACAGCGTCGCCATCGGCACACCGGGGCCGGGGTGGACACTTCCCCCCGATAGGTACAACCCTTTCAGGCGGCTTCGGGCGCCCGGTCGGGTGAAGCTCGACCAAATCCCGTGTGAGGCGCCGCCATAGAGGGAACCGCCGCTGCCTGGGAATCGGCCGTGCCAATCGTTAGGGGTGGTACTGACGCAATCGCTGTCCCGGAAGCTAAGGTTCAGACTGCATCGATCCAGTACCGCAAGCGCGTTATCCCGGGTGCGCGCCACGTCATCCTCGGACCAGCTCTGCCGATCTCCGTCTGCGGGGGCGTTGACCAGCATGAGCAGCCGCTCTGATCCATTCAGCGACCCGCTTGGGCCGCGGTCCTGGGCGCAGAGATACACCGTCGGTTTTGAGGGTACATTGCGCTCTTCGAAAATGGTGTTGAACTCGCTCGGGTAGTCCGCTTCGAAAAAGACGTTGTGATGATCTAGGCTAAAGCCCGAGCTGCTACCTTTGATGCACCAGGTCAGCGCAGATAGCCCGCGTTGTTCTACTGATCGCGGTTTGACGGCCCGCATGGCCTCGTTACCCAGCTGACCGGTGGCGAGTGCGTTGGTGTCGCCATTGAAGACCACTACGTCCGCAGGTAGAGAAGTGCCGTCCTCGAGCCGCACCCCACAGGCTTTTCCTCTTTTCACCAGCACCTCGCTGACATGGGTGTTGAGATGTAGGTCGATGCCCAGCTCCTGGCCCAGGTCTGCCATTGCGGCGGCGAGTCGATGCATACCCCCATCCACCAGCCAGACTCCCTCGAGCTCGACGTGCGCGATGAGCATTAGCGTGGCGGGCGTGCTGAGTGGCGAAGAGCCAACATAGGTCGCATAGCG
>CBFHSJ010000194.1:0-1623 GCA_965658485.1 Luminiphilus sp.
CAGCCAGAGATGCCCTGCGCAACGCAAAGGGATCTTTAGAACCGGTAGGGGGTTCGCCAATGCCAAAAATCCCGACCAAAGTGTCAAGGCGGTCCGCCAACGCGACGGCCGTCGCTTCGGGAGATGGGGGCAGTTTGTCACCGGCAAAACGAGGGTAATAGTGGTACTCAATGGCCTCTGCCACGGCGCCAAGCTCTTCGTCATGGCGCGCATACTCTGCGCCGGCGATACCTTGTAGATCGGGGAACTCAAGCACCATTTCCGATACCAGGTCGCACTTGCTGAGCTCGGCCGCTCTGAGCGTCGTCGCCTCATCTGCGCCAATGGCGTTTGCAAGCTGCTTGGCGATAGCGACTACCCGACGGGTCTTGTCCAGCAGGCTCCCCAAACGGTGTTGAAACACAACGCTGCCCAATCGTTCCTGGCGCGAAATCAGAGACGACTGCTTGTCGTTGGCAAAGAAAAAGGCTGCATCACTCAACCGCGGTCGGATTACGCGCTCGTTTCCCGATACAACCTGTTCTGGTTGTTTGCTCTCAATATTGGCGACCGTGATAAAGGCGGGTAGCAATGACCCGCTTTTCACATCGTTGAGATGAAAGTATTTTTGATGGGTCTTCATCGCTGAGATCAGCGCCTGCGCGGGGACTGCCAAAAATTCAGGATCGAAACTGCCTCGCAAGACCGTTGGCCATTCCACAAGCCCCGTGACTTCATCGAGCAGGTCTTCGGACAGCGCCACCGCTTCGCCTTCATTCGCTAGAGCAAGGACTTGTTCCGCGATCAGTGTGCGTCGCTCGTCCTTGGCCACCAGCACTCGTGCCTCGCGCAGAGTGTCTCGATACGCCGCCGGTGAACTGATGGCCACGGGCGTGTTGTGATGGAAGCGATGGCCACGACTTTCGCGGCCACTTTCGAGTCCGAACAACTGAAGCGGCAGGACGGCATCTCCAAGAAGCAACACCAGCCACTGCACCGGGCGTAAAAATTCGTCGCGAGAGCGGCCCCAGCGCATGCGTTTAGATACGGGTATGCCAGCGACGGCGTCGGCGATAATGTCCGGAATCACCTCGGCGGCCTGCGCGCCTTTTTGTGAGACGTGAGCGGCGACACGCTCCACGCCTTGCTCCTCAACGACTATGAGGTCGTCTGCAGAGATGCCTTGTTTGCGTGCAAAACCTTCTGCCGCCTTGGTCCATGCGCCCTTATCATCCATGGCGGCAGAGACCGGCGGTCCCAACACCTGCTGCTCGCTATCTGGCCCCTTAATCGCCACGTTTTCGACCCACACTGTCAGGCGTCGCGGCGTTGAAAAATGGTTTGCTCCCGTGAAAGGCAGGTTGGCCTCTGTTAGTCCATCGGTCACGCCCTGACACAAAGCGGTGGCCATGGCCGAGATCTCACCAGCCGGCAATTCTTCGGTTCCCAATTCAAACAGGAGATCGGCTGTGCTCATGATTCGCCACCTGCCGCCGCTTCCAGTTGCGCGAGCGCGGTTGCAGCAAGATCAGGATCAGCCTGTGGGAAGCCGAGTGCACCTCTTGCTGCGACATAAGCCTCTGCTGCTGCCCGCGCTAACGTGCGGACTCGCAGGATGTATCGTTGTCGCTCTGTTACGCCAAT
>CBFHSJ010000195.1:0-1603 GCA_965658485.1 Luminiphilus sp.
ATAGCCGCTGGTGAACACCAAAGCGGTGCTGTTCATCGACAATAATGAGACCCAGTCGATGAAAGTGCACATCATCCTGAAACAATGCGTGGGTGCCAACGACCAGAGGCGCCTCGCCGCTCGCCAGTTGTTGCAGGACGCTTTGGCGGCCTTGACCTTTGGTTCGGCCACTGAGCCAGGCCACAGACTGACCGAGGGGTCTCAGCCATGCATCGAGGGTGGCGTAGTGTTGCTCTGCCAGCAATTCGGTAGGCGCCATGAAGGCCACCTGGTAGCCAGCCGCGATCGTATCGAGCGCGGCTCGCGCTGCAACCAGTGTTTTGCCTGAGCCCACATCACCCTGAACCAATCTGAGCATGGGCTGTGTTTGTGCCATATCGTTGGCCAGCTCGATGGCAACGCGTTGCTGTGCGGAGGTGGGTGCAAAGGGGAGCGCCTCCAGAAATGCCGCTGTGGCAGGTGATACTGGCGCGATGGCCGGTGCGGGGTGACGTCGCTCGCTGTCCCGGACACCCTGCACTGTGAGTTGATGGGCGATGAGCTCTTCCCTCGCCAGCCGAATTTGTGCCGGGTGCGTCCCTTGCTGAATCTGACGGAGCTCCGCGGTCGGTGGGGGGTTATGAAGAAAGGCGATGGCTTCGGTGAGGCTCACGTCATCATCTGTGATCCCGTCAAGTAAGTCCTCAGGCGGATCCTTGCTGAGCAACGCGAGCGCCTGACCACAGAGCTTTCGCCATGTGCTTTGACCCAAACCGTTTACCGTCGGATAAACGGGTGTCAGTGCGGCCTCTAAAAGTTTCGCGTTCTCTCCCAGTCGGTACTCGGGATGCACCATTTCAACTTGCCCACCCACCCGCCGTGGCGTGCCAAACAGCTGTATGGTGGACCCTTGTTTGAACTGCGAGACTTGCGCCTGCCGAAAGTGGAAAAACCGCAGGGTGAGCAACCCGGTCCCGTCATCGACTTTGACCAACAGTGTTCGTCTGCGGCCCATGGTCACGGCAGCCGCGCGGACCTCAGCCTCGATCATGGCGTCGACCTGATCGTGTAAACCGCCTATGGCAGTGATTTTCGTGCGGTCCTGATACCGCAGTGGAAAATGAAAGAGCAAATCTTCCAGCGAGCGGATGCCGATGTCTGCCAGTCGGGACGCCATCTTGTCTCCCACCCCGCGGAGTGTGGTAACAGGATGCTGAAGAATTGTTTGGCTCAAGCGCGCCCCGATCAGAAAAGGCCTCGTGGTAGGCTCATATCTTAGCGATTGTTTGATAAGGCCGTGAAGCCATGAAGGTTTTGATCCTTGGCTGTGGTGATATTGGTACGCGCGTGGGTTTGTCTCTGCTTGAACGGGATTGGTGCGTTGCGGCGGCGCGACGCAACCCAGATCGGTTGCCCGATCAATTTGACCGCTACAAAGTCAATCTGGTGGATTCAGCAAGCTTCGCGGGGCTAAATACTGTGGTGCCAGACTATGTGGTGGTGACCCCGACGCCACAATCCTACGACCCTGAGGGGTATCAGGCGGGTTTCACCGGGGTAGCTAAGAAGCTCGCGAGTCAGAAGTGGATCGCGCGGTGCCGCCGGGTAATTTGGGTGTCTTCTA
>CBFHSJ010000196.1:0-1592 GCA_965658485.1 Luminiphilus sp.
GGTTCAAGCGGCTCTGGGAAGAGGAGCTGCCCGCGCAGTCGGTGGCCATAGTGGATCTGCGTTACGAGTACGGCGCTGCCGTGACATTCAGCGATGCGGAGCTGGCAATGCAAGGCGCGCAGAATAGAGGGGAAGGGTAATGGCTCAGCAAGAGAGCAAGCAGATGATTGTCGGACTCGATATCGGCACCTCTAAGGTCGTCGCGGTTGTCGGCGAGATCGATCCGGATGGTGGAATGGAGGTCGTGGGCATCGGCTCCCATCCATCCAGAGGTATGAAAAAGGGTGTTGTGGTCAATATCGAATCCACGGTCAATGCGATACAGCGCGCGGTCGAGGAAGCCGAGCTGATGGCGGGCTGTCAGATTCACTCCGTTTACGTGGGTATTGCCGGCAGTCACATTCGCTCGGTGAATTCTCACGGGATTGTAGCGATTCGCGATCAGGAGGTTTTTGAGCAAGACATTGACCGAGTTATCGACGCTGCACAAGCAGTGGCGATCCCAGCCGACCAGAAGGTATTGCACGTGCTCCCGCAGGAGTTCGTCATCGACAATCAGTCAGGAATTCGAGAGCCGCTGGGAATGTCCGGAGTTCGTCTTGAAGCCAAAGTACACCTCGTGACCTGCGCCGTGAATGCGGCGCAGAATATCGAAAAGTGTATTGAACGATGTGGGCTATCAGTCGACGGCATCATTCTGGAACAACTCGCATCCAGCTATTCAGTGATTACAGAGGACGAACGGGATCTGGGTGTTTGCCTGGTTGATATTGGTGGCGGCACTTCCGATATCGCCATCTTCACGGATGGCTCGATACGTCATACCGGGGTCATTCCCATTGCCGGCGATCAGGTGACCAATGACATCGCCATGGCGCTTCGCACACCGACGCAGCACGCAGAGGAGATCAAAATCCGCTACGCCTGCGCACTGACTCAGCTGGCAGGTCCCGACGAGACGATCAAGGTCCCCAGCGTTGGCGACCGCCCGCCGAGAGATCTCTCTCGACAATCTCTGGCGGAAGTGGTGGAGCCTCGATATGACGAACTTTTCACGCTCATTCAATCGGAGCTAAGACGCTCCGGCTATGAGGAATTGATACCCGCCGGCGTGGTGCTTACAGGCGGCACCTCAAAAATGGAAGGCGCGGTAGATCTCGCAGAGGAGATCTTCCACATGCCGGTCAGGGTGGGGGCACCGCAGTATGCGCGCGGCCTGCACGACATTATCCGTAACCCGATCTATGCAACGGCGGTGGGCTTGCTGCTTTACGGCGCGGAAGAGAGCCGGGATGGCGCGCGGGTGCGGCAGGAAGTGGCATCAGAGGGCCTGAGTTTCGCGGGTCGCGTGAAAGCCTGGTTTGCGAGGCATTTTTAAATTTTCAGGACAACGATTGTTGGCAGAGCTCTGCTGTTTGGAGCTTTTTAAAAAGGGGAGAAAACGATGTTTGAATTAGTAGACAGTGCACCACAAAGTGCCGTTATCAAGGTGATCGGTGTCGGTGGCGGCGGCGGTAACGCCGTTCGTCACATGATCGATCATCAGGTCGACGGCGTGGATTTTATTTGCGCCAATACTGATGCGCAGGCCC
>CBFHSJ010000197.1:0-1577 GCA_965658485.1 Luminiphilus sp.
TGCTCCGAGTACTGCGTCCAGGCGGCCGCTTGCTAGTGCTCGAATTCTCTAAACCTACCTCGGCGCTACTGGGCAAGGTGTATGACCAATACTCGTTCCAGATCTTGCCGGCGATGGGTCGTCTTATCGCGCAGGATGCCGACAGCTATCGCTATCTCGCTGAGTCGATCCGCAAGCACCCCGATCAGGAAACCCTGCTGGGCATGATGGAGGATGCCGGCTTTGGCGAATGTCGTTACCACAATATGACGGGCGGTGTTGTAGCGCTGCATCAGGGCTTTAAACCGTGACACAGCATGACCCGGCATTGCTCAGTGCGGCACTGGCGGGCGCAGAACAGGCCCTTAATCAGGCCATTTCGCTGGCGCCCCACTCACATCAGGAGCTCGACGCCGTCAGCGGCACGCTTTTGGGGATAGAAGTCACCACACTCGACCTCACGGTCTTCGTCGAGATGGTCACGGGAACTCACGTAAGGCTGATGGCCCACTGCGAGCGAGAGACTGACGCCTTTGTGCGCGGCACGCTCGAAGACTTCGCCGCACTGGCGACCTCCAACGATCCGGCAGCCACCCTGATCAACAGCGGTATCGAACTCGAAGGCAGCAGCGCCAGCCTCATCACCCTGCAACAAGTGATTGCTCGCATGGAGATCGATTGGGAAGCCCCTTTAGTGGATATTTTGGGCGATGTCGCCGGCCATCAAATTGCCGAGGGACTTCGTCGATTCTTCCGCTGGAGTGAAGGCGCCCGCGCCAGCCTCACGCGGCAGGTCTCCGAGTACCTGCTGGAAGAAGGAAGACTGACCCCGCCGAAGCCCGAGCTTGAACACTTCTATGACGCGGTGCAATCCGTGGCCATGCGGGTCGAGCGCGCCCAAAATCAAGTCGAGAAACTGTTGGCGAAAGCCGCCGCCCGCGGGACGGCGCAATGAGTCGCGTCGTTGCGCTCTATCGCGCCGTCGCGCGCTACCGACTCGATCAGTTGCTCCCCAAGCACCAGCGACCCCGAATTTTTTCACTATTGTTGCGCGTGTTCCCCGTGCTTTCGGTGCCCGCCACGACCCCGCGAGGTGAAAGGCTGCGTCGAGCGCTGGAAGATCTTGGCCCAGTATTCGTTAAATTTGGTCAGTTGCTCTCGACCCGGCGCGACCTACTCCCCCACGACATCGCCGATGAGCTTGCCCTCCTCCAAGATCAGGTGGGACCCTTCCCGGCAAAAGAGGCGATCCAACGCATTGAAGGCGCCTTGGGTAAACCGCTGAGTGAATGCTTTGCCGAGTTTGATGCCAACCCGTTGGCCGCCGCCTCGGTGGCGCAGGTGCATGGCGCACGACTACCTGATGGCAGCGATGTGGTAGTGAAGGTACTGAGACCCGGGATCGAGAAAACAATCGCTCAGGATCTCAGGCTCCTCCGGCACGTGGCTAAGCTGTTGGCACGCTGGTCGCGCAGCGGCCGTCGCTTGAGGCCTGTAGAAGTGGTGGCGGAATACGATCGCATTATCCACGGTGAGCTCAATCTTCAACGCGAAGCAGCGAATGCCTCGCAGCTGCGGCGGCACTTCAAGGCCGGGGA
>CBFHSJ010000198.1:0-1569 GCA_965658485.1 Luminiphilus sp.
TGTATCACGCCTTCTCGTTCGAGACTTCTGACCCGCTCTTTACAAGGCGTGGTACTTAAGCCCACCTTGCGCGCGAGCTCCGTGTGCGGCATCCGCGCATCTTGCTGCAGTAAACGCACAATATTGCGGTCGATCTTGTCCAGCTGATATGACTGATGATTCACCCCTTCGACCTCCTGCACCCACAGGGCAGCACCCAAAGCCCCAAGATGATATCTCTTAAAAAAAGTTTATAAATAGTCAAAGTATCTTTTTTTAAGTCACTTTTTTTATAAAAATGGCTTTTATTGGTGAAAAAAAAAGCGTATCTGACCTTCTTTGCTCCAATTGAGCGAGGCAAAATGCTGCCAAATTCGTTGTCGGAGACAACACCATGCAGCTTGGCGTCCCAAAAGAAATCAAAGCACAGGAATTCCGGGTCGGCATGACACCGGCCGGCGTCAGAGAGTTGGTCAGCGCAGGCCATACTGTTCTGATTGAATCCGGAGCCGGCGACGCGATTGGCTTGAATGATGATCTGTACCGCGCTGCCGGGGCCTCGGTGGTCGAGCCTCCCGAGCAGATTTTCGCCGAGAGCGACATGGTCGTCAAAGTGAAAGAACCCCAACCGCATGAGTGCCGGCAACTGCGCCCTGGACAGTTGCTATTTACCTACTTGCACCTCGCGGCCGACCCGCTGCAGGCAGAGCTACTGATGAACTCCGGGGCAACCTGCATCGCCTACGAGACGATCACATCGCCACAGGGCGGTCTTCCTTTGTTGGCGCCCATGAGTCTCGTGGCAGGCAGGCTCTCAGTGCAGGCCGGCGCCCACCATATGGAAATTCATCAGGGGGGCAACGGTACCCTCCTAGGCGGCGTGCCGGGCGTGGCACCAGGGAAAGTCCTCGTCCTGGGCGGCGGCGTCGTGGGCAGCAGCGCGATCCGGGTAGCACTGGGCATGGGCGCCGACGTCACGGTACTAGACCGGTCTGTCAGCCGCTTGGGCGAATTAGACGAACAATACCGGGGGCAACTTCGCACCGTGTACTCCACGGCAGAGGCCGTGGAGGAGCATGCCCGCGAGACTGATCTCATCATCGGCGCTGTGCTCATACCCGGCGCGTCTGCGCCCAAACTGATCACCGCTGAGATGCTGGCAGATTTTAAGCCCGGCACAGTGATGGTCGACGTCGCCATCGATCAAGGCGGGTGTTTCGAGACCTCGCGACCGACCACCCATGCTGATCCCACCTATCTGGTCGACGACGTGGTGCACTACTGCGTGGCTAACATGCCGGGCGCTGTAGCCAGAACTGCGACGATGGCGTTAACCAATGCGACCTTACCCTACATCACCCGTTTGGCGAGCGAGCGAGTGGAATCGATGTTGGCAGAGGACAAACACTTTGCAGCCGGCCTCAATGTTGCCGACGGTATGCTTGTCCACCCTGCCGTGGCAGAGGCACTATCTTCACACTTTACAACGGTGACGACAGACGCTCGATTCTCTGGCCAGCGCATCAGGCCCCAGGCTGGCAGCGAATGTCCTGCGGCCGCGGTCCATGCAGAAGTCGCACAACTCAATTA
>CBFHSJ010000199.1:0-1537 GCA_965658485.1 Luminiphilus sp.
ATAAAACTTATCCCTGAGACATACATTGATTTGTCTGAAAAACGATGAACTCACCCGTTTCACAAGAGATCCGATCTACCATCAAGGGCCTCGCAGGCCGTTTGATTAATGAGGGTGTGCTCACGGCCGAGCAAGTCAGAGACGCCGAGCAGGGCGCCAAGTCCATGCGCGTCTCGCTGATTCGCTACCTGATCGACACACTGGATGTAGACAGTCGTGAGCTGGCAGAAATGGCCTCAGCCGAGTTTGGCGTGCCCGTTTTTGATCTCAATGCGATGAACCGCGAGATGCTCCCAGAGCAGCAGATCGATGGCGAGATGATGCTCAAGCAACATGCAGTGCCGCTCTTTCGCCGCGGTAACCGGCTGTTTGTCGCCGTTTCGGATCCCATGAACCTTGGCGCACTGGATGAGTTCAAGTTTGCCGCAGGCATCAACACCGATGCCGTACTGGTTGACGATGAAGCGCTCAGTGCGCTGATCAGCGACCTCGCGGAACAAGCTGGCGGCTTTGGCCACGACATGGCGTCACTTGGGGCTGACGGCGAGTACGATCTGGAAATTATCGACGGCTCCGTAGACGAGTATGAAGATGTGCGGGACGCAGCGGACGACACGCCGATCGTGCGCTTCGTGAATAAGGTGCTGCTGGATGCCATTAAGCAAGGTGCATCGGACATTCACTTTGAGCCCTACGAGAAAGACTATCGGGTGCGCTTTCGCACCGACGGCATTCTCCGAGAGGTGGTAAAGCCGCCGCGCAATCTTGCGCCACGACTCGCAGCGCGTCTGAAAGTGATGTCACAGATGGATATTTCGGAGCGGCGCGTCCCGCAGGATGGCCGCATCCAGATGAAACTCTCCAAGAAGCGCGCCATCGACTTCCGCGTGAACTCCCTTCCGACAATGTACGGGGAAAAAATCGTGCTACGGATCCTCGACCCGACCTCGGCCCAGATGGGGATCGATGCGCTGGGTTACGAAGAGGAGCAGCAGGCGCTCTATGTGGAGGCGCTTAAAAAGCCGCAAGGCATGATTTTGGTCACCGGACCCACGGGCTCCGGTAAGACCGTCTCGCTCTATACCGGGCTCGGCATTTTGAATGAGCCCGAGCGCAACATTTCTACCGCGGAAGACCCGGTGGAGATCAATATGCCGGGTATTAATCAGGTACTGGTGAACCCAAAAGTGGGGCTCAATTTTGCCGAGGCGCTGCGCTCCTTCCTCCGTCAGGATCCCGATGTGATCATGGTCGGTGAGATTCGGGACTTGGAGACCGCCGAGATTGGCATTAAGGCGGCCCAGACCGGCCACCTGGTGCTGTCTACCGTGCACACCAACAGCGCGGCGGAGACCGTTACCCGACTCCTGAACATGGGTGTACCCGCCTTCAACATTGCGGCCTCGGTCACCTTGATTATTGCGCAACGCTTGGCGCGAAGACTTTGCAGCCACTGCGCCGAGCCTGAAACAACCGTGCCTCAAGAGGCACTGCTTGAACTCGGGTTCACGACCTACCAATTGAGCAGCGCCACTAT
>CBFHSJ010000200.1:0-1515 GCA_965658485.1 Luminiphilus sp.
ATCGGCGAGGCCTCCGCAGCGCTCGCCGAGGCCGACGCAAGGGCCCCCGCCGGCCAGCTAACCGGCGCAGGCGCGGCCTTAACGGTAGAGCTGACGGGGGAATTCACTGATCTCGAATCGGTGCGTGATGTAATCGTGCGCGGCCTGCCCGATGGACGTGCGATCCGCATTTCAGATCTCGCAGAGGTGCGTAAGACCGAAGTGACGCCCTTCGAGAGCGTGTCACTTTCCAACGGTCAGCGGTCGGTACTCATTGCTGCCGAGATGCAACCGGGATATCAGGTGGACCGCTACGGTGCCACGTTCGACACCTTCCTCGAGTCCTATCGCGCCGCTGCTCCTAATGGCGTGAGCATTGAGACGAGTTTTGATCAGGCGGGCTACACCAGAGACCGTCTGCTGAACGTGGGCAAAAATTTATTGATGGGTATTGCTCTGGTGCTCATGGTACTGCTGGTCACATTAGGCTGGCGCGCAGCCCTCGTGGTGGCTGTGATCTTGCCGCTGTGCACGTTGATGTCGATGATCGCCCTCTTCTATCTGAAAATTCCGATTCAGCACATGTCAGTGACCGGGCTCGTCGTAGCGCTGGGTCTGCTGGTCGATGGCTCCATCGTGATGACCGATGAGATTCGCAAGCGTCTGTTGGCGGGATTGCCGCCAACCGAGGCGATGCGTGGTGCGGTCACCCGTATGCGCATTCCACTGATGTCCTCCACCCTGACGACAGTCCTGGCTTTCATTCCGATGCTGTTGCTGCCAGGCGCCGGGGGCGACTTCCTGGGATCCATCGCCGTAGCGGTGGTTGCGATGCTGGTGTCGTCGTTCGTGCTGGCGGTGACCGTGACGCCGGTTCTCGCCTCTCGGTGGCTACCCTCAGGTCTTGCGCTCGAGCGTCGGTGGTGGCGCGCGGGCGCCGATAACCAAAAGTTGACGGATGCATTCCGACGCTCACTCAATTGGTCCATTCGTAACCCGCTGGGTGCCTTCGCCCTCGCTCTGGCGCTGCCGATGACCGGGTTCCTCAGCCTCGGCACGCTGACTCTGCAATTCTTCCCAGGCACCGATCGCGACCAAATGTATTTAGACGTCAAACTGCCCGAGGGCGCATCGATTGACGATTCGCTGGCACTGGTTACCCAGGTCGATAAAAAGCTGCGCGCCGAGCCCCTGATTCGCCGGGTCGACTGGTCGATTGGCGAGAGCCCGCCTGAGTTCTACTACAACCTGCGCGCCAACGTGAAAGGCGTGCCCAGCTGGTCCCGGGCGCTGGTTTTGACCACCGATGAAAACCAGACCGATGCGCTCATCCGACGCCTGCAAAAAGAGGTCGATCGGGAGTACCCGCAGGCGCAGATCCTGGTTCGTGGTATTGACCAGGGCCCGCCGGTGGAGGCGCCACTTGAGGTACAGCTATACGGTCCCAGCACGGAAATCCTAAAGGAACTTGGGGAGCAATTCCGGCAGCGTATGGCCGCCCTACCTGATATCACACATACCAGGTTATCGATGGCG
>CBFHSJ010000201.1:0-1241 GCA_965658485.1 Luminiphilus sp.
CCTGCCACGCGTCGTAGAGTGCGGGGCGGAGCAAGTCATTCATCGCCGCATCAACGATGGCGAAACTCTTTGCCTCGCTGGGTTTCAGGTAGAGCACTCTGGTCAACAGGGCGCCTGCGAGGGCGACGATAGAGCGTCCTGGTTCCAGAACCAACTCCAAATCTCGCGACCCTAGTCGGGTTGCTAGCACGCTCATGTACTCGCCAATTGCCGGCGCACTCTCCTGATAGCTAACACCCAAACCACCACCGATATCGAGGTGCCGCAGATTGATACCTTCTGCCGTAAGGTGATCGATCAATCCCAACAGGCAATCAAGGGATTCTAAAAAAGGCGCTATATCGAGGATTTGACTACCGATGTGGCAGTCAATGCCCACGGGGTTCAATGACGGATTGTCATGTGCCACCCGGTAAAGGCGCCTTGCAGCATTGACGTCGACACCAAATTTGTTTTCGCGCAGGCCCGTTGAGATATAAGGGTGTGTGCCCGCATCGACATCGGGATTTACCCGCACGGATACCGGTGCCACCTTTCCGCTCGTCGCCGCTACATCCGCCAGTGTCAGCAGTTCGGGTTCCGACTCGATATTAAAACACCTGATCCCGTGTTCAAGCGCCGATACCATTTCCTGCCGTGTTTTACCGACACCAGAAAAAACGACCTTGTTTGCCGCGCCCCCCGCGGCGACCACGCGCTCCAGTTCGCCGCTCGACACCACATCAAACCCGGCGCCAAGCCCGGCCAGCACATTGAGCACAGCTAGGTTGGAATTGGCTTTCACCGCATAACAAATTAGATGTGGGCGACCTGCCAGTGCAGTTTGGTAGGCGAGGAATGCCGATTCAATCGCTTGCCGTGAATACACATAGGTCGGTGTACCATGGGCCTCTGCGACGGCTTCAAGCGATACGTCCTCGCAGTGAAGCGAGCCCTGCTGGTGCTGAAATACGGACATCAGTTAGGCGGTCGCCGATGCGCCATCAGGTTCAGCCGGGCGCAAGGGCCCCTGCTGACCGCAGCTGGCCAGCCAAGCGCAAAGCAGAGCGACGAGAAAGGTCCTCACAGTTTGACCTCGGCAAAAGGCGCAGTATAACAGCGCAATGTGGCGCGCCTACGATGAGGCGGCCTATGGCATTGTGTTTAGCACTATCAATCTAGGGGAACCGCCAGATATGCCAAGCAGTGACTATTACGAGCAGATTGAGGAAACGTTCGAGGCGGTCGAGGTCGCCCTCGAA
>CBFHSJ010000202.1:0-1071 GCA_965658485.1 Luminiphilus sp.
GAGAGAGCTGCGTCATCACGTTCAATGCACCTCGAATTTTGAACGATCCCGTCGCCTGCGCGCACTCTGCCTTGAGTAGAACGTGACCCTTAATGAGTGCATCTAACGAGGTGAGCCTCAAAATGGGCGTGGCTGGTGCATATCGATGTACCCGGGGAAGGGCTGCGTCGATATCAGCCACCAAACGTGACAGCCGTGACTTAGTCAGCCCGCCTGTGAGGGTCTCTGCATGGGCATCCTCGTTCATCGTACACAAGTCTAATCCAGATGGCCCATCATCGGGGTGCGTGCCACACGTTTTATATTGCTGCGCCCCTCATCGTCAGAGATCACATTGTCAGACACGACACAAAACCGTTATTATCCGACCGTTTTAGTAGGTTATTGCCTGGACGAGCCCCATATGATCACTATCACCGAATCGGCGCAGGAGTATTTGGCAGAGCTGCTTTCAAAGCAGGAGGACGCGCTCGGTGTCCGCGTGTTCATTAATGATCCCGGCACTCCCAGAGCAGAAACCTGCATTGCCTACTGTCGCGAGGGTGATATGGAAGAGGGCGACGTGGAGGAGCCTTTCGATCGCTTCACCGCGTGGTTTCAGGGCAGAAGCATCCCGTTTCTGGAGGATGCTCTAGTCGATTACTCTCCAGACCGGATGGGAGGACAGCTCACGATCAAAGCCCCCAATGCAAAAATGCCTCGCGTGTCTGACGACAGTCCGCTGGAGGACCGCATCAACTACGTTTTGTACAACGAAATTAACCCTTCACTCGCAGCTCACGGTGGCGAAGTCTCACTGATCGAGGTGACGGAGGACCAGTTTGCGGTATTGCAGTTTGGTGGCGGATGTCAGGGCTGCAGCGCCGTGGATATGACGCTAAAAGGTGGGGTTGAAAAGACCTTGCTTGAGCAAATCCCCCAACTCGCGGGCGTTCGGGATAACACCGATCACAGTGATCGCAGTCAGGCTTATTACTAAGCCGCTCGTTTTTTTAGTGCCGCGGCGGTGGCCTCAGAGAGTTCCAGGATGAGTGACTCTGTGGTTGTCCAATCGATGCATCCATCCGTCAC
>CBFHSJ010000203.1:0-1067 GCA_965658485.1 Luminiphilus sp.
CACCCGGATGACCAAAAGCGTCACCCTCACTGCCCGTCCCGGACTACAGGGATTGCAGGGCGCTGTGCACGTCCTCACTAAGAATATCGGGCGTTTCGGCAGCAATCGTGCGCAGGGTTTTCAGCATCTCAGTCGTCCAGAACTGGCGCATGTGGGCGCTGATCTGGCCCGGAATGTCGTCCCGGGTCGGGATGCTGTGCGCGATCTGATTCGCCATCTTGATCAGGTGCTGCTGTTTGTAGTCGCCCGGGGTGGTCATGCGCGCTGCTCTGAGCTCGGGCGGATTTCGACCGCAGTGACCTTGTACTCCGGGCAGTTGGTGGCCCAGTCAGAGTTATCGGTGGTGATCACGTTGGTGCCGCTGACAGGGTGGTGGAACGTCGTGTACACCACGCCCGCAGGAATATCGTCGCTGATACGCGCGCGCATGCGGGTCTGCCCTGCCCGGCTGGCGATCTCGATCCAGTCGCCATCCTTCACGCCCCGTGCTTCAGCGTCGGCCTCGTGAATGTCGAGTACGTCTTCTCTGTGCCACACCACGTTGTCGGTGCGGCGGGTCTGCGCGCCCACGTTGTATTGGCTCAAGATGCGGCCAGTCGTGAGCAGCAGCGGGAACTTGCGAGTGGAGCGCTCATCGGTCGGGACATATGGCGTCGTCATAAACTGCCCCTCACCCCGCACAAAGGCATCCTTGTGCATGATCGGCGTGCCTGTCGGCGCCTGCTCGTTGCAGGGCCACTGCACGCTCCCCAGCTTGTCGAGTAGATCAAACGACACACCGGCGAAGGTGGGGGTCAATTCAGCGATCTCGTCCATAATTTCTGCGGCGCTTTCATACGGCATGGGGTAACCCATGGCCTCACTCAGCGCGCAGGTGGCTTCCCACTCCGAGAGCCCTGTGCGAGAGGTCATCACCGGGCGCACCCGGTTGATGCGCCGCTCGGCGTTGGTGAAGGTGCCGTCCTTTTCAAGGAACGAGGTACCCGGCAAGAACACATGCGCGAAATGCGAGGTCTCATTGAGGAACAGGTCCTGCACGATCACGCACTCCATGGCTCTGAGCGCCT